>JBAQCT010000142.1:0-4073 GCA_049294375.1 Gallionella sp. | reverse complement strand
CTGGTCAAGGATGTCAAGGATATCGCCTCGACCATCAAGAAGGCGTTCTACCTCGCCAAGACGGGGCGCCCCGGCCCGGTGCTGGTGGACATCCCCAAGGACGTATCCAACCATAAAACCACCTTCGAATACCCGGCCAGCGTGACGATCCGTTCCTACCATCCGGCGGGCAAGGGCGACAGCGCGCAGATCGGGCGCGCGGCGCAGATGCTGCTGGAAGCCAAACGGCCGATGATCTATGCGGGCGGCGGCGTGGTGCTGTCCGATGCTTCCGCGCAATTGACAGACCTCGTGCGCTTGCTGAACTTTCCCTGCACCAATACGCTGATGGGGCTGGGCGGTTTCCCGGCCAGCGACAAGCGCTCTGTCGGCATGCTCGGCATGCATGGCACCTACGAAGCGAATATGGCGATGCAGCATTGCGATGTGCTGCTGGCGGTCGGCGCGCGTTTCGACGACCGCGTGATCGGCAACGTCGAGCATTTTGCCGAGGTGCCGCGCAAGATCATCCATATCGACATCGACCCTTCCTCGATTGCCAAGCGCGTCAAGGTGGACTTGCCCATCGTTGGCGACGTCAGGCTGGTGCTCGATGAATTGCTGGGCGTGCTGCGCGGCGGTGGCCGGACGTCCAACACAACAGATATGGCCGCATGGTGGAAACAGGTGGACGAATGGCGCGCCATAGGCGGCGGGCTGCGCTACAAGAATTCCTCCGAAATCATCAAGCCGCAATTCGTGATCGAGAAGCTGCATGAGATCACCGGCGGCGATGCGTTCATCACGACCGATGTCGGGCAGCACCAGATGTGGACGGCGCAATATTACAAATTCGACAAGCCGCGCCGCTGGATGACTTCCGGTGGCCTGGGCACGATGGGCTTCGGCCTGCCTGCGGCGATGGGCGTGCAGATGGTCAATCCCGGCGCGACGGTGGCCTGCGTGACGGGCGAGGGCAGCATCCAGATGAATATCCAGGAGTTGTCCACCTGCAAGCAATTCCATTTGCCGATCAAGATCATCGCGCTCAACAACGGCTATCTGGGCATGGTGCGGCAGTGGCAGGAATTTTTCCACGGCAACCGCTATTCCGAGACTTACATGAACGCGCTGCCGGATTTCGTCAAACTGGCCGAGGCTTACGGGCATGTCGGCATGCGCATCGAGAAACCGGCGGATGTCGAGCCGGCGCTGAAGGAGGCGTTTGCGCGCAAGAATGATCTGGTGTTCATGGACTTCAGAACCGACCCGACAGAAAATGTCTACCCGATGGTTCCGGGCGGGCGGGGGTTGTCGGAAATTATCCTGTCGGAGCAACTATAATGCGGCACATTATTTCCTTGCTGATGGAGAATGAAGCGGGCGCGCTGTCGCGTGTGGCGGGATTATTTTCGGCGCGCGGCTACAATATCGAATCGTTGTCGGTTGCGCCGACCGAAGACCCGACCCTGTCGCGCATGACCATCGTCACCAGCGGCTCGGATGCGGTCATCGAACAGATCAACAAGCAGCTCAACAAGCTGGTGGATGTCGCGGCGTTGATCGACCTGAGCGAGGGCGAACATCTGGAGCGCGAGCTGATGCTGGTCAAGGTGCGCGCCGACAGTGCGGTGTGCGAGGAGATAAAGCGCGTGACGAATATTTTTCATGGGCGCGTGATAGACGAATCGAATTCTACTTGCACCATTGAACTGACGGATACCTGTGCCAAGCTGGACGGATTTCTGGAGGCGATTGGCCGCGACCTGATCCTGGAAACGGTGCGCACCGGGGCATCGGGCATCGGACGCGGCGACCGGATTTTGAAACTTTAAAAACAGTCGCTAGACGCTAGTCGTTAGTTTGTAGTTAAACCCGCGAAGCGGACTACGCCAACTAACGACTAACGACTAACGACTAACGACTAACGACTAACGACTAATTTTTTACAAAGAGGGAAACATGAAAGTTTATTACGACAAAGACGCAGACCTGTCCCTGATCAAGGGCAAGCAGGTGACTATCATCGGCTACGGCTCGCAGGGCCACGCACATGCGCAGAACCTGAAGGAATCGGGCGTCAATGTGACGGTCGGTTTGCGCAAGGATGGCGCGTCATGGAAGAAGGCGACCAATGCCGGGCATCAGGTGGCGGAAATTGCCGATGCGGTGAAGAGCGCCGATGTGGTGATGGTTCTCCTGCCGGACGAGCAGCAACCGGATATCTACAGCAAGCATATAGCGCCCAATCTGAAAAAAGGCGCGGCGCTGGCTTTTGCGCATGGCTTTACCATTCATTACAACCAGATCGTGCCGCCGGAAGATGTGGACGTGATCATGATCGCGCCGAAAGGCCCCGGCCATACCGTACGCTCCGAATACCTCAAGGGCGGCGGCGTACCGACGCTGATCGCGGTGTTTCAGGACAAGTCCGGCAAGGCCAAAGATATCGCGTTGTCCTATGCGGCAGCCAACGGCGGCACCAAGGGCGGCGTGATCGAGACCAACTTCCGCGAAGAGACCGAGACCGACCTGTTCGGCGAACAGGCCGTGTTGTGCGGCGGCGCGGTGGAGCTGGTGAAGGCAGGTTTCGAGACGCTGACCGAAGCCGGTTACGCGCCGGAAATGGCCTACTTCGAATGCCTGCACGAACTGAAACTGATCGTCGACCTGATGTACGAAGGCGGCATCGCCAACATGAACTACTCGATTTCCAACAACGCGGAATACGGCGAATATGTCACCGGCCAGCGCGTGATCGGCGATCAGGCGCGTGCCGCGATGAAGGAATGCCTGAAGAACATCCAGAACGGTTCCTACGCCAAGCAGTTCATTCTGGAAGGTCGCACCAATTACCCTGAAATGACCGCGCGCCGCCGCCTGAATGCCGCGCATCCGATCGAACAAGTCGGCGGACAGTTGCGCGCGATGATGCCGTGGATCAGCAAAAACAAACTGGTCGATCAATCGAAGAACTAAGCTAGTAGCTGGTGGCTCGTAGCCTGTAGCTCCCCTCCGAGGGGCTGTGTGCTACCAGCCACAAGCTACCTGCTCCAGGCTTAAATGAAAAATTACCCACACCCCATCATCGCCCGCGAGGGCTGGCCGTTCCTGATCGGTTCCATCGTCATTGCGCTGGTGTTATCCGGCCTTGTCGGCGGCATCGCCGAACTGCTGGCTTGGATCATCGTGCTGTTTGTGGTGCAATTTTTCCGCGATCCGCCGCGCGAAGTTCCGCAGGATGCCGGTGCGGTGCTGTCGCCCGCCGACGGTCGCGTCATCAAGGTCGAGCGCACGCAGGACCCCTACGGGCAACGCGAGGCGATCCTGATCAGCGTGTTCATGAATGTGTTCAACGTGCATTCCAACCGCAGCCCGGTAGACGGTACGGTGGAGAAGGTGCAGTATTTTCCCGGCAAGTTCGTGAATGCCGATCTCGACAAGGCTTCCTCGGAGAACGAGCGCAATGCGGTGGTGCTGAAGACCGCAGACGGGCAGACTGTGACCTTTGTACAGGTGGCTGGGTTGATCGCGCGGCGCATCCTGTGCTACATCAAGGCGGGCGATACGCTGGCACGCGGCCAGCGCTACGGCTTTATCCGCTTCGGCTCGCGCGTGGATGTGTACCTGCCGCTGGATGCCGCCGTGAAAGTCAGCATCGGCGACAAGGTGTCGGCAACCACTACTATCTTGGCAATACTTCCTCAAAACGGTTAATCTAGCTGAATGGACGAATTCGATACCCGCAAGCCGATGAATTTACGCAGGCGTGGCATTTATCTGTTGCCCAACCTGTTTACGACCGGCGCGCTGTTCGCCGGCTTCTACGCCATCGTGCAGGCGATGAATGTACGCTTCGAATTTGCGGCTGTCGCGATCTTTGTCGCGATGGTGCTGGACGGGCTGGATGGGCGCGTGGCACGGCTGACACACACGCAGAGCGAATTCGGCGCCGAATACGATAGCCTGTCCGACATGGTCTCGTTCGGCGTCGCACCCGCCCTGGTCATGTATGAGTGGGCATTGATCGGGCTGGGCAAGTGGGGCTGGTTTGCCGCATTCATTTATTGCGCCGCCACCGCGTTGCGCCTGGC
>JBAQCT010000141.1:0-1596 GCA_049294375.1 Gallionella sp. | reverse complement strand
CAAGCTGTTGTCCCACTTGCGTGGGGATTTTTAATCATCTGGATTCCGGCCTGGCCGGAGGCCAGTTTATCCTGAGCTTGTCGAAGGGCCGGAATGACGCAATTTTTTTCTAATGAACTATCTGGGTTTATTCAGCGCGTCTTTGGCTTCGTCGAATGTGATTTGCATGGCACTTAATGTAGTTATGTTTAATGATGAGGTCAAGGGTTATTTGTAGTTACGCTTATTATTGCGATCTTCACCACGCGCAGTCCAGACTGCACTGGCACAAACTCTATTGCCACCCTCTTTGGCCTGCGGGTGACTCGTCGGCGTTTCCCTTGGATAGCGTTCGCGGGCATTGTTGGCTTCGAATAATTGCACGCACGTAGGTCGGGCTTCAGCCCGACATGTCGGGTTAAAACCCGACCTACAATCCCTAATAACAGGGGACAGACCACTAATAACAGGGCACTAATAACAGGGGACAGACCACGGTTTCTGGAATAACAGGGCGAATAACAGGGGACAGACCACGGTTTCTTTGGTTCGTCAGCTTGGTTTTGAGTAGAAAACCGTGGTCTGTCCCCGGTTTACCCCACGGTTTACTCCAGCGTAGCCACCATTTCGATTCTTGCAGCTACTGATTTAACGAGTTTCTGAATGCCATGCCCTGGATTTGATTGGCGTTGTGAAACAATCAACCCCATGCGCTCCAGCAATCCCACATCCTTCGTGATAGCAGAGCGGTCACGATGCAGGCATCCAGCCAGTTCATTGATAGTCTTGGGTTCCTGCATAATTTCCTGCATTAGGCGGCGGCGCGTATTAGATAGCACTGTGAACATTTTCTGCGGATCTTCAAACGATAGTGTTACCGTGCCATTAAATTCGCCACCTTGGTCGGCACGTTGTGCAGCATTTTTTGCGCGGTCAAAAAAACCGGCAACATCGCCTGTGCGAACAACGATTTTCTTTGTCATGGTTTTTTCCTTTCCAATTGATTGACGATCTCCAGCCATTCACGCTGAAATCTTTCCAGTGTCGCTTCATAATTCACATACTCGGCTGGCTCAATTGAACCCATGTAGTGGCGATGATGGAAGCCATGGGCATTATCGAAACCGAGGACGCGCCCATTATCCGCTTGGCATATCGCATGGTTGATGTAAGTTACGGCGTACCTCGTGACGGTTAGCTTGCCTTTTAATTTATAGCCCCACACCTCATAGTTCAACAGCCCACCGCCCGATTTTGGCTTGAGTTCAAACCGCTCTTGCTCCAGCAAAATTTCAGTATATTGTTTAGGCATGTGTGTCAGATAATAGCACACCTGGAAAATATATCAACAGGGTGGCTTATCCGATTTTTTCACCAACACAGTGCTTTCAGGGAGGGAAAGCAGACGAGAAAAAACCCCGCCTCCTTGTGAGAAAACGGGGTTTTGGTTTGCTGCACCCTCGGTGGGCTGAGGTTTGGGATTGCTGTGTTAATCGGGCTACGGTCGCGGTAGGAATGCCGGTCGCCCGACACCCCCCGCACGGATCCCTGCGAGCGGAATTACCGCACAAGGCTCTTGCCTCGGGTCATAACGCGAATCTCGCGCTCGGGTAAGGA
>JBAQCT010000140.1:0-19921 GCA_049294375.1 Gallionella sp. | reverse complement strand
TAGGTCGGCCCGGCGGTGATGAGAATTTTCACACCATCTAACTCCCTCCCCCCTTTGCGGGGGAGGGCTGGGGAGAGGGGCGCATTACGCAGCAATGCCAACACATCCCGCGCCAAATCCTCCGCTTCCAGCATCCGCCCCATGCCTTCCTCGCCGCAGGCCTGCATGCCGCAATCCGGCCCGAGCACCTGCACACCATCGGCACGCAGTTGTGCGATGTTGCGCTGTGTCGCGGCGTTCAGCCACATCTCGCGGTTCATCGCCGGTGCGATCAGCAACGGACAATTGCGCGCCAAACATAAGGTGGACAGCAGGTCATTCGCCAGGCCATGCGCCAGCTTGGCGATGAAATCGGCGCTGGCGGGCGCGATCATGATCGCATCGGCGGCGCGGCTCAGGTTGATATGCGCCATGCCGTTCGGCGCGTTCGCATCCCACTGGTCGGTGAACACCGGTTGGCCGGAAAGCCCTTGCATCGTGGTCGGCGTGATGAAATGGCACGCCGCTTCGGTCATTGCGACCTGCACCTCCACGCCCTGCTTCACCAGCAGACGCAGCAATTCCGCCGCCTTATAGGCCGCGATGCCGCCGGTGATGCCGAGCACAATACGTCTTATTGGTTCTTGGGTCATAATGGTTTACATCTTACAAGAAAGTGAGGCGGTTATGGCGATCACCGACTGGCCCGAGTTCGAGCGACCACGCGAGAAGTTGTTGCAGAAGGGCGCAGCCTCACTCTCCGACGCCGAATTGCTGGCGATCTTTCTGCGCACCGGCGTGACCGGGCAGAGCGCGGTGGACTTGGCGCGCGGCTTGCTCACGCGCTTCGGCAATCTCACCAAGCTGTTCTCAGCCAGCGAAAAGGATTTCTGCGATATGCACGGCATGGGGCAGGCGAAATTCGTGCAACTGCAAGCGGTGTTGGAAATGTCGCAGCGCGCGTTGAAAGAGGAGATGCAGCGCGGCGACGCGCTCAACTCGCCGGGCGCGGTGCGCGACTATTTGCAGCTCCTGCTCGGCGGGCGGCAGCAGGAAGTTTTTTTGGTGCTGTTCCTCGACACGCAGCATCGCGTGATCGTCTCGGAAGAGCTGTTCCATGGCACGCTCGGCCAGACCAGCGTGTACCCGCGCGAAGTGGTCAAGCGCGCGCTGGCGCACAATGCCGCCGCCGTGATTCTTGCGCACAACCATCCTTCTGGCGTGGCCGAACCGAGCCAGTCCGATCAGCATCTCACCGCCGCGCTGAAGCAGGCCTTGGGGCTGGTGGACGTGCGCGTGCTGGATCACTTCGTGGTGGCGGGCGGAAAAACCCTGTCATTTGCGGAAAAAGGGCTTTTATGAGCGCTTATCGACCCATTACCGCCCGGGTAATGGGCGTATAATTAATTTATCTGGACTGGATAAATGTGAAGGCAAGTTTTTAATCCTGCGCTTTATTGACGGTGTTGTGTGTGAGCGATACTGCAAAAACTGCGGGGCAAAACAGGGCGTCGAGGGAAAAAATTATGATTCGTTACTATCTGGCTCCGGTTTTTATCGTCAACCTGCTGCTATTTCATTCGGTGGCATGGGCGGCATCGGCGGATGAAATACGGTCTTTGATGGAACAGAACAAACCGCAAGACGCATACCGGCTCGGGAGGGCGTCGCCGGAAATGCTCGGCGATCCGGCATTTGATTTTTTCTACGGCATAGCCGCCATCGATGCGGGACACGCCGGGGAAGGCGTATTGGCCCTGGAGCGATACATCCTGTCGTACCCCGATAACCGCGATGCCCGTTTCCAGTTGGCGCGGGGTTACTTCATCCTCGGCGAAGACCAGCGCGCGCGCGATGAGTTTGAAACCTTGCTGCCGAACAGCGCGGGAGAGCAAAAAGTCGCAGTCGAACGCTACCTCGATGCTATCCGCGCCCGCGAATCGCGCTACCAGCCGACCGCAAAAGCCTATGTGGAAGCGGGCATCGGCGTCGATACTAACATCAACGCGGGGCTGGTCAGTGGCGCTACGCCGACGATACCGGGGCTCGGCTTTCTTCCCGCCGTTTCCCCCAATTCGATCACCGCGCGCGAACGGGATACCTTCGTGATGGCCAGCGCGGGGGTGCAGGGTATATATCCCGTTTCGCCGGGCGTTTCCCTGTTTGGCGCGGGCGTGATCGATGCGCGCCGACATGCAGGTAGCCTCAATGACATGTTCGATCAGCAGAGCCTGGGAGCGAATGGCGGCATCTCCTATCTGGAGGACAAGAACCTGTTCAAGGCCGGGGCATCCGCATCGCAGAGCTGGGTCGATAACCAAAGCTATGTTTTGAGCTACGGCCTGAACGGCGAGTGGAATCACCAGCTCGACCAATTCAACCGCCTCACTCTCGGTGCGCAATTTGTGCGGTTCGATTACGAGGATATGAATGTTTACCTGAACAAGGACAAGACCGGCGGTTACGTGTTTAGCCAGGCAACGCACAAGAATTCCGACTTGGCTGCCATTTCAGGCGCATGGACACATGCGCTTGCCGTGCCTTTCCAGCCCATTGTTACCGTTTCGGCAAGCTATGGCGAAGATCGCAACCAGCGCAACCGCGATGACCTGTCGAGGGATATCTACGGCGCGCGCCTCTCGTTTGCAATGACGCCCGCCGAGCGTTGGGGGATAAACGCGGGCCTCGGCTATCAGGAAAACAGGCACCATGCCATTTTTACCACGGGCAGCGTGAACAGGCATGACACCTCATGGAGCCTGGATGGCTCGCTGTCTTATTTCTATACCAAGGAGTTTAGCGTCCGGGCAGAAGTCCAAGCTGTGGATCAGAACTCCAACATCGGGCTGTTCCAGTACAAGCGCGAAGCGCTTTCGATCAAGGCGCGATACGATTTTTAAATGGGGTGTGACATGAGAAATATCAGGCTATCCGTTATCTCTATTTTATTGTCGCTGGTTTTGGGCAGCGCGGTCGCGCATGCCGAAACGATCGGCAGGGTACTCGTCGCGGTCGGCGACACCGCAGCGCTCAGGAATGGGGTCGAGGTGAAACTGGCGCGCGGCGACGGGATAGAGAGCGGGGACACGTTGCGCGTGGGCGAAACCAGCAACATGCAGGTGCGTTTTACCGACGAGAGCATCATCGCGTTACGCTCCAACTCGGTGTTCCGTATCGATGACTACAAATTCGAGAGCGGCAATAATCTGGGCAAATCGTTCTTCAGCCTGGTGAAGGGCGGGATGCGCTCCATCACCGGTTTGATCGGCAAGTTCAACCGCGATAATTATGCGGTCAAGGCGACATCCGCCACGATCGGCATTCGCGGCACGCATTTTGCGCTGGCGCAGTGCAGCAACGATTGTTTCAACAAGGATGGCAGCAAGGCTGAAAACGGCTTGTTCGGCGGGGTGACGGACGGGCGTATCTCGGTCAACAACCAGGCTGGCGAGAAGGAGTTCGGCAAGAACGAATTTTTTCATGTATCGGCTCCCGATGCATCGCCCAAGCCGCTGCTGACCCCGCCTTCGTTCCTGCGAGACCAGTTGGAAGGCAGGGCCAAGAGCAAGGAAGGCAAGACCACTGTGGCCAAGGCTGCTGCAGAGGAACAGAAGAACGGCAAGAAGGCTGCATCCAGCGAGGAAAAAAACGGGGCAGAAACTGGCGCTACAACAGTGCAGCAAGCGAGCGAGGAAAAGGCTGGCACTGAAACGGTGAGCGCTACGACAGCGGAGCAACAGGCCGGCACGACGGTGACGACCACGCAGCTGCTTGCCGATACGACACAGCCTGCGGTTCAGATAGCGGTAGACACCACCCAATTTGTGCCGGCCGATCAGCCGGTGGTGCAGACCAACTTGGGAGTGACAGCAGGGAGCTATGCCTACTCGCATGCCGTTGTTAGTGCGAATGCGGGCATTTCTTCGGGCTCTTCTCCGCACAGCTTTAGCGAAGCTTGGTTGGAGCAAGGTGTTTTGACTATCATCGATACCACCAAGCTGGCGCAAAAAGAGGATATGTTCTTTGCGCAAATAGTTACCAGTCAGACTCCGGCACTGACTTTTCTTATGAATGCCTTTAGTGTCAGCGCGACCTCGGATTACTACGGTAGCTATGATCAGTTTTACAACCCGATCGGAGCTCCAGTGGGAACAGTCAGCTTCAGTTGGACCAAAACCGCAGCCATAAATACCGGATCGGATGCACTGGCGGGCAATCTCAGTTGGGGGCGTCATACGGAAACCGAGCAAGGAACATTTGCGACCGGGCAGAGCGCCGGTAATACTTTCGGCGATACCCGCTATGAGCATTGGGCGACCGGCGACTTGGTGAATTTTGCGGCACTGCCGACTTCGGGTACGTATTCATATGCGTGGGTGGGCGGCACCAATCCCACCAATCAGAACGGCGCAGTGGGCGCATGGACGGGCACGAGCTCAACGGTGGGCGTACAATTTACGGGTGCGAACGGGGCAAATGTCACGCTTGTCGGCGCAAGCTGGACTATGCCTTCCGGTAATAATTACAGCCTGAGTTTCAACAGTCAGCCAGTCAACCTTGCGCAGACCGCCAACTATGCAACTACCACGGCCGGATGGACGGATACAGGCACCAGAACCTATATGACCCCGATTACGGTCAGTGCAACTTGTTCGGGGGCGTGTGCTGCAACAGTTAGCACTGTGACGTCCGGCATGCTGTTCGGTGCTACTGCCACGGGGCTGGCAGCGGGGATATCGACTTCGATTCCAGGCGGTGAACAAACAGCCTCAGTGCAGGCGTACAAACGCTGAATCGGTAAGCATCGAGCAGGCTTTCGCAGAAAACCCCCGCCATTCTGCGGGGGGGGGTTGCTTGTTGCGGATTATCACATCGTACCGCACATACCGTGCGGAACTTTTTATCTCCCAAGGCAGAATTATCAAGCGGTTAGCCTATTGACCTCATGCTATAGGTAGAGGGATACTGCATAATATGCGGTAATTTGACCAGATAAAATATGAAACTTTCAGATAAAGCATGCTGGATATTTTCCGGGTTGATGCTGTTTGCGAGCAGCGTATATGCGCAGAGCATTATTGCGCTGAATGCCAGCGATGCCGGTAACGGGACGACGATAATCAAGGTTGAGTTTGCGCAACCGTTGACCGGTTTACCGGTCGGCGCCGGATTTATCATCAATAACCCCGATACCTCACCGCGCATCGTGCTTGATTTTCCCGATACAGCGAACGGGTTGGGTCAATCCGACCAGAATTTTAGCGCGGGGAATCTGCGCAGCGCCAATATTACCCAGACCGGGAAGAACACGCGCCTGGTGATTCATCTTGATCGGGTGCTGGCGTATAACACCAAAATTGACGGCAACAAGCTATTGATTGCCCTGGAGGGTAACATTGCAGGGGAAGGCGCGGGTGGCAAGGCCGGACAGGAAGCGCCCAAACCCGCTGAAGCCGGGATACAGGTAAAAAAACCGGCAGCACCTTTCATGCAATTCGGACTCACGCCGGCAAAAAAATTGCTGGGAGTTTTGTTGAACCAGGCCACCGCGCTGATCAGGGGCGGCAAACCGGCGGATGCGTACAATCTTCTCGAACCTAAAGAGGCCGAGTATTCCGGGGAGATCGCGTTCGATTACCTGCTGGGAATGGCGGCGCTGGATAGCGGCAAGCCGGATCGCGCCACCATCGCTTTTGAGCGTGTGCTGGCAGTCAACCCGAATTTTGCAGGCGCACGCCTCGATTTGGCGCGTGCTTATTTTGCGATGGGCAGCGATGATCTGGCAAAAAAGGAGTTCGAGACCGTGCTCAATACGCAAAATCCGCCCGAGCAGGTCGTGGCGGTAATCAAAAAACACCTCGACGCGATTGAAGAGCGCCAACAAGCCAAGATACAGCAGGTGACGGCTTATCTGGAAACCAGCGTGGGGCATGATGACAATATCACGGCTGCAACGGGGGATAACACTTCGGGTGTGGCGGGTATTCTGGGCATGACACGGGCCGACTTGGTGTCGATGTTCAACTATGAACCGACCGGCAGTTCATTGCATTATTCGGGCACATATACGTCAGTAGCAGGCGGCGTGGATTTCAATCGCGTGGTGAGCGAAGAAGATGGAATCAGCATTTTTGCCGGGGTTGATGTCAAGCAGCGCGTCTATAACAAGGTTTCGGCGATGAATACCTGAATATGGACTTGCGCGCCGGAATCGCCCTCGCCAGCGGCGATGACAGCTATCGCCTGACCGGCACCTTCGGGCAATACCGGCAATCCGGTTTTACCGCAGGGACGAACAGTTTCCGTGATACGGCAGGACTGAGCGTCGAATGGAAGCGCAGCTTCGGCGAGCGCGACCAGATGACATGGTCGGTGGGCTATAGTGAGCCGCGTTATATCAAGACGCAGTCCCAGAACACGAGGCAAGTGTCTCTCAGCGGGTCATGGCTGCATATATTCGAGGGGAAAATGACCCCGCTGATTTTTGCCAATGCCAACCGCTCGATTGATGACCCCGCCAAAGGGGGATCGAATATGGGGCGCACCAATACGGGAGTGCTTGCGCATTTTCAGTTTACACCATTTGAAAACACGGATTTTTTCCTGTCGGGCGGCACGACTGTCCGGCACGACAGCAGCCCCGGCGCGCGTTCACCCGGGTTGACCGATTTTTATGCCCGCGATGAAACGCAGAGCCTGAGTTTCGGTGTTACCACGCGCCCATGGAAGCAATGGACGATCAAGGGATCGGTTGCGTTGACCGATAACCGTTCGAATTTGTCGCTTTACCAATATCGCCGCAACGATAGCTCGGTTTCGTTGAGAAGAGATTTTTAGTGTTGTGTCGCGCGTAATATGTCACATATTCATATGCGTTTTTTTGTAGGGTGGATTAAGCGCGCAGCGCGAATCCACCAAGAATGGTGGATACACGCCTCCGGCGTTTTATCCACCCTACCAATGCTGGGGATATTTCGTGTAGCGGTTGGAGGATTACCATGAAACCGAGCTGGCTGATAAAACTTGTACTTTGCATATTGCTTGCAGCCTTGCCCGTTGCAGAAAGTTTTGCGGCGGCCGGCAAGTTCAATTTTGTGATCGGCGATGTGCGCATAGTGGGCGCGGCCGGCGAGCGCAAGGCGGAAAAAGATGGGGATATCGAAGCGAAAGAAACCATCGTGTCCGGCAAGGATGGGATAGCGCAACTGCGCATGAGCGACGGTGCTTTTATCGCGGTGCGTCCCGATACCGAACTGCATATTGACCAGTACCAATACAACGGCAAGCCCGACGAGTCCAGCAGTACGGTTTTATCTTTGGTGAAAGGGACATTCCGCGCCTTTACAGGGGCGATTGCGAGCTTCAACAAGGATAAATTCAAGATGAAAACTCCGGGTGCGACCATCGGGATTCGCGGCTCCGGCAACGTGCTGAACTTTTCGCCGAATAACAATATAACGCTCAACCACACTATAGAAGGAAGCCATACCATTACCGCATTTGACCCGAGCGGTGTGATGCGCACGCTCGTGACAATGCCAGGGCAGACTGTACAGGTAAATCCTACCGGGGTAATGCAGTTTGTGCCGACGCCCGCCTTTATTTTGAAGGCGGTAACGAATGGGCCGATCCCCGAATCGAAACAACAGCAGCAAAAGGAGCAACAGCAAGGTACGGATAAAAAGGGTTCGGAAAAGCAAAGTTCAGAAAAGCAAGGCTCGGAAAAACAGGGCGCTGAAAGCAAAGAGCAGGCAAAGGGGCAGGAAGGCAAACCCTCTGCGGAAAACAAGCAGCAAGGCGGCACGCAGGGTGCAGCAGGTAAATCTGATCAGGCAGCAGGCGGTGCTCCCGGAACGGCAGGCGGCGCTCCCGGAACGGCAGGCGGTGCTCCCGGAACGGCAGGCGGTGCTCCCGGAACGGCGGGTGGTGCGCCCGGAACGGCAGGTGGTGCGCCCGGAACGGCAGGTGGTGCGCCCGGGATGGCAGGTATGGCTCCTGGTGCGGCACCAGGCACGTACGACCCCGCGACGGGCGCGATGATGCCGGGGATGACGCCCGGAATGGCACCGGGCATGTACGCTCCCGCGCCGGGGATGATGGCGGGCACATACGACCCCGCGACGGGCGCGATGATGCCGGGGATGGCTCCCGGAATGGCACCGGGCATGTACGCTCCTGCGCCGGGGATGATGGCGGGCACGTACGACCCCGCGACGGGCGCGATGATGCCGGGAATGGCACCGGGAATGGCACCGGGCATGTACGCACCTGCACCGGGGATGATGGCGGGCACATACGACCCCGCGACGGGCGCGATGATGCCGGGAATGGCTCCCGGAATGGCACCGGGCATGTACGCACCTGCGCCGGGGATGATGGCGGGCACATACGACCCCGCGATGGCTGGAATGTCGCCGGGGATGTATGCTCCCGCCCCCGGCACATACGCACCTGCACCGGGGATGTACGCCCCGGCTCCGGGAACGGGCACTTACGATCCTGCGACGGGCATGTATATGCCTACGGCTCCAATGACGGGTATGTACGCTCCTGCACCGGGTATGTACGCTCCGGCTCCGGGAACGGGCACTTACGATCCTGCGACGGGCATGTATATGCCCACGGCCCCGATGACGGGCATGTACGCCCCTGCACCCGGAACGGGAACCTACGACCCTGCGACGGGCATGTATATGCCTACGGCCCCGATGACGGGTATGTACGCCCCGGCTCCGGGAACGGGCACTTACGATCCTGCGACGGGTATGTATATGCCTACGGCTCCAATGACGGGTATGTACGCTCCTGCGCCCGGAACGGGGACATATGATCCTGCGACGGGCATGTATATGCCTGCGACCACGGGCATGTACGTCCCGGCTCCGGGAGCAGGGACGTACTACGATCCTGCGACAGGCACGTATGTGCCAACCACCTATACCTATTTGCCTCCCGGTTGGATTGGCGGAACTTGTGCCGGTTATACCGCGCCTGCCGGCGCCATGTGCGACCCCAACAGTTTTACTTGGATAACTGTGGGCTCTAACCCGGTAGGCTGGATATCCGGCCCATGCGCCGGTTACAGCCCGCCTGCTGGCGCTACCTGCGATGGGGCTACCAGTACATGGATGGCATCTGGCGCAGCGCTCCCTGCGGGTTGGATTGGCGGTATTTGCACCGGTTATAGCGCGCCTGCTGGCGCTTACTGCGATCCCGCCACCTTTACTTGGGTCGCATCCGGCGGGGCGCTCCCCGTGGGCACGATCGGCGGCGTCTGTGCGGGGTATAGCCCGCCCGCTGGCGCTTACTGTCAAGGAGGCTATTGGACATCAGGAGGAGGGGCGTTACCCGTGGGTTCGGTCGGTGGCCCCTGTGCCGGTTACAGTGCGCCTGCGGGCAACTTTAGCTGCGATACAACAACTTTTACCTGGGTAGCGTACATAGTCGGTATACCCGGCCTCGCAAACCCCGATCCGAATCCAAACATGTATGATGCATTTGGGGCTCAGGTAGCAATTCCGGGTGGAGGTTACCGGAATATCAGTTACACCTATGCCACGGCGGCGAATACGACCGCAATGGAAATTTCCATTGATAACCAGATCATTGCATCGGGCGGCTGGAGTAATTATTTCTTCGCGCCCTCGTCGAACGGGACTGCAACGAACAGCAACAATACGGCAAATTTCACGATGGGAGTTACTCCGGTGACGCCGCAAATGGATTTTGGTTACGACCCGATTTCCGGCATGAGTTGGGGTCGCTGGCAGGGGAACTGGATAATCGGCATCCCCTCGATACCGTCCACCGTCACACAGGCATCGAACAGCAACTTGCACTGGTTTGCTTCGACTACGCAGACGGGTCAGGTGGTGATACCGAAGACGGGGATTCTCAAATACACTTTTGTTGGTGGCACCAGCCCAACGGATAATTATGGTACAATTGGTACGTTGAATTCGGCAATATTCGACGCGAATTTCACCGCACAGCAGGTCAATGTGTCGATAGGCGTGAGCATGCCCGCATCGTTTGGTGGCGCGCCCGCAGTCCAGATGAATGCGACCGCAAACAATGTCCCGATTTTGCCGGGGGCCAATTTCAAGACAACCAGCCCAGTAGTGACTTGCTCGGGTTGTGGTACGGCAGCAACGGGCGTAATAGGCGGACAATTCTCCCAGAACGGCTTGGGCGTGGGCGTGGGGTATGGCTTGACTAACGGAGCGCAGGTTATTAACGGGGTGACCGTGTTTCGTAAATAATTCCAATTCCATTACATAAAGAACAATAGTTCGTAGGTCGGGCTCCGCCCGACAGCTTAATGCGGCGGGCATAGCCCGCCCTACGGAAAAAGCACTTTTAATTTAGAATTGGAATAGTACCGTGTCTTGGACAGGATTTTTTAAGGGATAGTGTGGCTAGGGCAAATGTATCAAGCAAAGTTTTTTGTTATTAAGGCTTCATTCTTAAGGAGAGTTTGTAATGTTGAAAATCAGTAAATTTGCAACACTGGCAATTTTGGGCGCGCTGGCGGTCAATCCCGCTTTCGCCGAAGACAAATCTGTTGCGCTGGTGAACGGTGTTTCAATTCCGCAAGCCCGCGTGGATATGCGTGTCAAGGCTGCCGCCGCGCAAGGCCAGGCAGACAGCCCTGAATTGCGCAAGGCGATCCGTGAAGACATGATCAACCTGGAAGTGATGGTGCAAGAGGCAAATAAGCTCGGGTTGAACAAGAATGAAGAAGTGTTGCAACAAATCGAACTCGCAAAGCAGCAAGTGCTGGTGGGCGCCTTCATACAGGATTACGCAAAAAAACACCCGGTCAGCGATGATCAGATCAAGCAGGAATATGGCCGGATGAAAGCCAAGCTGGGCGACAAGGAATACAATGTCCGCCACATTCTGGTTGAAACCGAAGCCGAAGCAAAATCCATTATCGAGCAGCTCGGCAAGAAGGCAAAATTCGAGAAGCTCGCCGCAAAATCCAAGGATACCGGCTCTGCGGCACAAGGCGGTTCATTGGGTTGGGCGGTGCCGAGCAATTTCGTTCCGCCATTCGCCAATGCGTTGCTTAACCTGAAAAAAGGCGAGAGATCGAAAGAGCCAGTGCAAACCCAATTCGGTTGGCACGTTATCATGGTAGATGATATACGTGACCTGAAGGCACCGTCACTTGACGAAATCAAACCGCAGCTATATCAACGCCTGCAACAACAATCGATCAAGAAAGCGATGGACGATTTGCGCGCCAAGGCAAAAGTCGAGTAATTCGGCTTTAACGGCAAAAAAAGGGACGCGGTCAGCGTCCCTTTTTATTTGGTGCGCCCAGCATGGGCGCATTCTTGTAGGGCGGGCTCTGCCCGCCGGATTATAGTCGTCGGGCAGAGCCCGACCTACGGATTGCTGTGCCTTTCCGCCGCACCGTGTCCGGGTCAAGCCGCTCAGACAAATTGCAGTTAATCTCTTCGGGTCGAATTCCCCGCCGCTTGCGGCGTAACGATTTTCGTAGGGTGGATTAAGCGCGTAGCGCGAATCCACCGAAGCAAATGGTGGATACACGCCTGCGGCGTTTTATCCACCCTACCCAATACCCCGCTGCTTGCGGCGGGGTAGTTTAATCACTGGCCTTTTCTTTCGCGGCTGGCGACCCTACCCGCGCCGGACGGCTCCGCCGCACCGTGTCCGGGTCGCTACTCCCACTCTATCGTGGCGGGCGGCTTGCCGGAGATGTCGTATACCACGCGGTTGATGCCGCGCACTTCGTTGATGATACGGTTCGATACTTTGCCCAGCAATTCGTAGGGCAGATGCGCCCAATGCGCGGTCATGAAGTCCTGCGTTTGCACCGCGCGCAGGCTGACTACCCATTCGTAGGTGCGCCCGTCGCCCATAACTCCCACGCTTTTCACTGGCAGGAATACGGTGAAGGCTTGGCTGGTGAGGTCGTACCAGGTCTTTGTCACCCCCTCTCCCGCGAGATGAGAGGAAGTATTGCGCAGCTCTTCGATGAAAATCGCATCCGCACGGCGCAACAGGTCGGCATATTCGCGCTTCACTTCGCCGAGGATGCGCACGCCGAGGCCGGGGCCGGGGAAGGGGTGGCGATACACCATGTCGTGCGGCAGCCCCAATGCGACGCCCAGTTCGCGCACTTCGTCCTTGAACAGTTCGCGCAACGGCTCCAGTAGCTTGAGATGCAGGCTTTCCGGCAGGCCACCGACGTTGTGATGCGATTTGATGGTGTGCGCCTTTTTTGTTTTCGCACCGGCAGATTCGATCACATCCGGATAGATGGTGCCCTGTGCCAGCCACTTGGCTTGCGGCAGTTTCTTGGCTTCGCGCTGGAAGACTTCGACGAACTCGCGCCCGATGATTTTGCGCTTCTGCTCCGGGTCGGTGACGCCCGTGAGATGCTTCATGAATTCGCCGCTGGCATCGACATGGATGACCTTCATGTGCAGGTGGTTGGCGAAGGCTTCCATCACCTGCTCCGCTTCGTTCAGGCGCAGCAGGCCGTTGTCTACGAATACGCAGGTTAATTGGTCGCCGATGGCGCGATGGATCAACGCCGCCGCCACCGAGGAGTCCACGCCGCCGGATAGTCCCAAGATCACCTCGTCGCCGCCGACCTGGGCGCGGATTTTTTCCACGGCCTCGCCGATATAGTCCGGCATATTCCAGTCCTGTGCGCAGCCGCAGATGTCATGCACGAAGCGACCGAGCATCGCCTTGCCTTGATGGGTGTGGGTTACCTCGGGATGGAATTGCAGCGCGTAAAAATGCCGCGTTTCATCCGCCATGCCGGCGATGGGTGTGGTGGCATTGCTGGCGATCACCGAGAAACCCGGCGGCAGCGCGGTCACTTTGTCGCCGTGGCTCATCCACACGTCGATCAGCCCGTGGCCTTGCGCATTGGTGCGATCCTGAATGTCGCGCAGCAACGCGGAATGCCCTTGCGCACGTATCTCGGCATAACCGAATTCACGCACCTTGCCGCTCTCCACCGCTCCGCCCAGTTGCGCCGCCATGGTCTGCATGCCGTAGCAGATGCCCAGCACCGGCACGCCGAGTTCGAACGCGACCTGCGGCGCCTTGGGCGTCTCTTCCTCATAAACGGAATTCGGCCCGCCGGACAGGATGATGCCGCTCGGTGCGAAGGCGCGAATATCCGTCTCCGGCATATCCCACGGATGCAGCTCGCAATAAACGTGCGTTTCGCGCACACGGCGCGCGATGAGTTGTGTGTATTGGGAACCGAAATCGAGAATGAGGATTTTTTTGTGGGACATGAGAGTTGTTAGTCGTAAGACGTAAGTTGTTAGTTAGTGGCAATAGACTTTTGCAAGCCTTTAAGCATTTTTCCGATTTCTTCAGCCTTTTCGAGCGCTGGGTTTATTTTTTCTGTAGTCAGATAGCCGAGGCGTTGCGCCAGCATGATCTGTGTTTCAAGTTCAGCTAAAGAACCACGCGCTATGCCCAGAAAATGATTAAATTCCTTGTTTGAATTACGCGCTTGCCCTTCGGCTATATTGGATGGAACGGAAACCGCAGCGCGTTGTAACTGGCTGGTTAATCCATAAACTTCATGCTTTGGAAACTCAGTGCAGAGCTTGTATATCTCTTCCGCTAACTCCATTGCCAGTCGCCAAACCTTAAGTTCACGATATCCGGCCATTAACAGCTCCGCTGTAAGTTGTTAGTCGAGAGACGTAAATTATTAGTTGGCGTTGTCGCTTCGCGGGTTTTCAACTTACGTCTTACGACTAACGACTACCAACTAATCCACATGATAATTCGGCGCTTCCTTGGTGATTTGCACATCATGCACATGCGATTCGCGGATGCCGGCGGAGGTGATTTCGACGAACTCGGCCTTGGTGTGCATGGTGGCGATGTCTGCGCAGCCGAGATAACCCATGCTGGAGCGCAAGCCGCCCATCAGTTGGTGGATCACCGCCAGCACGCTGCCCTTGTAGGGCACGCGCCCTTCCACACCTTCCGGCACCAGTTTATCCTGGTTGCCTTCGCCTTCCTGGAAGTAGCGGTCGCTGGAGCCTTGTTGCATCGCGCTCAGGCTGCCCATGCCGCGATAGGATTTGTAGGAGCGCCCCTGATACAGCTCGATTTCGCCGGGTGCTTCTTCTGTCCCGGCGAATAATCCGCCCAGCATCACGGTATGCGCGCCCGACGCAACGGCCTTGGCGATGTCGCCGGAGTAGCGGATACCGCCGTCGGCGATCAACGGCACACCGGTTCCCTGCAAGGCTTTCGCCACTCCCTGGATTGCGGCGATCTGCGGCACGCCGACGCCCGCGACGATGCGCGTGGTGCAAATCGAACCGGGGCCGATGCCGACTTTAACGCCGTCCGCGCCGTGATCCAGCAATGCCTGTGCCGCCGAGCCGGTGGCGATATTTCCGCCGATCACGTCAACTTGTGGGAAATTGCTTTTTACCCACTTGACCCGATCCAGCACGCCCCGCGAATGACCATGTGCGGTGTCCACCACGATCACATCCACGCCCGCGTCGGCCAGCAGCGTAACGCGCTCTTCCGTTCCTTCGCCCACACCGACTGCCGCACCGACGCGAAGGCGGCCAAAGCTGTCCTTGCAGGCAGACGGGTGTTCGCTGGATTTCAGGATGTCCTTTACCGTCATTAATCCGCGCAGCTCGAACGCGTCATTGACCACCAGCACGCGCTCGATGCGATGCTGGTGCATCAGGTTGCGCGCCTCTTCCAGGCTGGCGTTTTCCTTGACGGTGATCAGCCGCTCGCGTGGCGTCATGATGTTCTGGATCGGTTGATCCAGATTATTCTCGAAGCGCAGGTCGCGGTTGGTCACGATGCCCACCAGTTGTTTTCCCTGCACTACAGGCAAACCGGAAATCTTGTGTTGGCGCGTCAAACCGAGCACGTTGCGCACGGTCATGTCCGGCGTGATGGTAATGGGTTCTTTTACTACGCCGCTTTCGAAACGTTTGACTTGGGCGACCTGGGCTGCCTGGGCATAGGCCGACATATTCTTGTGAATGATACCGATGCCGCCTTCTTGCGCCAAGGCGATGGCCAATCGCGATTCCGTGACGGTGTCCATCGCGGAAGACAGCACCGGAATGTTCAGGCTGATGTTGCGGGTAAGCTGGGTGCGCAGGCTGACATCGCGCGGCAATACGTTGGAGTAGGCAGGAACGAGCAGAACGTCGTCGAAGGTCAGTGCTTTTTGAATGATGCGCATGGAACAACTCCCGGCAAAGAGCGCATTATACGCATGCCGGGCAAGCCGGTAAATCGCTTAAGGGCACCTCTAAAAATTCAGATTTGCGAGCATCCGCTATGCGGATTGCCTGCTTACCCCACTTCATCCCAACTGCTGTGTTGCGTAAAAAATCTCTTGCTTACATATCGCACATATGCGGCGCTGCAAAATTTTTTTCGCGCCTTGCATTTGGGCGAACTCTAAATTTTTAGAGGCACCCTTTGTTTACCCCAATCGGACATTCAGATTTACAGCGCGGTTTCGTTGGTCTCGCCGGTGCGAATACGGATGACCTGTTCGACAGTCGAAATGAAAATTTTGCCATCGCCGATCTTGCCGGTATGCGCGGCTTTGATAATCGCTTCGACTGCCGTGTCGAGCAACTCTGCGGAGATCACTACTTCCACCTTGATCTTGGGCAGGAAATCCACCACATATTCCGCGCCGCGATACAGCTCGGTATGCCCTTTTTGTCGGCCAAAACCCTTCACTTCGGTAACCGTCAGGCCGCTTACGCCCAACTCGGAAAGCGCTTCACGCACTTCATCCAGCTTGAACGGCTTGATAATCGCTTCGATTTTCTTCATGGTGTGTCCCCTGATTCGTTGGTGTGTCGTTATTCCTGCCTGGATATTAATCTCTTCGGGTTGAATTCCCTGCCGCTTGCGGCGTAGCGTTTTTCGTAGGGTGGATTAAGCGCGTAGCGCGAATCCACCGAAACAGACGGTGGATACACGCCTTCGGCGTTTTATCCACCCTACCCGATACCCCGTTGCTTGCGGCGGGGTGATTCGCCATTGTACCAAGCTGAATGGATATTGAGTCAGCCCAGTTCGCGATATGTAACGGACAGAATTTCCAGTTCCTGGATGCCGGATGGTGTGCGTAATGTCGCTATCTCGCCTTCGCGCAATTTGAGCAGCGTCCGCGCCAGCGGCGAGACCCAACTGATCAATCCGCATCCTACATCAGCTTCATCCACACCGACAATGCTGTAACTGCTTTCATATCCATTCTCGTCGCAAACCGTCACGGTTGCGCCGAAGAATACCTGATCGCATTCCCCGCGCTGCGCCGGGTCGACCACCTCGGCTTGTTCCAGGCGCTTGCGCAGGAAGCGCACGCGCCGGTCGATTTCGCGCAGGCGTTTTTTGCCGTAGATGTAATCTCCGTTTTCGGAGCGGTCGCCGTTAGAAGCCGCCCAGGTAATAGTCTTCACCAATTCGGGGCGCTCTATTTTCCAGAGTTGCTCCAGCTCGTCTTTCAGTTTGCGGTATCCGCCGGGGGTAATGTAATTCTTGACACCTGCCGGCAACTGGACAGAAGGCTCAAGTTCATCATCGGCGATATCGTTTTGCGATTTGCCTGCTGAATCCATTTCACGCATGAATGCTTTGCTCATGATCGGGTATTAAAACAAGATTGCCTTATTGCTGCAAGGCCGGTGAGCACATATATAAAATATCACCCGTGCAGTTTAAGGCAGTTTATTCTGCTTCCAGGAACGAAATACGGGTGTTTGCCGCTGTCAGGCGCTTCACCAATATACGCAGGAATGCATTGACGAATTGGAGGCGGCATCCGGTTGAGGCGCTTTCCAGTGCGCTCGGGCTGATCTCGATCAATAGCACATCGTGTTTGGCGATCACATCGGCGCTACGCTTGAAATCCTCATTAGCAAGATGCGCCATTTCACCGAAACAATCGCCGCGATGCAGCAGGCACAACCATTTGCCCTGTTTGACCACGCGCACCGTGCCATGCGCCAGCACATAGAACGAACGCCCGACTTCGCCTTCATGCAGGATTTGTTCGGAATCCGACGCTTTTCTCCATTTGCTGATGCGCAGCACGTCCCAAAGTTCCACGTCGCTGAAGCTTTTGAAAAATTCAAGACTGCGCAGTGTGTCGAATTTTTCGGTATCGAAAATTTCCGTTTGCTCGGGGACGGCTTGCTTGAAAAACACCACCAGATCGCGCGAGAACTCATACCAGGTCTGGTAGCGCTTTGACGTTTTCTTTTCCATTGCGCGCCGTACGATCGCATCCATTTCCGGCGGAACTTCCCGGCGAAGAGAGCTGGGCGGCGGCGGGTCCACATTGAGGATGTGGTAAACCGTGCTTACGTGGCTGTCGGTGTCGAACGGCAGCTTGCCGGTAAGCAGCTTGTACATCACCACTCCGAGCGAATAGATGTCGGTCTGATGGTTCAGCTCCGATTCCTCAACCTGTTCCGGCGACATATAGGCAGGTGACCCTATTCCGACTATTTGAGTGGCGGTGCGATCGGTTTGTATTACAGCGGCGCCGAAATCGGCAATCTTGATATCGGTCTCGCCTTGCAGCAATATATTGGCCAGCTTGATATCGCGGTGGATTACCCCCTGATTTTGCGCATATTCGAGAGCTTTGCAGCACTTGTAGGTGATTTCCGCAATCGTGCTGATCGGTAACAGGTTTTCTACTTCCGCATACCGTTCGAGTGTGCTGCCCTCGACGTATTCCATCACGATGTAATTGATGTCTTCTTCCATCGCCGCGTCGAGAATTTTTACGATATGCGGATGCGTCAACTTTCCGGCCAGAGAGGCCTCGGTCATCAGCAGTTTCCGGAATATCTTGGTGCGGTGGGGATCGCTCAAAGCCTTCAGGTTAATCAGCTTGATGGCGACCTGTTGCTTGCTGAAGGGATCGTTTGCGAGATATACGGTACTGGTTGCTCCGGCACCCAACTCACGCACAACTTCATACTTGCCGATTTTATCCATCTGGTATAACCGCTTGGGCCATGTTCTCGAAGATGGCACGATTCTGCATACTTTGCGCGACAAAGTCTAGGTAGAGCTGTCTTGCAGCTGTGCCTGGCGCGAAAATGACGGGGGTGTAATGCGGTAACGCCGGTGCGGCAAGCCCGTGCGTTATACGAAACTAAAAAGAAGCGTGAAGATGATCCGGAACGGAATCACCGAAAAACCGGACTCTTGGAGTCTACTTCAGAATTGCCTATTTCAAAATTCTAGGCAAAACCGGAAAATTGGTGGCGTCCCCAACGAGATTCGAACTCGTGTTACCGCCGTGAAAGGGCGATGTCCTAGGCCTCTAGACGATGGGGACTTTGATTTAAATAAAGCTCTTTTGGTGGAGGTAAGCGGGATCGAACCGCTGACCTCTTGCATGCCATGCAAGCGCTCTCCCAGCTGAGCTATACCCCCCGTACCTCGAAAGAGCGCGCATTATATTGATGCGACCTATGCTTGTAAAGCTGACTTTCCACAAATCTTCATCACTTATGCGGACAACACCAAGGTCGGCACATCCATCGAGCTAGCAATTTTCTGCACGATGCTTGTGCAACCAAACGGTAGGTGATTGAAGACCAAAGACAATCTTTCCGGGCAGTTTTACCCGTTACTTCCGACTTGCCTGGCTTGGATTCACAGATCGCCGTTGCTGGCGGCGAGCATCATGTCCTTCATGGACGTCATAACTCGCTCGGCATTTTTGCGTGTATCGGCCGGTAGCGTACGAATCATTGCTTCGTCCATCATCATCGAAATGATCCAGCGTTTGCCCTGAGCATCTTCCACCATGGCGATGCGGCAAGGCATAAAAGAAATCATTAACGGATTGGTGGCAATCATCTGCTGCGCCGTGAGGCCATCGCAGAAACTGAAAATTTCCATGCGCTTGGCAGGCTTTCCTGTCAGTGCTTCGATTTCTTTGTATAGCGGGCTGGCGCCGACAAACTTGAGGTTGTGCTGATTGGCACGCAGCTTTAGTGACTCAACCGCATCGTCAAAACTGACATCCTCTTGAATCTGGACGCGCGCAATCTGCACCTTCATTTTCGTGTATGAGAGCGCCGGTGCGGGTGGAGCCGCCATAGCCGGATGAAAAATGAGGGCAAGCAACAGAGCCAGGCAGTATGGTATTTTGCGCATGTTAGGTCTAATTCAAAATCCTCCGCTCGCAGCCCAATATATCCACTGCGAAAGGAGGATTTTTAAACACCTCTGAGTTGGCAATCTAGAGCAATACATCGCTCAGAATATTTTTGAGCCAGTAGCTAGCTAGCGTACCCTCAACTTCCGAACGCTTGGCTGAAACGCCACCGCCGTCTGCCGGGAGCATAATTTGTTTTTCCGCGTTGTATCGGTAAACGTGCGCCACATGCACCGCTTCAGTGCCGCTCACCATGCTGTAGCAGGTATTGGCGATAGCCGGAGCCTGGTCCGGCTGCTGTCCTTGCATCAGCTCGATAATGGCCGCTGCGCAAACCTTGGCTTGTGAAGTGGCCAAATGGCCGGATTTTGGAAGCGCCGCAGAAACGGAATCGCCGATAACATGGATGTTCTTTTGCACCTTGGATTCGTAACTCAGGAAATCCACCGCGCACCAGCGATTATCCACGTTTACTACACCAGCCATGTTGGCTACGGCACCGGCCTTCATCGGAGGAATGATATTCAGCACATCCGCTTTTACATCATCAAACTCGGTTTTGAGAGTTTTTCCAGCCGCATTTACCTGCTTTACTTCCGCGTTGGGGCGATATTCCACCATGCCTGGGTAAAGCTCTTTCCAAGCCGCCATAAAGAGGCCTTTCTTCGAGACGATATCGGGGTTGGCGTCCAGGATCAGCACCTTGGATTTTGGCTTGTTGTTTTTCAGATAGAACGCCAC
>JBAQCT010000139.1:0-3528 GCA_049294375.1 Gallionella sp. | reverse complement strand
ATCGAATATTACGCCAATGCGTTCCGTGCACGCTTGGCGCAACTACGGATCATCCAGAGCATGAATCGTCCGGGTAAAGTGACCGACAATGCCTTCATGGAATCCTTCTTCCATTCCATGAAGGCGGTAACCTTCCCCCCAGAAGCGGGCTGCCCCAATTTGAACGTTGGGCGTCTGAAAGCTGAGCATTCCAGACGGGATTGCATATTGGTATCCGTTCGGATACACTGCCGCACATGAGCACCTTTGAACGCACCGAGGAATTCGACGATTGGCTCGCCGACTTGAAAGATAAAGTAGGTCGCGCCCGTATCGTTCTTCGCATCCGGTCTGCCGAACATGGCAATTTCGGTGACTGCGAGCCTGTGGGTGAAGGCGTTTTTGAAATGCGCGTCCATTTCGGGCCGGGTTATCGCGCTTATTACACGAGGCGCGCAAAGGTCGTCTATTTGCTTCTCTTGGGCGGCGACAAGTCCACGCAGAAGCGTGATATTAAACGCGCCATTGAGATGGCGCGAGCTTTGGATAAGGAGTGAGACATGAAAAAATTTGCACCCTTCGATGCTGCCGATTACCTCGATGATGAGGAAACCATCGCGGAATACATAACCGCCGCACTGGAAGACCCCAACCCTGATGTATTTCTAACCGCCGTGCGTGATGTGGCTCGTGCCCGTGGCATGGCGCAACTTGCCAAAGATGCGGGGCTTGGGCGCGAAAGCCTTTACAAGGCACTTACGCCCGGTGCCAAGCCACGCTATGACACAATGCTCAAACTGCTTCACGCTCTCGGCGTCAAGCTCTCCGCCTCTCCCGTTCACTCATGAGCAACTTACTGTGCGTTCCGTCGCGATGCCCAACCCGACATTCAACCCAGGCTCCGCAAAAGCGCGGAGCCGGTTAATTCCACGTTGGACTCGCCAAGAACAAGCAATGGCGCTGGACAGAAGGGGATTTACGGGAAATTCAGAAGACCAATCTTGATTGGTCGGGGTGAGAGGATTCGAACCTCCGACTCCTGCGTCCCGAACGCGATAAAAGCCCTTTTCCGGAAGGTGCTGTAACAGCAAGTCACTGAATGTAAATATGTTAATGTAACGCCAAGTGTCTTGTAGTGTCTTAATGTAACGTTGCTACTGTGGCAAAATTGTGGCAAGAATTACGCCACCTCACCAAGCATTTTACAAGCAGCTGCCACGTCTGCCTGATAGCGTCGAATTTCACTCGCTTGGCGCAGCAGCGCTGCTGCCTTTTGCTCAAGCTCGGTCGCACGCTCCTCAGTCCAAAAACTGCTCTCATGCTGCATAAGTTTGAAGGATTGTTCTTCACACTCTAATTCCTGTTTCTGCCGTTCCCAGTATTCTGCCAGCCTCTCAGGTTGCATTATGCTCATCAGCGACCCTGGTTTGATCCAGCCATTTTTGATTGCTTCAGCTCGCATTACTTCAAATGCCCCTGCGTCTGGCACCTGGCCATTCTTGTGTCGCAGGATGTTGCGGCCGTTTAATCCATTCAACTCCGGCAAAAGCTTTTCCTGAGATAGCCCAGATTGAGGCTGCACTCGCGAATACCATTCGCTCATGAATTCGCTACTCTCACGCACATAGCCATCCGGTTTCGGCTTTGGCCCTCTTTTCTTCTGTTGCTCAGCTTCGTCCATATTCTCTCCTTACTTGCCTGATACAACCGGACGCGAATTCTTGCGGCCTTTCGTTAATTAACGTCCGTGACTCACTCAGCGTTGACCAATAGTCTACCAGCATCACTTTAATTGTGGGAACAGTTTCGACATGTCACTACACACTCGACAAGACTTGGCGTTAGCAAAAACATTGACAGGATTGGATGATGACACGCTGATCGATGTGACGTCGCTGGCTGCGCTGCTGTGTTTAACCCCAGAGAGTGCACGGCAGGCAGCCTATCGAAGTCCAGAGGCGCTCCCCCCTCGTTTCCAAACGGCTTCCCGCCATCTCAGATACAGGATTGGCACCGCTCGTGAGTGGATCCGCAACCGATCGATGCTTCCGCCGAATGGCGATGCGCCACAGGCTCAACCTACTCCTGCACCAAGCGCTCCAGCTGCAGATAGTCAGGATAAAGGTAAACCCAATCGACTGGGCACTTCAACTAAGGCAGAACGCGTCCGGTTGCAACGACTTGGGGAACAGTTGAAGCAAGCAGCAACGGGGGGCGGCAAGTGACCCAAAAAATCCAAGTCAAGCGGCGGGCGACCTCAACTATCCCTGATGATATTTTGACGAATAACAAACTGAGCTGGGCTGCGCGGGTAGTTCTTGGGTGGATGCTTGGGCGGAGTCCTGATTTTGATGTGAGAATCTGGTATGTGCGGAAATGCTTCGTATTGAGCGACCAGCAGTGGGTAAAAATACGGAAAGAAATGCAGGGAGAAGGTTTTTTCTTTCAACAAAAAGAACAAGGTGACGACGGGAAATTTGAGTGGACGAATATTGTCAGTGACCAGCCAGAATTTAAACCATCCCCCCAAAATGCAGGGGATGGTTTGCCATCCCATGGTAAACGGGGGGATAAACCAATCTGGAGTGATACCAATCTTAGTGGTACCACCACCCCCACCACCACAAAGGCGGTGGAAATCGATGATCTTGTTGAAGCCGCCGTCTGGACCACTCGATTAACAAACGAAATCAAGAGCGAGGCAGGTTTCAGGAACAGGGTTAGAGCGCGCATCGTGTCTGCGGGGCGGCCAAGTAATGAGGATCTTCTTGCCCTGAAGGCCTGGCGTGCCCACCAAAAGAGAATTGCGGACGAACAAGAAAACGCCGCGCTACATGAGCAAGAGCGCAAAGTCGCCGACGAGCATGTCGCGCAACAGAAAGCGCGTTCACTACAGGCTTCACTACAAGTCGAAGCCTACTTCGAATCCTTGGATGATGATGGCCGCGTCATGCTGATCGATCATTTCACCACTCACCTGGCTGCCAGCAAGAACTACATTGTTTCCCAGCTCTACCGAAAAGGCGGACTCGAATCAATGGTGGTTCGAGCAGAATTTTTCAAGTTCATCACAAACACGATCCCATCCATTTTGAACGAGGAGGAAATGGCATGAATAGCACAAGCCAAATCCTCAAGCAAAAGCAAAATCCAAATCTTTTTTTATCACACCTGACTCCCACTAGCGTGAGGAGCCAGGTGTTCCACCGTTGGCGGAACACCGCGCCAGTTGGTGCGTGTCGGGCGTTTCGCGCATGTTTCGTGCGCTCTGTTTTCAGTCCGCTCAGTATGTTGTGCAGTGTGCATGTGTCGCATGCATGCGCACGTTTCACGCCTCTCTCGATTTCTGTCCTCCCCCATTTTATTCATCGTGCCGCACAGTGCACACAGCCGACACGCCTTGTGCGGGTTGGGTTTTCAAATTTTCGGGTATCCGCATTTTGTAGTTGATTTTGGCAATCATATCAAAAAAGATAATATTAACAAAAATGATAAGATGCCTTGGAACCCGCGCCAATAGTGGCTTTCAGAGAATGATGCCTCTATAAG
>JBAQCT010000138.1:0-28483 GCA_049294375.1 Gallionella sp. | reverse complement strand
GTGTCGATCAACATCCCCCAGCGCACCTTGCTGCTCGCTGCCTCGGGCTTGCCATGCGCCAGATCGAACAACAATATGCCCGGCGCAATGGCGACTGCGGCGGCGCCAAGCGAAGTCTTCAAAAAACCCCTGCGCCGGATGTCGATGCCGTTCATTTTGCATTCCTCTGCAGCCAGGCGCTCTTGCGCTTGCCGGAATGGCATTCGAAGCAATCGATTTTCACCGCTTCATAACGATGGCATGCAACGCAAAAGCTGTCGTCGCGCGCAATCACACTGTCATCTCTGGTGCTGGCGTGGCATTCGATGCAGTTCTTCAGGCTGAGTTTCTCGTCGCGGGCGCCCTTGCGCATCACCTCGTCGCGCTGATGCTTGAGCAAGTGCATGTGGTTCTTGCGCATCCACTGCGTGTCTTCCACGCACTGCCCGCCCTTGCCGATATCCGGCCTGGGCATGTCCGCTCCAGCAGCCCAAACCGCAGGAACGCACAAGCAAAGCAGAAGGGATGCGAACCACAGTTTCATTACTCACCCAGCCCCATCTGAATATATCCGGTCGGGCATACGTCGGCACAGATATGGCAGCCGATGCACTTGTCGTAATTGGTGGCGACATAACGCCCGGTGGTCGCCTCGGTCTTTTTGACGCGATACACCGCAGTCTGCGGGCAATACACGACACAGTTGTCGCATTCGAAGCACATGCCGCAACTCATGCAGCGCTTGGCTTCGGCGATAGCCTGCTTCTCGTCGAGCACGCCCAGGCGTTCATCGAAATTGCCCAGCGCGCTCTCCTTGTCCAGCGTGACGATGTTGCGCTGGTTACGCGGCACATAGGAAAAATGCCCGAGAAACAGTTTGTCGTGCGGGATGACGTAGCGGTCGGAACGGTTGTCGAAATTATGCACCGCGACATTGGCGCTATAGGTGCCGCGCATCGGCTCGTGCGCCTCTTCGATCTTGATCCCCTTTTCCGCCATCTTGCGCATCAGGTCGAACTGGTGCACGTCGATCTTCGGGCGCTTCTCCAGATCAAGTCCCAGCAGGTAATTGTGGATACCGTCTGCCGCGATCGAGCCGTGGCCGATCGCCGTGGTCAGCAAGTGCGGGCGGATCACATCGCCTCCGGCGAATACGCCCCGCTGTCCCGCAACCAGATAATTGCGGTCTGCAGAAACCGCGCCCTTGCCGTTGTCGAATTGCTCCAGCCCGGTGAAATCGACAGCTTGGCCGATTGCCGAAACGATCAGGTCGGCTTCGATGTTTTCCTCGCTGCCTTCGATATTCTTGATCTCCAGCTTGCCGCCCGACATCTTCGCCTCGCACCTGACTACGCGCAATGCGGTCGCGCGCCCGTTCGCATCGCGCACGATACCGACCGGCGAGAGGCTGCCACGGATGTGGATGCCCTCCGCCATCGCCTGCTCGATCTCGTGTTTGTTGGCTTGCATCTTGTCGATGTTGAACACCGAGGTCAGCGTGACTTCCGCGCCCTGCTTGGCGGAAATATCGGCGACATCGTGTGCCATGCGCCCGGCGATGGCATGTTCGGTATCGGTTGGCTTGGCGTGCGAAATATGGCCGAGGCGTCGTGCCACGGTGGCCACGTCGATCGAGGTGTCGCCGCCGCCGACCACCACCACGCGTTTGCCGACATGCTGCAAGCGGCCGTCGTTGAAAGCTTTCAGAAATGCGGTTGCGGTCACCACGTTCGGCGCCGCGCTGTCGGCAATCGGCAACGCGCGTCCGGCCTGCGCGCCCATGCCGAGGAACACCGCATCGAATTCCTTGCGTATCTGCTCCATCGTGATGTCGGTGCCGACGCGGGTTTTCGTGCGCGCCTTCACGCCGAGGTCGAGGATGCGCTGGATCTCCGCGTCCAGCACATCGCGCGGCGTGCGGAAACCCGGAATGCCGTAACGCATCATGCCGCCGAGGAATTCGTGTTCGTCGAAAATCGTGACTTCGTGTCCCTTCAGCGTCAATTGATAGGCGCAGGACAGCCCGGCTGGGCCACCGCCGAGGATCGCCACTTTTTTTCCCGTAGGAGCGACATCGGGTTTCTTGAATTTCAGCTTGTTGGTGATGGCGTACTCGCCGAGGAAGTGTTCCACCGAATTGATGCCGACGTGATCCTCGACCTCGTTGCGGTTGCAGCCAGTCTCGCACGGCGCGGGGCACACGCGCCCCATCACCGACGGGAACGGGTTGGCCTCGGTCAAACGCCGCCATGCATATTCCGCTGCGGGCATCACCGGTTTGCCATCGGCTCCGACCGGCGGTTTTTCGGTTCCGCGCATGATAGACAAATAACCGCGAATATCTTCGCCCGCCGGACAGCTTCCCTGGCAAGGTGGAGTGGACTGGACATAGGTCGGGCATTTATACGAATGGCTCGCCTGGAAAATCTTCTGGTTTAATCTGCGAACCTTGTTGTCGCCGTCCTTGTAGCGCCGGAACGAGATTTTTTGCGGGGTTTCAATTGTTGCTGACATAGTGTTCTACCTCCAGTGAATTGCCTAATATTTCAGTCCACGAAAAAACGTAAATACAGTCCACGAAAGACACGAAATTCACGAAAAACCCCAGAACCTGATTTCTGAAGTTGTTCGTGCTTTTCGTGCCTTTCGTGGACCATGATTTCTCGCACCCCATGATTTATTTCTCGCCGAGAATAATCGCGTTGCTGACCAGTTGGTGAACGCCGCCAACCGTTCTTCTATCGAATCCGTAAATGGGCATGATCTTCGTAAACTGCGCCTTGCAGATGGCGCAGATGGTTGCCATGAAATTGACGCCATGTTCGTCCGCCACTTGCTGCAATACTTCCATGCGCGGCAATGCGCCCTTGACGCGCAGATCGAGCAAATCGTCGGTCAGCAAACCGCCGCCGCCGCCGCAACAGAATGTTTTTTCGCGCGTGGTTTCGAGGGGCATCTCGACGAAATTGTTGGCGACCGCCTTGATGATGTTGCGCGGGATATCGAACTGTCCGCCGGGATAACCACCCATGCTCGAACCGCGCGCCACGTTGCAGGAGTCGTGGAAGGTGATGATGTGCTTGTCGTTGGCTTCCTTGTCGAAAGACAGCGCGTTGCGCCCGATCATGTCCCAGGTGAATTCGCAGATGTGCATCGGCTGCTTGTAGCGATGATCGAGCTGTTTCTGCAACATCTGGGCAAACCTGTCGTCCGGATCGGCACCTTCGCCCACTCCGCTCAGCGTATTCCAGAAACTGTAGGCGACGCGCCAGGCGTGGCCGCACTCGCCCACCACGATGCGCTTCACGCCGAGCTCCAGCGCGGCCTCGCGGATGCGCAGCGCAATCTTGCGCAATTGCCCATAGTTGCCGATAAACATGCCGAAATTTCCCGCCTCGGAAGCCATCGACGACAGCGTCCAGCTCGTGCCGGTCGCATGGAACACCTTGGCGTAGCCGATCAGGCTGTCGATGTGCGGCTCGGCGAAGAAATCCGCAGAAGGCGTGATCAACAATACCTCCGCGCCTTTCACATCCATCGGGAAGCGCACGTCGATACCGGTATCTTCCTTCACATCCTCTTCCAGCCCTTGCAGTGTATCTTCGAGCGCCGGGCCGGGCAGGCCGAGGTTGTTGCCGATACGGTGTACCTTGCCGATGATCTCGTTGGAATATTTCTGGCCGTAGCCGACGGAATCGAGTATCTCTCTTGCGGCCATCGTCACTTCAGCGGTGTCGATCCCGTAGGGGCAGAATACAGAACAGCGGCGGCACTCGGAACATTGGTGAAAGTAGTTGTACCACTCGTCCAGCACCTCGCGCGTCAGGTCGCGCGCGCCGACCAGTTTGGGGAACAGCTTGCCGGGCAGCGTAAAGTAGCGGCGATACACGCTGCGCATCAGGTCTTGCCGCGCAACCGGCATGTTTTTCGGGTCTTGTGTGCCGATAAAATAGTGGCATTTGTCGGAGCAAGCGCCGCAATGTACGCAGGCATCCATAAACACCTTGAGCGAACGGTACTTGCCGAGCAATTCGCCCATTTTGGCGATGGCGCGATCATGCCAGTCATCCACCAGTTGGCCGGGAAAGCCGATCGCCTCGTTGATTTTGTCGCTGGCGACAAACGGCCCCTTGCCCTCCATCGCACCCGGTTTCAGCATCGGGATAATGGGGATGACGCGGTAGGCCGGTGCGGTCACGTCGCTCATTTACCCGGCTCCGATTCCAGTTGCTTCGCCCATGCGGCGACATGGCGTTTCTCGCGCGGATTGTCTGCCTGATTGCGCGTCGGCGAAAAAAAGACGCCCGGCGCATGCAATAGTTTGCTGATCGGAAAAATAAGCAAAAGCACGGCAACCATGAGCAAATGCAAATACAGGATGAAGTCTGCGGGCAGGGGATGAATGCCGAATCGCATCAGCCCGAGAAAAAAATTCTTGACCGCGATCACGTCGGTATGTGCCGCGAACTGCATCAACAGGCCGGAAACGGCAATCGCGATGAGCAGTACCAGCATCAGATGATCGGATGGAGTCGAGATATAGCGAATGCGCTCGACGAACAGGCGTCGCGCCCACAGCCCGCATAACCCCAGCAGCATGGTGAACCCGGCGTACAAGCCGAACGGCTGGAGCAGCACGATCCAGCCCCACACGGGTTCGGTGAAATAGCGCAGATGACGCAGGATCACCAAGGCCAGGCTGGCATGGAACAGCCAGCCCATGCTCCATGTCCACAAACTGGCCTTGAACAGGCTTTCGAACAGCACCACTTCGCGCACCATGCGCAACACCACCCCACCCTTATCAGTCGGCGCAGGCGTAGTGGGTATCTTCAGCGGCGCCGGTGTGCGTGCATAAATGCTGACGCGGGAGAGCAACCCCACAACGAACACCAGCGTCGCAAGGTAAAACAAGGCCGCGAAAATCACGCTTGCCATGTGACCGCTCTACCAGTGAAAATGTCTCAGACGCAACCGGTAGGCTTGGGCAGGCCGGCGATCTTGCATGCCTGCTTGCCCGGGCCATAGGGGAACAGCCCGTACAGGTATTCGCTGTTGCCCTTCTCCGCGCCAAACTTCTTGCCGATGGCCTTCGTCAGCACACGCACTGCGGGCGCAATCTGGTACTCCTCGAAATACTCGCGCAGGAAGTTGACCACCTCCCAATGCTGGTCGGTCATGGCGATATTCTCGACTGTCGCAATGTAATTCGCGACGTCGGTATTCCAATCCGCCAGATTGGTCAGATAACCCTCTTCATCGGTTTCGTAGTTCTTGCCGTCTACTTCGATACTGGCCATGCTAGTTCTCCTTTAAAAAATCGTTTGGTTATACACAACTATAGGTTCTTGTAGCGGGAGAGATTCCCCTCTCCCCAACCCTCTCCCGCAAGCGGGCGAGGGAGCCAACGAATTGCTGCGCGAATTTCACGTCACAGCCAAGATTGGCAATTTTTGTTACCGGCTGCGAGATCGACGAAGCCGCCGTAATCCACCGGCGAGACGCCTTCGATAAGTTTACCGGCCATACCGCGCGCCTCGATGTCGGGCATCAGGACGTATATCCTGAAACGCCCCATCGCCGCCCGCAGCTTGTCTGCCGCCGCGTTGCCGGAAGTGGCCGCATAAACGGCGTCCTCGATGAGTAAAACATCTCCGCCTGTTGCGGTGCTCAGGCAGCTTTCCAGCGCACCGTCCGAAAGTGGCGACCTGTTGACAATATGTAACATGGCGTTCCCTCCTAGAAACTCAAGACCACATCCTGCTCATCCATCAGCGCACCCATCTCGGCGCGGCTGAGCACGGTAACGCTCACCAGCAAATCTTCCTCGGTCAGGCCGCGCGCATCCATGGATTCTTTGTCGACATAAAGTTTCTCGACATCGTAATCTTCCAATGCACGGTAGGCAGGCGAGAAATTTTTGGTTTCAATCCCCTTGGTCTGCTGACCTTTTTTCAACTGATACACGCCGTCATCCAGAAATACCAGCGACACATCCTGATCGAACGCGGCAGTAATCAGCACCACCTCCAGCGATTCCAGCGCATAGATCGTGCCGTAAGGCGCCTTGCGGTTAACAAACATGAATTTTTTGACGTCGCTCATGATGCATCCCCCTCAATCGCCAAAGGTGACCAGACGGTCGGTTTTGATGCCCGCTTCCGCCAACTGCCCCAGCCCGGAGATACGGAACCCCTTTGCCAGGTTCTCTTCCTTGATGCCACGGCGCAACGCAGCCGCAACGCAGACCACGAGATCAACCTTGTGCTCCTCCGCAAGCTTGCTCCAGCGGTTCACGATATGGCGGTCGTCCTGTGGCGGCTCGGTCAGCTTGGAGGCATTGTTCACCCCATCGTGATAAAAGAACACGCGCCACACCTCGTGGCCTTTTTCGATCGCGGCCTTGCAGAACAGGTAGGCCGAGTCGCTGGCCTGACGCTGGTAGGGCCCTTCGTTGACGACAATACCGAATTTCATGAGAACACCTCCATAAATCCATTTTTCGGGCGCATCGCGGCGTTGCTCGGTGCTCGCCCACTGCGCCTATCCATCCGATATGTCTTGTGCCCTGCGCGCCTCGCGCCTTGCGTTGCATCCCGAAATTCTGAATTTCTGAAGATGTTCATCGCCACCCTCCACTCAGAAGCGGATGTGCGTCGACGCGTTCAGGTTGGCGCGCGAACCGCGCCAGTCGTCGATCAGGTATTTGGTGAACGGCAACCCGGTCTTCTCGAAGAAGCGCGGCCAGCCGATACGGTCGATCCAGTCGGCCATGCGTTCCCACGGGCGGGCGTCCGCCTTGTATACGCGCAGGATGTTCTTCACCGTCTCCGACACTTCCGGCCAGCGCGGCGCGTTGTTCGGCAAACCGGATGCGACCATCTTCATGAAGGTCGGCTTGCCGCGCGCATTGGAATTCTTGCCGCCCACCCAGATCGCAAACTTGGAATTTTCCGGGTCGTTGATCTGCATCGGCGGGCAGGGCGGATAGCAGGCACCGCAGCACATGCATTTGGATTCGTCGATCTCCAGCGACGGCTTGCCGTTCACCATCGCCGGGCGGATCGCCGCCACGGGGCAGCGCGCCACCACGGTCGGCCGCTCGCATACGTTGGCGACCAGATCGTGGTTGATCACCGGCGGTTTGGTGTGCTGGATGACGATCGCAATGTCGGCCTGTCCGCCACAGTTGATCTCGCAACAGGAGGTGGAAATATGCACACGGTTGGGCATCTCCTCGCGCTTGAATTCGTCGTACAGTTCATCCATCAACGCCTTGACCGCGCCGGATGCATCCGTGCCGGGAATGTCGCAGTGCAGCCAGCCCTGCGTATGTGAAATCATCGATACCGAATTGCCTGTACCCCCAACCGGGAAACCGTTCTTTTCCAGTTCCGCGATCAGCGGCGCGACTTTCTTCTCCTCCGACACCATGAACTCGATATTGGAACGGATGGTGAAGCGCACGCGGCTTTCGGCAAACTTATCGGCGATGTCGCACAGCTTGCGGATAGTATAGATATCCATCTGGCGCTGCGTGCCGGCGCGCACCGACCACACCTCGTCGCCACTGTGCGAAACATGATGCAGCACGCCGGGGCGCGGACGGTCGTGATATCTCCAGTTGCCGTAGTTCTTTGCCAGCAATGGATGCAGGTACTTCTTGTTGTCGGGTACGCCGGTTTCTTTCGGCTTGCGCATTTGCACGGGTGCATTCATGTTCTATCTCCAAATTTAGAAAACTCGCGTAGCGATTCGTTTGCCTCCTCTCCCGCTTGCGGGGGAGGATTGAGGGGGGAAACGAGCATTTACGATATTCATTGTCAGCTTGGTCTTCTGTTGCTCGTTAGGCGGCTTGCTGCTTGGCTTTGATTTTTGCGACTTCGTCATCCCAACCGTCGGTGCGGACGTAAGGGTTCATGCGCGGCGAGTTGACCATGGCCGGATCGACGTCGATCTCCATCGCCTCGAGAAAAGCGGCCAAGCCGATGCGCTCGATCATTTCGCCGGTGCGCTCATGCTCCAGCGCGTTCTCCGCAAAGAAATCGATGGTGCGCTGGCCGAGATCGACCAGTTTCTCCATGTCTTCGTCCGTTTCCAGTTTCATGAACGGGATAATCACGGTGCCCATCAGGTCGCCGATCTTGAGGGTGCGCTTGCCGCCCATCAGGATGGTGGCGCCCTTGTCTTTGCCCGGCGCCAGCGCTCCGGTCATCACGTTGATGCAGTGCATGCAGCGCACGCAGTCCTGGTTGTCTATTTCGACAGCGTGCGTATCGCTGACCGCCACACTGGAGATATGCTCCCCGCTCTTGACCTTCTTGATCTCCTTGACTTGGAAAGTCTTGGTCGGACAGCGCGCCACGATGTCATTCACCAGCTGATCCATGCTGTGTTTGGCAAACCATTTTTTCGCCAGCGCCTCGTCGGTGCGGATGTGGTCGCGCCAGGTGCCGATCACGGCCATATCGGAACGCTGGATCGAGTTCATGCAGTCGTTCGGGCAGCCGGAGAATTTGAACTTGAATTTGTAAGGCAGAGCGGGACGGTGAATGTCGTCGAGGAAAGTGTTGATCACCATGCGGTGTGCCTTGCCTTCGTCGTAGCAGGATTGCTCGCAACGCGCCGCGCCGACGCAGGACATCGAAGTGCGCACCGCAGGCCCGGCACCGCCCATGTCGAAACCCATTTCATTAATTTCATCCCAGGCTTTCTGCACGTTTTCGGTGGTGCATCCCTGCATCATGATGTCGCCGGACTGCCCGTGCAACGCGATCAGGCCGGAGCCATGCTTCTCCCAGATATCGCAGAATTTGCGCAGGGTGTCGGTATCGTAGTGCATGCCGGGAGGAGGCATGATGCGCAGGGTGTGAAATTCGGCGGCATCCTTGTACACCGGCTGGCCGTTTTCATCCTTGAGTTCGGTGAAACGCGGGATCACTCCCCCGCCATAACCGAACACACCGACTGTACCGCCCTTCCAGTACCCCTTGCGAGTCCTGTATGAGGTCTCCAGTTGACCCAGCAGGTCGACCACATAATCCTTCTCCTTGGCCAGTTTTTTCAGGCCGGTCACAAAACTGGGCCACGGGCCGGACTCGAGCTGGTCGAGGTTGGGAGTGTCATGCATCTTTTTAGCCATAATGCCTTCCTTTCAATCGTATTGCGCCGCGCTTGACCGCCCGGCGGGGCTGGAACTCCGGTTCGTATGGGTGATATTCCGGCGGAACTCTCAAACTTTTTGATGTTTCGGCATAGTACGTTGCAAGTTGCAGTCTAACCATTACCCGTAGCGGCTATCCAAGGTAACTCCAAAGAGTGATGCCTTGCGCTACATCGGTAGTATTCCAAATCATGCCCTATTGCGGATAGACTTGCACAATTCATCGCCGTAGCCGATCAGCCCTTCTGGTGCGGCCAACTTTACAACGGGACAGGCATGGCAAAAATCACCGAGCTGGACAAGATCAAGGTTCCCTTTGGGGGGCAGCAAATCGAGCTTCAGCAGATCGATCATGTGGAAGGCGGTATGAGCCTGTTGCGCATCCGGATTCGCGAAGGCAGACGTTTCACCATCTTCGATATCGACCCGGGCACGGCGGAGCAATGGGCACAAGCCATGCAGCGCTGGGCGGACTCGCAGAGGCGAGAATGACCGTAACGCATTCCGCGATGACGGACATGGCGTTCGATGCAAGCGGCGGAACGCTGCCATCCGGCTACCCTTTTGCGCTATGGGCAGAACTGGTGCAACGCGTGCCACAACTGGCGGATGATGAATCGGTTGGCGTAGTGCCGCTACGCGTCGCGGAGAGCGACGGAGATATGCTGCTGCCGAAGCGCGCCAAACTGGTGCTGCGCCTGCCGCAAATATTGATGCGGGCCGCCGCGACCCTGTCTGGCACAAAACTGGACATATCGGGCAATGCGTTACGGCTGGGCACCGGGCAACCCCGGCAGATACAACCCCATCCGACCCTGCATGCGCAGTTGGTGACGGGAGCGGACGATGAGGTAGCGTTTCTGGAAAAAATGCGCGCCGCCTTGAACATCATGGGCATCGAGGCCGGGCTGATCTGCGGCAGGCGAAAGACGCTCGCGGATGATCGGCACTCGCTGGCAGGTTACAGCCTGGTGGCGCATGACCTCAAGCCGGAAGCCTCGCTGCGCTTGCAGGCCGATGGTTTGGGTGATGGCCGACATTTTGGCTGCGGCATATTTTTGCCGCACAAGGTCATCTCGTATTTGGGATGACGGTTTCACTGACTTCAGAATGGGAGAAAACAATGGGATACATAATCGCAGGAAATGAACTGGAAACCGATGCCGAAGGCTATCTGCTTGAACCTGATTACAGCGAAGAAATAGTCGGCGTGATCGCGGCGGCGGAGGGCATCGAACTGACGCAAAAGCACTGGGATGTCGTCAACTACATGCGCGACGAATACCGCGAGCACGGCCATACGCCCAATTTCCGCAACATGCTAAAGGGCGTCAACGAATTCTGGCCTGAAGCGGACAGCAAGGCGCTGTATGACCTGTTCCCACTCGGCCCGGCAAAACAGGCCGCCAAGGTCGCCGGCCTGCCGCAACCTTACGGCAAGGGCGGTTATTGAACAAACTGGATGTAGCGTGTTTCATCATCAGGGCTGGCGCGATGGCCATGCCCGATTCAAGGAGATCGAAATGGACGATATGGTCAATGTAGTGCTCGACATGAAGGGCCTCTCTTGCCCCAGGCCGCTGATCGGCGCAAAGCGCATGGTCGATGAGCTTGCGGCGGGACAAGTCCTGCTGCTGATATCGGATTGCCCCGGCACGCAGGACGACCTGTTTGCCTGGGCGAGGCAGACCGGCAACCGGATACTGAAGACCGAACACATGCCGGAGGGCGGCACCGGTTACCACATCCAGAAAGGTGCCGGCACGAAACATCTCACCGCCAACGTCACGCTGGACATTCGCGGCGCGGTTTGCCCAGGCCCGATCGTCGAAGCTAAAAAACTGCTCAACGGGATGCAAACCGGCGAGGTGTTGAAATTGGTCAGCGACTGCCCCGGCGTGCAGTCCGATATCGGAGGGTGGGCTTCCGCCACCGGCATGACCTTGCTGGAAACCATCGAGGCTGCGGCGGGTGTGCATGAGTTCTACATCCGCAAGGGTTGAGCCTTGCGCATCAAAAGCAACTGGTTCAAGGAAGGACGTAACCATACCCCGGAAGAGTTGGCGGGTGCGGTCGCGTTCGCCATCTGGCGCATCGCCGGCAACGCGCTGAAAAACACCCGCAAGGCGAATTTCGAGATTGCAATCGGCCCGCAATATTTCGCCTTCCTCGCCGAATTTCTGGTGTTCCTGATCCAGGTGGCCGACCGCATCGCCTACCGCCGCCTGCCGTCCGAAGACCGGATCGCCTTCACCGGCATACTGGCAAACCGCGTCGCGGAGAACTATGCCGAAAACCGCAGCCGCTTGCTGGACGGCCAGCCGGATGAAATCAAGCAACACTTTATCGACCAGGTCAACCAGCGCGCAGACGGCTACGCCGAATTCGACTACGGCGAGGGTGGCCCTTCATTCAGTTTCACCCGTTATCTCGGTTATTGCATGGAACAGGTCATGGACGAACGCGACAGCTACTGGATCATCGACCAGATGATGAGCATCGAAGCACCCGAGGCCGTGGAAATGGTCGACAAGACCCTGCGCAACCTCCTCGACACCCAACCGCGCCCGCCACGCCGCCACGCGGTTACGGCCGACTAAAAACACACTCAATTCAATAGGAGTTTTTATGGAATCAACCAGCACGCTGCCCACGCTTGACGCCGAGGGCTACCTTGTCGAGCCCGGCGAATGGAACGAATCGGTTGCGCTGGAATTGGCGAAGCGCGCGGGCATCAGCATGGAGGAAGACCACTGGGACGTGATCCGTTTCATGCGCCAATATTACGAGGAACATCAGGTCGCCGCCGATGTGCGCCATGTGAGCAAACACCTTGCAGAGCGCTATGGCAGCGATGCCCGCAACCGGATTTTTGAACTGTTTCCCTACGGCTACGTCGCACAGGCCTGCAAGATTGCCGGCATGAAGCGCCCTAGGGGCTGGAGCACCGGCTAAATCACTTCATCGGGGCGCATCTGCCACTATACAAATGGAAGCGTTTGTGAAGAGGCAAGCGGCAGTTTCGTGGCAATGGACCATTTTGGTCAATAAGCCCAGTCCTCGTGTCTGACCGGCAGCCTGTTCAGCCGATCCTTGTAAAATCTCCACTTCGGCATGAACTGATCCATCAAGGCGATGAAGCGCAGGTTGTGCGTCGGCTCCAGCAAGTGTGCCAGTTCATGCACGACGATGTACTCGAGGCATTCTGGTGGCTTCTTGGCAAGGTCGGTATTGAGACGAATATTGCGGGATTCGTGGTTGCAACTTCCCCATTTCGTGCGCATCTTTTGCACGAAACAGCGCTCCACATGTACGCCAATCAACGGTTCCCATTTTGCAATCAGCGGCGGCAGCACTGCCTTGAGTTGTTCGCGATACCACGACTCAAGAATTTCCCGCTTCCGTTCTCGCGATGCCGCAGGGCGGATAGGATGGGGGTAGACACGGTGTGAAGGAACGACTCTACCCCCTCCCCGGCCATCCACCTGCAAGGGTGAGGGAGTTGGTAGGCTGCTGGCAGTCAACATGATTCCGGCACGGATTCAAGATAATTTTTCCGGGTCATGCGCCCATCCGCTTGATTGGGCGAGACAAATCCGGCCTATTTCGAGATATGCGGATTCTTGTATGCAAATAACCTTGAGATTCTGCTTTACGTTTAGCGCGGCTTAGCTTTACAATTAATGCCATTCTGCTTTACGTTTATTGCGCTGATTCCCGACCATGACTGTTGATTTGCGCCGCACCATACTTGATGCCATTGCCCAAGATGGGAGCAATGTCGCCGTACGCTTGGCGGAAAAGCATGGCGTGTCGCGCCAGTCCGCCAGTGCCTGGCTGGCGAAGCTGAAGCGGGAAGGGGTCATCACTTCTTCCGGCGTGGGGCGCGGGGTGCGCTACCAGTTGGCGGTGCTGGCCGACGTGCGGGAGGTTTACCCGCGCGCCGGGCTGAATGAAGACCGGGTATGGCGCGCGCAAATCGCGCCGCATCTGGCGGACTTGCCGCCCAATGTGCGCGACATCTGGCACTATGCCGTGACGGAGATGGTGAATAATGCGATAGACCATTCCGGCTCGAAGAAGGTGATGGTGGGGCTGGTGCGCGACGCGCTGAATACGTCGGTGTATGTCGCCGACGAGGGTGAAGGCATCTTCCTCAAGATTCAGCGTGCGATGAATTTGTACGACCCGCGCGAGGCGATCCTGGAGCTGGCCAAGGGCAAGCTGACCACCGATCCGGTGAACCACACGGGCGAGGGGATTTTCTTTTCGTCGAAGGTGATGGATGCTTTCGATATCCGTTCCGGCAAGCTGCATTTTGTGCATGACGACTGGGGCACGGATGTGTTGCTGGAGCGCGCTGCCGATGCGTCCGGTACGGTGGTGTTGATGCGGCTTGCGAACGACAGCTCACGCACCTTGCAGGAGGTGTTCGATCAATTTGCCGCGCCGGAGGAATACACTTTCTCCAAGACCATCGTGCCGGTGAAGCTGGCGCAGCACGAGGGAGAGAAACTGGTGTCTCGTTCGCAAGCCAAGCGCCTGACCCTGCGCTTCGAGCGCTTCCAGACGGTGGTGCTGGACTTTACGGGAGTCGAAGAGATAGGTCAGGCGTTTGCCGATGAGGTGTTTCGCGTGTTCCAGCAAGCTCATCCGGGGACAAAGCTGTTGCCGATCAACCTGACACCGGAGGTCGGGAACATGGTGAAACGGGCGCTGGGAGCAGTTTGAATAGTTGCAATTAATAAGGGGGCGGGATGAGTGCAATCGGGCAGACAGAACGCGCAACGCAAAGCCGCTCGACGATTTCCTGCCCGCTGCCGAGCTTGCCGGGGTCGTTGAAGTCCGGCATGTCGGACAGTTTGTTGGCAGCAGCCAGCGGGGCGATGATTTTCTTATTGATCTGGTCGCCGATGTCTGGCTTGCCCTTGAGCGCGACCATGTCGGCGAAGCTCGCGCCTTTCGGAATCGTGATCGGCGCATAGGGCACACCGGCATATTTGTCGCTGACGTACTTGATGAACAGCATCGCCAGCACGTAGTCCTTGTACTGGCTGGCATCCATGCCGCCGCGCAGCTCGTCGCAGCTTGACCAGAGGGAAGAATAGAGTTCGGATTTCTTGATTGCCATGCACTGTTACCTTTTACCCGAGATACTGAAAAATTCCAAAAACCGAACCGTGCGAATTATGCAGCGTTTTGGGACTCAGGGTAATGCAATTCTGCCGCAAAAACCCGTCGCTTCGAGCGTAGCAGATTTTCATCCGGTTTGCCCTTTCAGGCAATCAGCCGTTGCAGGTTTAAGCCTACAAGATCGCCGGTATGAAGCGCCCCATGGGCTGGAACACCGGCTGACATCCTTCATCAAGGCGCAAAAAAGCCTGCTCTTTTTCAAGGAGCAGGCTTTTGAATGGCTTCTGCCGAGTCAGAATTTCATGCCATAAGCGATGCCAAACGAATCCTGGCGCATTTTGATGGTATCAACCCCGCCGGCCGGGAAATAAAGCGGATTGGTCGTACCGGAAACCGACTCCTCCTGCGCACGCATATACGCAAAAGTAATCTCCGAGTCCTTGCTCGTGCCATAAGTGGCCCCCAGGGTGTAATGGTTTGTAATCACGCCGGGAGCCAGGATATTGAAGGTAACATCGGTCGATTTGATCGGGTTGGTACCGTGATTGATCCCGGCCCGCAACGTCAGTGCATTACTGTATTTGTACTCGATGCCCAGCTTGACGACATTGACGTCATCCCAGCCAAAACCCAAACCGGCACTGTTGCCCATCAAAGCCCCCGGCATCGACGGGTTGACCGAGGAGTTATTGATCGACTTGACGCCGCTGTAGTCGATATGCTCATAATCCAATGCGATCCTTACTGCAGGCGAGGCATCGAAAGCCATGCCCAGATTCCAGTTCATCGGGATATCAAAATCGCCTTGCTCCGCAAATAGGCCCGCGTATTTATCGAGCTTGCTCATGTCGATCTTGGGCGAATAGGTTGCACCGAGAGTCATGCCGTTTGAAAATTTGCCCTGCCAACCCAACCTGACTCCCCAGCCGTTGGATTGGTCATGCCCCAGATTGGTCAAGGCTGCGCCATTTGCGGAAATTGCGCCGAATGCCTGCAGGCCGTTTGCGCGAAAATGCTGATAAACATACATCGGCGTGATGCCGATTGAGTTTGTGTCGTTGAGCTTGTAGGCCAGTGTCGGCGCAATGATCAATTGCTCCAAGTTGACACCCAGTTCGCCCGAACCACAGAGGGGATTGCTCGGCGCCGCTGCGCCGCCCATAGCAGCGCAGCTTGCGACGGAAGTTCCGCTCTTGTAACTGGTATTCATGCCACCATTGCCGTAAACCGTGATGCCCAGCGACATGTTGCTGTTCATCATGTGGTTGTAGCCTAACTCGGGAATAAAGAAATTTTCGCTGCCGCTCGCTTCCACAAAATCGACATTCCCTGCAAGCGCGCTCCCTGTCCGGCTCGCAGCGCGCTTCGGGCTGAACCAGTCAATACCGACATCCAGACGATTGCCCACCCACACCATGCTGGCCGGGTTGTTCGCGCCACCCATCGTATCGCTTGCCGTCGCCGTCGCCGCACCGCCCATACCCTTGGCCTTCATGCCATAGCCATGCGAAAAATAGCCATTGGTAGCCTGTACCAGCGGCGATGCCATCATGCCGACCACGAATAACGAAACAGCAACTTTCCTTATTTTCATGGGCGAACCTCTCGTTGGTTAAGGGAACAGCGAGCTACATGACAGTCTTTTTCTGACCTGAAAATTAATGCCTTACACAAACAGGCAGATATCGGTCTCACCCGCAAATCCGAAGAACATCGATGCGCCGCCGTATTCGACCTGATCGATGAATTCGCTCTTGTCGAACTCGAACAGGTCGACGGTCATCTGGCAAGCAATGAATTTTACATCTGCCTCCAGACAGAGGTCACGCAACTCTTCCAGCGAGGCGACACCCTTGCTCTTGAGCTTCTGCTTCATCATCATGGTGGCCATGCTCTCCATGCCCGGCAGCATCTGCACCATGACCGGCATCGGTATCGGCATCGGCATCGCCGGGTTGGCCAGCGGGCTGATCTTGACATCAGACAGATCCTTGCGCAGTAGTTGCAGCCCGTAGAAGGTGAAAAATATCTGCACCTCATAGCCGAGTGCAGCAGCGGTCGAGGCCAGGATGAACGGCGGGTACGCCATGTCCAGCGTACCCTTGGTGGCGATGATCGCCATTTTTTTGGTAGTCATGCTATCGCCCTCGCGGATGGTTATTTTTTCTTGATGTAGAAGACGTATTTTCCGCCTTCTTCGGTGGAAGCCAGCAGGGTATGCCCGGTCTGGTCGGCGAATGCCTGTATGTCTTTCACCGATCCGCAGTCGGTGGAAATCATCTTTAGCACTTGCCCGGATTCCATATCGGCAAGCGCCTTTTTGGTTTTCACGACAGGCAAGGGGCAAGACATACCGCTGGCATCAAACTCTTTATCGAAATTCATTTATTCCAACTCCTAACTGATTATCAAAATGGTCGCCAAGACCGCATCGTCGCATGGCAAAACTGTGCGCATTATAGTGACAGCCTGCGCGTGAGCGTCCATACCCACGACGGGTGAGGCGCATAGCCCGTTAGGGTTATCTGAAAAATGGATCGGCTGAAAATCGGGAAACCACATACCCGAATCGCCCAAGATATATCATGGAATGAAGGGTTAATCTTGGCAATTGACCGGCATGCCAGGTTGACTTGGCCGCTTCGGGCAACTGCGGTTCGGCGCGACTTCAAGCTCGCTCTTGTCGCCCGGTCAGGCTCCGGACTGATGGTGCGCGATCAACTTGTCGATGAACTGGCGCAAAAAATGATCCGGCTGCATGCTGTGGAAGCGGTCGGTCTCGGCACCGCGACTGTAGGCGATAACCGTCGGAAAACCTCGCACCTTGTGCTTGCCGGCGATGCGCATGTTCTCGTCGGCATCCACCCTGGCCAGCAGGAATTTGCCGCCGTATTCCTTCGCCAGCCTCTCCAGGTGCGGCCCCAAGACTTTGCACGGTGCACACCACTCGGCCCCGATGTCGAGCAGGATGGGCGCCTCTTGCGAACGGGCAATCACGCGCTCGTCGAAATTGGCTTCTTCCACATCGTAAGAAAAGGGATGGGGGCTGTGCGTATGCATGGTCAATCAGTTCCTGTGTGGGATTGTCGCTCGCCCCAGTATAAAATATCTTGCGTGCATTGAGGAAATCCGCTTCGCATCATGTTCCTGCATTTCACCTCAACCGCTAAAAATCCAGAGCCTGCTAGCGAAGCGACCCTTTAATGAACCCTTATTGAATCAACCATGGCACGCCACAACCACTACCACGTCTATGTGATCGAGCTGTCGAAAGACATTTTGTACGAAGGCAAATTCAAGAAGCGCAACCCCGGCTACATTCCCGGCAAGCCCTGCGTTTACGTTGGCATGACCGGCATAGACCCCGACGTGCGCTTTGACAAACACAAGGCAGGCATCCAGTCCAATCGCTACGTCAAGGAATACGGATTGAGGCTATGGCCCGACCTCTATGAAGCATTCAACCCGATGTCCTATGACGAGGCGCGCGAGAAGGAAGTGGATATAGGGATCGATCTGCGTGAGGCCGGGTTTGGAGTTTGGCAGGCTTGAACGCCACAGGCCAACTGCGCAGTCAAAACGATTCAGCTCAACAATAAAAATTGGCATTGACCGTAATGGGGCGGTCATGGATACTCAAAACCATGCTGTTGAATTTCCTGTTCTTAATACAGGGTCAGTCAATAAAAAACACTATGAAAATTTGTCGACTCATTTGCCTATCGTTAGTCCTTGCCCTGTCAGCGGCGAACAATACCTATGCCAGAAGCGAAAGGGCCTGCTCGGGGAAAAATGAGACTTTTGAATGCCTCAAGGAGAATTTCTCGGATTTATACGACGGCCAGTACTTCAAATTCATGATCGTTTTCGACAAGGCGCAGGTAGCAGCCCTGAATTGCAACTCCGATAAGAAAACAGCGGCGTTCCTTGATGTAGCCTCAAAAATAGGAAACAACCTGGAAGTTGAGTATGGATTCAAGGACGTTCTTGAGACAAAATTCCTTAAGGAAAAAACCGTCTGCTTGCTGGATGCCCTCCTGCTTTCAGATGACAAAGTGAAAGAAATCATTCTCGGGAAATACCTGACGGCGCCGCGCTACATAAAAAAGAAAGAAGTGGACGACATACTTTCCAAGTATATGGAGCAGGAAAAGTACAAAGAGATGCTGAAACGCTACAGCGGAAAGTGATTTTTCCAAGGCCTCTTACCGTGATGAGCGCAAACACGACTTCCTGATCGTTTTCTCCCACCAGCCTGCATCTCTATGCCATCTGGCATGAGCTTCGCCCGGTTATTCATGCCAATCATGCAGGCAAAAAAATGGGCGACCATGGGTCGCCCAAAAGGAGGAAGTTGTGCGGGGTTGAGTTGAACCCAACCACTGAACGCAAAACGGCGCGCACTATATCCACTCCTTCCGATAAATCATATATGCCGAAATGCCTAGGTATTTCGACCTAGTTCTTTTCGGCAGGAAAAATCATCCTTAAAACCGTAGTTGAACATTTGGATTGTGATGAAAACCCGGATGTCATCTGGTTTTTGTGCCTTTGATGCAAATCACCTTTTGGGTGAAACTACTGCTGTAGGAGCCAGATTCATCGAGCGATTGGCCAAGCAGCACTTGCGCGATAAATCGCGCTCCTACAGGGGCAACTGCGGTTTTAGGATCATATGAAGCACGAGGCTCGGGAAACACTGAAACAGGCTCTTAGTACTTTTTTCAGAATACCTTATGATGCGGGGAATTTTGTGGGGGTATGAGAATGCGGCTTTTATCTTTTAAGCATAAAGCATTTTTGATGTTTGCCACGCTGGTGCTTCCGCTCGCCAGCTTCGACGCGCCCCTATCCGAAATCTGGCGAGCCTTTACAGCCATTGCCGTTGTGAAATCCGCCGAAGCCTCGGACGTACCGCTCTGCAAAGTGGGCCTTGCCTCTCTCAACAAAACCTCGGGCGCACCCGGGGACACTTTCGAGATGCACGGTCATTGGGAAGATACGCAGGGCACCAAGACTGCGGCAATCAACATGGGGCGCGGCCATCAGCTCGAAGTTCTATCGTGGACAAGCAAAGTGCTTACCGTCAGGATACCCCAAGGGCTTAAGCCCGGCGCCTACAAGGTTGGCGTTTACTGCAATAACCCCCCTCGTTGGCAGGGGAGCGGGTTTAAGGATTTCATGGTCACTGCGCCCGCCTTCGGAGAGGTGCAAAAAGACGAGGTGTCTTTGCATGCAGTTGAACCGGGTGCGCCACTGAAAGCGCCCTCGGGCGATACGAGCGCCTCCGCTCCGAAGCGAGGGGCCGCGCACAACATACCTGCCACAAGCCCCCAGCCTCAAAACCAGATCGAGAATTCCGCCAGAGAAATCGTCAATACCATAAGCAACACACTGGGCGGCATGCTGGACAGGTTTGGTTTGAGGTCAGACATATTAATTGTCGTCGGTATTTTTGCGCTCCTGCTTCTACATAGATTCGCCAAGCCAAAGGTTGACGCGGATGTGCCCATTAATAAAAAACATTCTATCAAGAAGCCTCGCGGAGATTTTGATGTGGGCATAGCCGGAGCCAAAGGGTTCGAGCTGCTATCCGGGGTTTACAACGGGGTCGAATATGTAGCGGAAGAGCTCGGGGAGGTTGTTTTTGAAAACATTTTCGAGCCAACGGTTACCGTCCATATAAGAACAGAAACCTGGCAAGTCAAACAGCCGATGGAGGTAAACGCGCGGAAGAAAAGACCCGCCATAGCGCATGACCGCAGGGCAGCGGATATCAACTCGCTCCTTGACTACGGCGCGACATATATCGATATCGGGTATAACACCGATTGGGTGGCGGCAGAGTTTCCCTTAAGCCGCGTAACCATGGATCGTGACTTGGCCGAGCATGTAGTGGGTTGCCTTGTACGCCTGAGAAATTCTTCCTGACAAACCCTGCAACGAATAAACAAGCATCGCCGTGATGGTCGGCTCAGGGCTTGATGCGCTCAGAGATCGCCGTTGCTGGCGGCAAGCATGCTGTCCTTCATCACATCCATGATGCGCTGTGCGTTCTTGCGCGCTTCCGCCGGAAGTGTGCGCATCACGGCGCGGTCGATCATCATGGAAATGACCCAGAGCTTGCCTTGCTCGTCTTCCACTATCGAGATGCGGCAGGGCATGAATGAAATCATCAGCGGGTTGATCGAAATCATTTGCTGCGCCACCAGCCCATCGCAGAAACTGAATATTTCCATGCGCCTGGACGGTTTGCCGGTCAGCGCCTCGATTTCCTTGTAGAGCGGGCTGGCGCCGACAAGCTTGAGGTTGTGCTGGTTTGCGCGCAGCTTGAGGGATTCGACGGCATCGTCGAAACTGACCCCCTGCTGCACCTGCACTTTCGCAACCTGCACCTTCATGCTGGTGTAGGAAAGCGCCGGTGCAGGCGGAGCGGCCAGCGCGGGCGGGGCGGCAAAAACCAGCAACAAGGCGAGAAAAAATGGCATGCTTGCTACCCCTTCACTGTCATGGCAAGTGTGCCATCCCTGATTATGAAACTTGCCATGACCGCTCCCCTCACCTCAATCCTCTCCCGCAAGCGGGCGAGGAGGCGATCGAATCGCTGCGCGAATTTCACGTTAACGCCGGCATCACGCCAGCACATCGTCCAGGATAGTCTTGAGCCAGTAATTGGCCAATGTCGCCTCGACTTCGGAGCGCTGCCCGGAAACACCGCCACCATCCGCCGCGATCATGGCGCGTTTTTCCGCATTGAAGCGATACACATGTGCTACGTGCACTGCCTCGTTGCCGCTCACCATGCTGTAACAGGTGTTTGCGATGACCGGGGTCGAGTCCGGCGCTTGTCCCTGCATCAGCTCGATGATGGCCGCGGCGCAGATTTTTGCATGCGAAGTCGCCATGTGCCCCGATTTGGGTAAAGCTGCCGAAATCGCGTCGCCGATGACATGAATGTTCTTTTGCGCGGTTGACTCATAAGTGGTGAAGTCCACGGCACACCAGTTCTTGTCCACGTTGACCACGCCTGCCATATCGGCCACCGCGCCCGCTTTCATCGGCGGGATGATATTCAGCACATCCGCCTTGACGTCCTCGAATTCGGTCTTGGCCACTCTTCCGCTTGGATTCACCTGCACCTGCATCACCATCGCATTGGCGCGGTATTCCACCATGCCCGGATACAGATCCTTCCAGGCAGCGAGGAACAGACCCTTCTTGGAGACGATGTCCGGATTGGCATCCAGTATCAACACCTTGGATTTGGGTTTATTCTTCTTCAGGTAATACGCTATCTGGCAGGCGCGCTCGTATGGCCCCGGTGGGCAGCGGTACGGCGCCTTGGGAATGCTGATCGCGACGACACCACCATCCTGCATGGACTCCAGTTGCCTCCTCAGCATGGTGGTCTGTGCGCCCGCTTTCCATGCGTGAGGAATGCTCTGTTCGGCGACTTTGGCATTGAGCCCCTCGATCTTTTCGAACATGAAATCGACACCGGGCGCGATGATCAAACGGTCATAGCCAAGATAGCCATCCGCCAGCGTAACGGTCTGCTTTTGCGGGTCGATGGCCGTCACTTCACCCTGCACCAGTTTGATGCCGTATTTGCTCTTCAAGGTGTCGTAGTTGCGCGTAAGCTCGCTGATGGTCCGGATGCCGCCCAGCACCGTATTGCTCATCGGGCAAGAAATGAATGTCGTGTTGCGCTCGATCAGCACGACCTCGATCTGGTTGTTGCTCCACTTGCGGATGTATTTGGCCGCCGTAGCGCCGCCGAAACCGCCCCCGATAATAACGACACGCTGTCCTTCCTTCTTGACGATTTCACTGCCTGTGGTTGCACAGCCAGGGAATGCGCCCAACACAATCCCTGCTGCACCCAGCTTCAAAAAATCACGGCGATCTAATGACATGTTGTGCTCCTTAAAATTTTGGTTGTACCGGATATTTCGCTATTTTTTAACGTTTCTGCGCGGCAAAGAACTCAGCCAGCTTTTCGAATTCACTATCGGAATAGCCTTTGGCATGATGGTGCATCACCGTGGCAGGGCGCGCGCCGGACTTGAAGTCCTTCATCGCCGTCACGAACAACCCCTTGTCCATTCCCGCCAGAATCGGCATGCCACCCGCGCTGCGACCGTCGGTGCCGTGGCAAGCCGCACAGGATGCGGACAGATTGCGCGCATGCTTATCGGCTTCGGCATGCGCACCGGCTACCGGTAAAACCAGAGCGCCAACACAGACGGTGGCGAGTATTTGCTGCTTGATTATTTTCATATGTCCTCCCTCTCAAGAAAAGCAACGACTACAAAATTACCGACCGCAAACATCCACGGTCAGCGCAAAATCAACTTATTACCACTTCATCCGAGCGCGTCTCGCCCCGGTTGTCCAGCCATGAAAGCGTAATCTTGTCCCCCGCAGCCCCACCCTTGAAGCGGAATATCAGGTAGGGATTTTTCGATACGGAGGTACCAAACTGCCCTTCCAGCACGACCCTGCCGTTATGCTGCGCCTTAACCTCGGTGATGTACCATGAAGGAATCAGGTTGCCTGCCTCATCCTTGCGGCGGCCATTCTCCATCTCGTGCTGCATCAGCACACGGACTTCCGTGACCCCGCCCTTGGCGGAGGCGCGAATCTTGGTCGGACTCGTCATCCGCAACCTCCCACGGTAACCTGTACTTCGCGCGAAGCGCGATAGAACTTGCCGCCCGCCTTGACCAGCGCGATAACCGTTGCGGTTTGCGCCATCCTGATATTGGTGCTGATATAACCCTCGGTGCCTTCGGGGATGGAAAAGCTGCATGAAAGCATGAAAGGGTTTTTATCCACCATGACGGTGATTTGCTCGGTGTCGGGAAGCAGGCTTTCAACCTTGACCGGAACCACCGCCCCGTTCGCCGCAACATCCGGCGCAGTCAGGTGGACGAGCGCACTGCTTCCCGGAGCAGATACGCCAAGCGCCTCGAATGCGTCGTTCAGATTTTTGGCTTCAAAAGCCGCGTGACCCACCTTGGCCCAAGCAGGGCCGGGCGCCAGTCCAAGAGCGGCGAGCACGCCCAGCAATCCCAGGCACCCGCCTGTCTTGAGCGCCTTGCGGCGTTCCATGTCTATATCCGGTTTCATCAGATTACCACCCTCTTTCAGAGGTTCGCAGGTTCAATACGGGAAAATACGGCTGATGGAATTATAAGGATAACCAGCCTACCAGCGTCCATACCTATTAAGGGTGTGCCGAATAGCCCATTAGGGTTATTCCGGGTTTTTCAACTGAGGAAGCTTCTGAAAATCCATATTTGCGAGCGCCTCCATGAAGAAGTTCAGAGCCATGTTTTCACCCCGTCGGCGCCGCCGATCTGGTGTTTTAAAAGCCTGCAGGGCGCATCGGGCACAGCCTTGAGCACTTCGGCATAGATCGAATCGAGCGCCTTGTCTTCCTCGGCGAAAACATTTCCTTCGCCGATGTAATCGAGCAAACCGGAATGCCGCATGATATCGATCACCTGTTTCTTCAGGCCGCTGAAGACCACGCGGATGCCGCTGGCGCGCAGCCTTTCGACGATGTGGCGGATCACCTCGTCGCCCGATGCGTCGAGCTGGTTGATGCCATTCGAGACGATCAGCAGGTGCCGGGCGCGCGGCGTGTTGGCCACAGCCTCGAGGATCGCGTCCTCGAAGTAGGACACATTGGCGAAATAGAGCGAACCGTCGTAGCGCATCGCGATGATGTTCTCGCTGACCGGCAGGTTGTGCACCTTCGCGTCGCGCAGCGTGCCGTCGTGATAACGGCCGAGGATCGCGACGCGCGGTCTCATCGTGCGGTACAGATAGAGCAGGATGGCCAAACCGGCGCCGACCATGATGCCGTTGTCGAGATGGGGCGCAAAGGCCAGCGTGGCGGCGAATGTCACCACGGCGGCGATGCCGTCATGCTTGTGAATATGCCAGGCATGGCCGATCGCCTTGAAGTTGATCAGGCCGACCACCGCCAGCATGATCACCGCAGCCAGCACCGCCTGGGGCAGGTGATACAGCAATGGCGTGAGGAACAGCAGGGTGAGCAGCACGATAGCCCCGGCAAATACCGTGGACATGCCGGTTTGCGCGCCCGCGTTGAGATTCACTGCGGAACGGGAAAATGAGCCGCTGGCCGGAAACGACTGGCTAAAACTCCCGACGATGTTGGCGAAGCCCTGCCCGATCAATTCCTGATTGGGGTCGATGCGTTGCCTAGTTTTCGCCGCCATCGCCTTGGCGATGGAAATGGCCTCCATGAAACCCACCAGCGAAATCACCAGCGCCCCGGAAAACAGCGACACGATCATGTCCCAGCTGAATTTTGGCATTTCGATCTGCGGCAACCCGGCGGGAATGGAGCCCACCACCTCACCGCCGCCGACCAGCCTGAGTTCGCCCTTGCTCACTCTCCTGATGCGCCAGCGGTAACCGTCTGCTTTTTCAGCCTGTGGAACCTGCCCGGTCAGATAAAGCCTGGCGGGTTGCCCGTCGGCTGCGGGCACCTGTTCGAAAATGAATTTGCGCATCGAACGGGCAAGTTTGCGGTTCTCTCCTTCGGCATCCTTGAGCTCCAGCCTGAGCAACTCGATTTCATAGTTCAACGCGGCAGCATGCTGCAAGCTTATCGCGGGGGTTTTCAAATGCTGTTTCAGCTCCGCCGACTTGGCGCCGAGCCTGCCGTTCAGCTCGTCGATCCTGGCTTCGTTCTGGGAAAATTTATTGGCGAGGGCTTTTACCTCGGCATCCATGATCTCTTCGATTTTTCCCGTGCCGTTGTGCTCAAAATCGATTGCCCAGCTCACCGCCGTGGTAAGCGCGACGGCGATCAGCACGCCCGGCATCTTCGGGGCGAATTTTTTCATCCCCCACATGAGGGCAAAGGCCGAGACACCTATCAGCAGCGTCGGAATATGGGTTTCGCCGATCTGCAGCAGCACCCCCCAGATATCCTGGATGAAGCTTTCGCTACGCCCCATCGAAACACCGAACAGCTTATTGAGTTGCGACAGGCCGATGATGATCGCGGCGGCGTTGGTGAAACCGATGATGACAGGATGGGAAAGAAAATTGACCACCACGCCCAGTTTGAATATGCCCAGCAGGAGCTGGATGATGCCCACCATCAGCGCCAGCAGGATCGCCAGCGCGATGAACTGGCTCGACCCGCTGGCAGCCAGCGGCGCAAGCACCGAAGCGGTCAACAGAGAAACTACCGCGACCGGGCCAGTGGCCAGTTGCGCCGACGACCCCCATAACGCGGCGACAATGCCCGGCAAGAATGCCGCATACAACCCGTAATAGGCGGGCAATCCCGCCAGTTGCGCGTAGGCCATGGACTGCGGGATAAGTACTAGCGCGACGGTAATGCCTGCGATCAGATCGGCCTTGACATATTCTCCGCGCAACGGAAACCACCGGAGAAATGGCAGGAAGCGGGCAAATTGGTTCATGGCATTTTATGCCCGCACAACGACGGCGAAATCGCCCGCTAGTATTAAATGGCCAGTGCTGGAGACCGGTAGAAATCCGGGTGGCCCTTCGATGGCGCCGAGAACGATGGGTTCAAGCAGCAGAATGGTATCCATGGTGATCCTGAAAGTGTGGCGCGATTATACCCGCACACTGCATACCGCTCTTTATCAGTTGATATATCGCACTGTTAAGCGTATTATCCGACACACTACAAACAACCTCATCGAGGAAACAAGCCATGTCCAATCTGACTGCCAATGACCTGAAAACAAAAGGCGTCGCCGCCATAGAAGCTGTGCTTGCGGAACGCCCGGAAGCAATAGTCTCGGTGCGCGGCAAAGAGCGTTTCGTGGTGATGAAAATCGCGCAGTATCACCATCTGCGCGAATGCGAACTGGAAGCCGCATTGGCCGAATCGAAAGCCGATATCGCCGCCGGGCGCTTTAACAAGGGCACAGCGGCGGCACACGTGAAGCGGATGAAGAAAATCGCCGCATGACGAAGCACATAAAAACCGCCCGCCCCGAGCCTGCCGAAGAACCACATCGACCATGACTTTCCAACTGGTATTCACCGCGCAATATGAAAAACGCGCCGCGCGTTTTCTCAAGCAGCATCCCGAGCTGGAAAAACAATACCTCAAGACACTGCAACTGCTGGAAATAAACCCGCACCATCCCTCGTTGCGGCTGCATGCTTTGAGCGGCAGGTTGCAGGGGCTGCATTCGGTTTCCATCAATCTCTCTTACCGCATTACGCTTGAACTGTTGATTCAGGATAAAGAGATCATCCCGATCAATGTGGGCGACCACGATGTGGTGTATTGAAGATAAGCAGGTCTATCAGGTGGGAGATGCAGTCATCACTTTCATCGTAGCGGCTCCCGCATTTTCCTGTGATCGTAGGCGGGATCAAATTCGATCTTGCCAAGGAGTTCGAGAATCTTTCGCTGAGATTTGCGCTGCTGGGCCAATACCTTGAGCGCAGCCTCGACGGTTTCCTTCTTGGTCTTGAAACCACCGGCGCGCATGGCAAACTCCATGTGTAAAGTGTATAGGCATTTTACACATCGCCACACAAAATGAAAGGGCGCTGCTCTCGGGCCAAAATCATTCTGCTCTCGGCTCCCCAGAGTTAAATATTGTCCTTCTCGCTTGCCTCCTCGCCCGAGGATTTAAGATCGCTTTTCACATTTGTCCTTTCTCCCGCTTGCGGGAGAGAGTTAGAAAGAGGGGCTTCATGCGGGAGAGGATTGAGGAGAGGGGAACGGGCTTGCCCATCGGGCAGGTAAACATGGCATTCGGAAAAAATGCGCGCCTTGCAGGTGCGGCAGATTTCCGTGTCGAGAGTGCTGTAGACCGGCTTGATCCAGTTCGACATGACGGGGAAAAAACCGCCTGCGCCGATATCGTCCAGCTTGTCGGCCTTGCGCAGGAATTTGTAAATTTCATCCTTGCAGCGGTAGAAATACAACCCTCCGCCGATCTTGCGGCGGCGGCGCGCTTCCTGCGCGAGCATCTCCGCCCCCGCCACATCCACAAAGTCGATGCCGCTGGCGACGATCAGCACGAATTTTTTTTGCGGGTCTTTTTCGTCGATCTGCATCAGGCTGCTCTGCACATGATCGACCGCCCCGAAGAAGATCGCGCCGTTGAAGCGCACCATGCTCAATTGCGGGCATTCGGGATGGTTGTAAGCGCTCACGAAATGGTAAGCGCCCTCCTCCTTCGCCGGAACCACCGGAACAATATGCGGGCGCGAGACGCGATACAGATAAATGGCGAGAGAAAGCAGGATGCCGAAGAAGATGCCTTTTTCCAGATCGATCAGCGTGCCCAGCAGCGTCACCCATAGCACCACCGTCTCGGCGCGGCTGGTCTTCATGATGGAAGACATATGATGAAAATCGATCAGCCCCCAGGCCACCAGAAACAGGATGCCCGCCATGGCGGCGTTAGGCAGGTAAGCGGCAAGCGGCGCCACCAGCAGCAGGATTAACAACAGAAAGATCGAAGCGAATACCGTGGCAAGCGGTGTTTTCGCACCGGCTGCATAGTTGACGCCGCTGCGGTTGAATGAACCGCATGAAGCGTAGCTGGAAAAAAAACTCCCCATCACATTCGACAGCCCCTGACCGATGAATTCCTGATTGCCATCGATGCGCTGTCCGGTTTTCACGGCAATGGCACGGGAGATCGACACGGCTTCGGTCAGCGCCAGCATCGTGACCACCAGTGCCGGAAACACCACCTGTTGTATCGTCGCGTAGGAAAAATCCGGCAGGGAAAGTGGCGGGAAATTAGTCGGCAACGCTCCCACGGTTTTGATCTGGGTGACTGCCACCCCGAATTCCGCGGTGATCAGATAAGCCACAATACTGCCGGCCACCATCGCGACGATCATATAGGGAAGTTTGGGAATAAATATTTTCGCCAGGGCACCTGAGGCAAGGGTGATAACGCCTACTGCAGTGACATACAGATTGATATTGCCGAACTGTAATGCCAGTTGCTCGAACACCACGTGAAACGGTGCGCCACGCACGATGTTGAGGCCGAAGAAATTCTTGACCTGGCTGGCTGCGATGAGCAGCGCGGCGCCGGCGGTAAAGCCGATCACCACGGTATGAGAAATAAAATTCACCAGTATGCCCATGCGTGCCAGGCCCAATATTAACTGGAACAACCCGGTCAGAAAGGTCAGGGTCAGCAC
>JBAQCT010000137.1:0-6423 GCA_049294375.1 Gallionella sp. | reverse complement strand
AAAATCCAAAATTTCGTCGTCATGCGTTGTTGTGCTTAAAAAATCTTGCTTGCATATACCCCATATGCGGCGCTGCGATTTTTTTCGCACGCCTAGCCTGACTTATAACCAGCCACTTGGACACCGTATTTTGGTGGCCTAGTGGAATGGCTAGTAGTTTCATCAGAAATTTTGAATTTTACTTTCTCCGATCAACAGGCTCTGTCATTTACTCTTGATCAGCGTGCCGACACCCTCGTCGGTCAGGATTTCCAGCAACAGTGCATGCTGCACCCGCCCGTCGATGATGTGCACCGACTTTACGCCGCCGCGCGCCGCATCGAGCGCGGATGCAATCTTGGGCAGCATGCCGCCGGACAACGTGCCGTCCGCGACCAGTTCGTCGATCTGTTTTGGGGTCAGCCCTGTCAGCAGATTGCCGTCTTTATCGAGTACGCCCGGCGTGTTGGTCAACAGCACCAGTTTTTCCGCCCCCAATATCTCCGCCAGCTTGCCCGCCACCACATCGGCGTTGATGTTCAGCGTTTCGCCGTCCGGCCCCACGCCGATCGGCGCGATCACCGGGATGAAGTCGCCGGAATCGAGAAAGGAAATGATCGACGGGTCGATCTTCTCGATCTCGCCGACCAGCCCGATGTCCAGCATCTTGCCCGGTTCGTCGCTGCTTTCCAGCAATAATTTTTCGGCGCGGATGAATGAGCCATCCTGCCCGGTCAGCCCGACCGCCTTGCCGCCATGCCTGTTGATCAGGTTGACGATATCCTTGTTGACCTTGCCCAGCACCATCTCGACCACGTCCATGGTCTCTTCGTCGGTCACGCGCATGCCCTGAACGAAGGTGCCCTGCTTGCCCACCTTTTGCAGCAATTCGTTGATCTGTGGCCCGCCGCCATGCACCACCACCGGGTTCATCCCGACCAGTTTCAGCAGCACCACGTCGCGCGCAAAACTCTCCTGCAACAGGGGATCGGTCATCGCGTTGCCGCCGTATTTGACGACGATGGTCTTGTCGAAAAACCGCTGGATATAGGGCATCGCCTCGGAAAGCGTGCGCGCTTTCTTGTCGGCTGCCGAAGGCGTAAGGGTCATGATTTTTCCTCGCGAAGTGGGGTAGGCAGGCGTTTCGCCGTCAGGGCGAAGGCTCGCAAATTTTCGCGAATTCTACACCAGAAAAGAAACAGGCGGCACGCGCCGCCTGTTTCTTGTGGAAAGTAAATGCTTACTGGTTATGGTGTGAACCAGGCATGCTGGCAATGCGGGCGAGAGCGTGTTTCAGCAGGCATCGGGGCCATTATTGATTTGTGTTTTTCAGCGGCTTGACTTCCACTTTTACGTCGACCTTGGCGTTCCGCTTGCCGGGCATTTCGATATTCAGCGTCAGCGGGATGGTGGCATTGGCCTTGAGCGGCGCCTTCAGCCCCACCAGCGTCAGGTGGTAGTCGTGTATGCTGGTCATGTCCACCCGCTTGTTGGCCGGTAACGGGATCGTTTTAACGGTGATCGTTTTCATCATGCCGCCTTCATGCAGCATGGTGCGCAATTCCACGGATTTGGCGGATGGGCTGGACGCGCCAACCAGGGCCGCATCCTGCTTGCTGGTGATGAACAGGAACACGCTCGCGGAATCGCGCCCGGAAGCAGCGACGCGCGTCCACGCGCCATCAACCTGGATGTCATTCGCATAAGCGCCTGCGCCGAACAATAAGGCCGCGAGCAACCCGGCAAAACGATAAAATCCGATCATGGTAATTTTCCCTGTAATTAAAGTGAGCATGAGGATACGGATTATCTGCTAAAAACCTATCCGCAAGAAATGTGACAATATGCCGCACCTTGGAAAGGTTCGGCATATTGCGGTGGAGACTCATCATCCCGCGTAGCGGGATGTGATGACGGAACCACAATATGCAGACAAAATTGCGGCGGCTTTGCCGCCGCGACAATATGCCGCACCCCCCGGCACCCCTCTCTCCGCTTACAATAACCGCATGGACAACACGATACTTTCTTCACTCCCCGGCCATAGCCAGTTACGTCGCCTGATTGCATTGCGCAGTATGGCCGTCGCGGCGCAGCTCCTGACACTCGCTGCGGTCTGGAAGATACTGGAGCTGGAACTGGATTGGCAGCCGATGTTGCTGACTATTGTTGCGCTCGCGGGCGTCAACCTGTTTTCCTGGTTTCGCCTGCGCAGCGGCAGGCCGGTTCCCAACACGGAGCTGTTCGGCCAGTTGTGCGTGGATGTATTGGCGCTCAGCATATTGCTTTATTACAGCGGCGGCTCGACCAATCCTTTCGTATCGCTTTACCTGTTGCCGCTGGTGATTGCGGCCGCAACGCTGCCGGATCGCTATACATGGGGCATGGCGGCGCTCACCTCCGCCTGTTACAGCGTGCTGATGTTCTTTTACATCCCGTTGCCGCATAACCACCAGCATGACGGCGACAGCGCGTTCAACGCGCATGTGGTGGGCATGTGGCTCGGCTTTATTTTTAGCACGCTGGTCGTGGCCTATTTTGTGGTGAAGATGGCGCAGGCGGTGCGCAGCCGCGACGAGACACTGGCGCGCGTGCGCGAGGAAATCTTGCGCAACGAGCGGATCGTGGCGCTCGGCACGCAGGCCGCCGGTGCGGCGCACGAACTGGGCACGCCGCTGTCCACCATGGCGGTGGTGATCGGCGAATTGCAGCATGACATCGCGGCACAGCCCGGCTGGCGCGATTCGCTGGGCATCCTCAACGAGCAGGTGCGCGGCTGCAAGCGCATCCTCGACAAGATACTGGCCGACGCGCAGGTCAGCGGGGCGGCCTCGCTCCAGCCCGCTGATCGGCTGATGGCGGAGGTGCTGGATGAGTGGCAATTGCTGCGCCCCATCTCATATCAATACCGCAGCGACGGAGCGCAACCCGCGCCGCTCGTCAACGTGGACGATACGTTGCGCGCCGCATTGACCAACCTGCTCAACAATGCGGCGGATGCGACGCCCGCAGACGCTGTTTCGCAATCGATTGAAATTTACACGCGCTGGGATGACAACAATTTCACGCTGGAAATCCATGATCACGGGAAAGGCTTGAGCGAGGAAGCGGAGCTCAAGGCAGGCTCGGCATTTTTCACGACCAAGGCGGGCGGGCACGGGCTTGGCCTGTTCCTGGCCAATGCCACCATCGAACGGATGGGCGGGTCGGTGCGCCTGTTCAATCGCGAGCAGGGCGGCGCAACCACGGAAATCATTTTGCCAACCCACGGGCCAGCTCATGAATGAACTCCATGAAGAATCCGCCTCGCTGCTGCTGGTGGACGATGACATCACTTTTTGCAAAGTGCTGAAGCGCGCGCTCGAAAAGCGCGGATTCAGCGTTACCGAAGCGCACAGCGTCGAGGAGGCGATCCCGGTTGCGGAGGATAATCCGCCGGAATTCGCGGTAGTGGATCTGAAAATGGGCGGCGCGCCGGGGCTGGTGCTGGTCAAGGCCTTGCACGAACTCGATCCGAATACGCGCATCGTGGTGTTGACCGGTTATGCCAGCATCGCCACCGCCGTCGAAGCCATCAAGCTGGGTGCGACGCAATATCTCGCCAAGCCCGCCAACGCGGATGAGATCGTGGCAGCATTCGGGCACATCGCCAGCAGCGAAGTGCCGATCAAGGCGCAGCCGACGCAAATCGAAAATCTGGAATGGGAACATATCCAGCGCGTATTGCGCGAGCATGACGACAATATTTCCGCCACCGCGCGCGCCCTCAATATGCACCGCCGCACGCTGCAACGCAAACTCGCCAAGCCGCCAACGCGGTCTGAATAGCCCCCCAATACAAACTCGGTAGCAGTACGGGCTCTTGTCTCCGGCCTTTCCACTATCAACACCTGCGGGGCAAAGACTATAATTGGCTACCGTAACCGCTCCCCAGCCATGAAATTTATTTTTTTGCTAATCGGTTTTTTGCTGCCCGCAGCCGCTTTTCCGTTGCCGCCCCCATTGCCGGCCGCGCCGCTCCTGTCAGCCAAGTCGTACGTGCTATACGATTTCACCAGCAGCCAGGTACTGGTGAACCAGAACGGCGATGCGCGCATGGAGCCCGCTTCGCTGACCAAGCTGATGACCGCTTACCTGGCATTTGATGCGATCGAGCACGGCACGCTTTCGCTGCAACAGGAGCTGATAGTCCCGCATGCGGCGGTGCGCATCACCAGCGGCGAATCGCGCATGCTGCTCAAGGCGGAACAAACCGTTTCGGTAGGCGAGCTGCTGCGCGGGCTTATCATACAATCGGGCAACGATGCGGCCATCACATTGGCGCTCAATATCGCCGGCAGCGAATCCGGCTTCGTCGACTTGATGAACAGGGAGGCAAAGCGCCTCGGCATGGTCAATACCCGCTTCGCCAACGCGACCGGCCTGCCCGATGCGCAGCACTACAGCAGCGCGTCCGACCTGGCTTTGCTGGCCGCCGCCATCGTGCGAGACTACCCGCAGCACTACCCGCTGTTCGGTCTGCGCGAATACACTTTCAATAATGTCACCCAGTCAAACCGCAACCGCCTGTTGTGGATCGATCCCTACGCGGACGGCCTGAAAACAGGGCACACCGAAACCGCCGGATTTTGCCTGGTCGGGTCGGCCAGCCGCGATAAACGCCGCCTGTTTGCGGTATTGCTCGGCGTGCCTTCGGACAACCTGCGCGCCATCGAAAGCCAGAAGCTGCTGAATTTCGGCTTCCAGTATTTCGATGCGGTGCGCCTGTATGAAAAAAACCAGCCCGTCGCCAAAGTGCGCGTCTGGAAAGGCACCACAAGCCATGTCAAACTCGGCTTCCGGCAGGATTTATTCCTGACCCTCCCGAAGGGAAAACTGCAACAGCTCAAGGCGACGATGGAAACGCACCAACCCATCATCGCGCCGGTTATCTCCGGGCAACAACTGGGCGTTCTCAAGCTGACGCTGTCCGGGAAACCTTATGCCGAATTTCCGCTATTCGCCCTCGATGGCGCGCCACTGGCCAATGTGTTCTCGCGCGGCTGGGATAGCATCCGCTTATTTTTTCAATAAATATCTCCACGAAAAACACGAAAGGCACGAAATAAAACCAGAAGTTGCATTGGCTCGGCGGCTCCCCCTAATTCGCAACATGGAGCCTTTTGGATTTTTGCGAGCTTTGTCTTTTGGCGGAATGCCTGTTTAAACTATTTCGTGTTTTTCGTGCCTTTCGTGGACAATTGCTTTTTCAATAAAGGATTACCGCAATGACTATCTATCTGAACGGGCAATACATGCCCATCGAAGACGCGAAAATTTCCGTGCTGGATCGCGGTTTCATATTTGGCGACGGCGTGTACGAGGTCATCCCGGTGTATTCGCGCAAGGCGTTCCGCCTCGCGGAACATCTGCGCCGCCTGCAACACAGCCTGGATGGCATCAAGCTCGCCAACCCGCACAGCGACAGCGAGTGGGCGGCTATCATCGACAAGCTCGTCGCATGCAATGCGGCGCAAGACCAATATCTGTATTTGCACATCACGCGCGGCGTCGCGAAGCGCGACCACGCTTTTCCCAAGCCGCCCGTTGCGCCCACCGTGTTCATGATGAGCAACCCGTTGCTTACGCCGCCCGCCGATCTGTTGCAAAGCGGCATCGCATGTATCACCGCGCCGGATAACCGCTGGCTGCGTTGCGACATCAAGTCCATCGCGCTGCTGCCCAACGTGCTGCTGCGCCAGATGGCGGTTGATGCAGGCTGCGCCGAGACCATTCTGGTCAGGAACAACGAGTTCATGACCGAGGGCGCGGCCAGCAATATCTTCGCGGTGAAAAACGGCACGCTGCTTGCGCCGCCCAAAGATAATTTAATGCTGCCCGGCATCACTTATGACGTGGTGCTGGAACTCGCCGCAGCCAATGGCATCCCGCATGAAGTACGCCGGGTCGCCGTCGCAGAAGTGTTTGGTGCCGACGAATTGCTGCTCACCTCAAGCACCAAGGAAGTGCTGCCGATCACGCTGCTCGACGGCAAGCCGGTCGGCAGCGGCAAACCGGGCGCGATGTTCGCACGGCTGCATGCGCTGTATCAGGATTTCAAGCGCGACGTGATGCGGGTATAGCGAGCTATGAGCGAATCACCCGCCAGCAAGTTAACCGACAGCCTGCTCGAATATCCCTGCGAATTTCCGCTGAAGGTATTCGGCCTGCAGCAGGCAGGTTTTGCACAAGCCGTGCTGGAAGTGGTCAGCAGGCATGACCCCGGATTCACCGCCGCCAGCATGGAAATGCGCGCCAGCAAAAATGCCCGTTATCTCAGCCTGACCTGCACCATAAACGCCACCTCGCGCGAACAGCTCGACGCGCTGTATCAGGAGCTGTGCGACCACCCGTCGATCGTGATGGTGCTGTGACCCCGCCTTTAAATCAGAAGAGAGTTAATGT
>JBAQCT010000136.1:0-18381 GCA_049294375.1 Gallionella sp. | reverse complement strand
CTGATGCTGATCGACCTCGGGCGCAACGACATCGGGCGCGTCGCGCAGAACGGCACGGTGAAGCTCACCGAAAAAATGATCATCGAACGCTACTCGCACGTGATGCACATCGTCTCCAACGTCGAGGCCGCGCTCAAACCCGGCCTGAATGCGATGGATGTGCTCAAGGCCACCTTTCCGGCCGGTACGGTCAGCGGCGCGGCCAAGGTGCGCGCGATGGAGATTATCGACGAGCTGGAACCCAGCAAGCGCGGCATCTACGCGGGTGCGGTCGGCTACCTCGGCTTCAACGGCGACATGGATCTCGCTATCGCATTGCGCACCGCCGTGGTGAAGGACAACATGCTGTACGTGCAGGCGGGCGCGGGCATCGTCGCCGACTCGGTGCCGGACAGCGAATGGACGGAGACGCAGAACAAGGCGCGCGCCGTACTGCGCGCGGCGGAGATGGTGCTGGACGGGCTGGACGCGCACTAGGCGCAGTACAGGTGTATCCTTCCCATGCTTCGCGAATGTATCGCGAATATGCACATAATAGGAGGTCGTATGAGAGCCACGCTAAATATTGAAGACGAGCTTTTTGCCAAGGCGCAGCGCGTGAGCGGGCTGAAGGAAAAGGCCGCATTGGTGCAAGAGGGACTTAGGGCTTTGATCGAACGGGAGAGCGCGCGGCATCTGGCACGCCTGGGTGGCACCGAGCAGCAATTGCAACCCGTGACCAGGCGTCAATCTGAACCAGCATGATTCTGGTCGATAGCTCCGTTTGGATCAATCACCTGCGCGCTGGCGAGTCGACGCTGGTTGAGCTATTGAACAGCAACAATGTGCTGGCACATCCTTTTGTCGTAGGTGAACTGGCTTGCGGCAATCTGAAAAACCGCGAAATGATTTTGTCTCTGTTGCAAGACTTGCCAACGATACAGGTCGCCACCGATGAGGAGGTACTATTTTTCGTTGGAAGGCACGAATTGATGGGACGGGGAATTGGTTATGTCGATGCTCACTTGCTTGCTGCGGTCATGCTGGATGGAACCGCAAGACTTTGGACACGAGACAAGCGCCTTGGCTCTGTGGCTGAAACAATGAAATTGGCCTTCCAAGCCGCGTAATGACGAGACCGTCGTGGGCATGAAGTTGCCGGATAGGCACGCGGCCTGAAGAGCGAAATGGCGCCGCACTAGCTGGATGCGGAAGTGCATCAGTTGGACGGATGGAAACGTCTTCACAAACTTTGGCAGCGTATATAAAACGCATAGTGCGGAATCATTATTGCGCAGAATGTAAACATCCGGTGCAATGCGCTACGCTCATTGCACCCTACTAAAAATTTATGCTGCGCTTAACTGAAATCAAGCTGCCGCTCGACCACCCCGAGGGCGACATCAGCAGCGCTATCGTCCAGCGGCTGGGTGTTCCTGCGAGCGATCTGTTGGACTGCCGCATTTTCCGGCGCGGCGTGGATGCGCGCAAGAAGAGCAATATCCTGTTCACCTACACGCTGGATGTCACGGTGCGCGACGAAGCGGAAGTTCTTGCGCGCTTCAGCAGCGACCCGCATGTCAGACCCGCGCCGGACACTCGCTATCATTTCGTCGCACAGGCGCGTGATCTCACCGAACGCCCTGTAATCGTCGGCATGGGACCCGCCGGCCTGTTCGCCGGGCTGGTTCTCGCGCAGATGGGTTTTTGCCCGCTGATCCTGGAGCGCGGCAAGGCGGTGCGCGAGCGCACCAAGGACACATTTGGGCTGTGGCGGCAGGGCGTGCTCAACCCGGAATCGAATGTGCAATTTGGCGAAGGGGGTGCGGGCACGTTCTCCGACGGCAAGCTGCATAGCCAGATCAAAGACCCCAGACACCTCGGCAGAAAAGTGCTGGAGGAATTCGTCAAGGCGGGTGCGCCGGAAGAAATCCTCTACGCCAGCAAGCCGCATATTGGCACGTTTCGCCTGGTGAGCATGGTGGAAAAGATGCGCGAGACGATCCGGTCGCTGGGCGGTGATATCCGCTTCCAGAGCCGCGTGGACGACATCGAAATCGAGAATGGAGAAGTGTGCGGCGTAGTACTGAGCAACGGCGAGCGCATTCCCACGAACCACCTGGTGCTGGCGGTCGGGCACAGCGCGCGCGACACCTTCGAGATGCTGCACAAGCGCGGCGTGTATATCGAGGCCAAGCCGTTCTCCATCGGTTTCCGCATCGAGCACCCGCAGTCGCTGATCGACCGCGCGCGTTATGGCGACAACTCGGGCAACCCGCTGCTCGGCGCGGCGGATTACAAACTGGTGCACCATGCCAGCAACGGGCGATCTGTGTACAGCTTCTGCATGTGCCCCGGCGGCACGGTGGTCGCCGCGACTTCGGAAGCGGGGCGGGTGGTCACCAACGGCATGAGCCAGTATTCGCGCAACGAGCGCAACGCCAACAGCGGCATCGTGGTTGGCATCACGCCCGAGGATTACCCCGCCAATTCAAGCGATCCCAATAGCCCGCTGGCGGGGGTGGAATTCCAGCGCCGCTGGGAGTCGCGCGCGTTCGATCTGGGCGGCGGCAACTATCAGGCGCCCGGACAACTGGTCGGCGATTTTCTGGCGGGCAGGCCTTCCACCCAATTCGGCTCGGTGCAGCCTTCCTATACGCCCGGCGTGCATTTGTGCGATTTGAGCAGCGCGCTGCCGGGCTATGCGATTGCCGCGATCCGCGAAGCGCTGCCAGCCTTTGCGAAGCAGATCAGGGGCTTCGATCTTGCAGATGCGGTGCTGACCGGCGTGGAAACGCGCACTTCGTCGCCGATTCGCATCAAACGCCATGACGACGATCTGCAAAGCATCAATACCGGAGGCTTGTATCCCGCGGGCGAAGGTGCGGGCTATGCGGGCGGCATCCTGTCGGCGGCGGTAGACGGCATCCGGGTGGCCGAGGCGGTGGCGTTGAGTATGATGCGCGGATGATTTTTGGCAGAATCAAGGGCGGATGGAGCGGTTTAGGGGGCTAAAGTTTTATTGGTTTTTGCCGATAAATGGCCATGAGGTGATTTGGCGTCATGGCATAAACCTGATTTAGTACCAGAAGCAGCATTTAACAAGGCGTGGGCGCGAATGTTTTAAGGCGCTGATGCAAAAGGAGAAGTATTATGCCTATCCAAAATATTAGCAGTAGCCTGACTCAAGCTGAACAGCCGGTCAGCGTTAGCAGCAACCGGCCTGTCGTTGCGGGTGAGCCTGTTGTTGGCGAGCCCAAAAATACCGCAGTGCAGCCCACGGTCGCGCAATTGAAAAGCGCGGTGGAAGATATTAACAAGATATTGAAACAAAACAACAATGCTCTTGAATTTAATATGGATGCCGACACCAGTAAATTAACGGTCAAATTAGTGGATACGGAAACCGGGGATGTGATTCGTCAATTTCCTTCCGAGGATATGTTGGCTATTTCCCGTTCGATAGACCGGTTTCAGCAGGGGTTGTTGCTGAAACAAAAAGCCTGACAGGATCATGGCTCAATAACGCTGGCAGGCTAATTTATAAATCGGGAGGAAGACAATGAACGCCACTTCTGTAGTCAAGACTTATGCAAAAGTCGGAGTTGAATCCGGCGTAAGCGCGGCGGATCCGCACAAGCTGATTTCGATGTTGTATCAAGGCGCATTGCTGGCGATCGCTAATGCTAAAAATGGCATTATAAACAAGGATATTCCGGCAAAAGGCTCCGCCATTTCCAAGGCCATTTCCATCATTGAAGAGGGCTTGAATGCCAGCTTGGACAAGAGTGTCGGTGGCGAGTTGGTGCAAAACCTGTCTTCGCTGTATGAATATATGACAATGCGGCTGCTGACCGCTAATTTGAAAAACGATATGGATGCCCTGGATGAAGTGGCTCGGCTGCTGAGTGACTTGAAAAGTGCTTGGGAAAGCATCCGCCAGCCAAGCGCAGCAAATGCCAGTGCGGCGGATATGCAGAAAACTTTGCAGGAACCGCAAAGATCGGGAGCTTCAGGTAAATCTCCCTTGGCCGGGCATGGTGCAGTGCCTGCTGTAGCCTTGCAGCAAAATGCAGTCAATAAGAAAATACAACTGGCGTATGGAAGAGGGAAGTGAAATGAGCAGTAGCCAGGTCATCTCGAATTACGAGTCGCTATCCGCGCTGACCGAGCAGATGCGCGAAGCGGTCATGCGGGGTGATTGGGATCGGCTGATTGGCCTCGAACAACAATGCAGCCGACATGTTGCCGTCATGAAGCCCGTGGATGCATCGACAGTACTGGACGAACCGTCCCGGCAGATCAAGATACAGCTCATCAAGAAAATTCTCGCGGACGATGCCGATATTCGCAGCCGCACCATGGAGTGGATGGGGCAGTTGCAGCGCATCATGCAAAGCAATCGCCAGGAGCAGCGGTTGCAGCATAAGTACGGTGGGGTTTAACTGGGCCGGATTCGCAGGTACGCCCCGCACGCCGTTTCGGTAGCTTCTTGCATGTTTGCGAGCGACCGGCGTTCGGGGATGGGTGAACCGCTAGCGCCCGCAAAGCCTGATGAGGAGATTGTCATACCGCAATGCTACCCGCCAACATAATCAGCGCGCTTCAAGTCCTTTCCAACTCAGGCAAACCCCTGATTGCGGTTGCCCAAGATACTCCTCCTGTTACAAAACTCGAACCCGGGCAGCAATTGCAGGGTGCTGTCCAGTCAAGAATAAGCGAGGGTTTATTCAAGGTTCAGGTTGCCGGAGAGACCCTCCAAATGCGGTTGCCCGGCAACATCCAGAGCGGCGATATCATAAAGCTCGAGGTGCTTGCGATACAGCCGCGAATCACTTTCAGCATGGTCGCATCGACCAATCCGCTTTCGACACCCGAACAAATTGGCGCTACGGCGCGCCTGCTTTCCAATCTCGCGGATTTGCCGATTGAAAGGCCGATCGTCCGGCAACTCGGCAACAAGGCGGTTTGGCCGTCTGCACAGCAAATGCCGGATGCCAAACTGTTGGCCGAAGGGTTGCGTGAAGCGCTCGGCAAGAGCGGCTTGTTCTACGAATCGCACCAGGCACAGTGGATTCGCGGGGAACGCAGCACGAACCAATTATTGCAGGAGCCGCAAAATCTGCTTACCGGCAAGAGTTCGTTGACATCCCCTGATTCTGTGCCCGGTTTTCCGAAAAATGAGCCGCCTGCTTTTGGCGCAGGCTCAAGAGACAGGACAGCGGTAGCGCAAGAGCCTCAAAATACCCAGGCAATGACAAAACCCTCCGGTGATGCAGCGCTGCCGGTGGCGAAAGAGTTGGTGCATTTGGTACAGCAGCAATTGCATGTCCTGGAGCAACATCATCTGGTGTGGATGGGGCAGGTCTGGCCTGGCCAGCAGATGCAATGGGAAATTCAGGGTCAACCGGAACATCAATCCAGACAACAGCAGGGTGAGCGCCAGTGGAGCACGGAAATGGAACTGGATCTACCCAGATTGGGCGGTATCCATGCGCGTCTGGTGTTTGCCGAAAGCGGGTTGCGGCTGACGCTGAATGCCGCAGATTCGGCAACTGTCGATTTGTTTAATCGCTCCTTGCCGAAGCTCAAGAATTCGCTCAACGATGCCGGAATCAAATTGGCTGCGGCCATAGTGGAAAAATCATGAAGCAACCTGCGCTCTCATCGCAGCAAGTCGCTGTCGCGCTGACCTACGGCAAAAACCAGGGGGGTGCGCCAAAGGTGGTCGCCAAGGGGCGCGGCATGATCGCTCAGGCAATTATCGAGCGAGCCAGGCAAAACGGTGTTTATGTGCATGAATCAGAGGATCTGGTCGGGCTGTTAATGAAAGTCGAACTGGATCAGGAAATCCCGCCGCAGCTTTATATGGCTGTGGCCGAATTGCTGGCTTGGCTATATCGGTTGGAGCATGCCGATGCCCCGGTTATGCCCCCAATCAAGAATTTATAGATTATAATTTCGAATTATTATTTAACCTGTTTCCAGGAATATAAGTCAAATATAACCATGAGGTATGAAACCCTTTCGCGTAGCGAGGAAAATGAGCACGGCATTATTTCGGTAAAAGAGATTGTTTCGATATTGAAGCACATTGCCGAGAATGCCACTCAAGTCGCTCTTTATTACGCTGACGGGAATTACTTCATCCTGTCCACGCTATTGGGCGTCAATGAAAAAGGGCTGTGGCTGGAGCAGAGCACGAATGAGCGGGACAACAAGCGGATTCTCGAAAGCGACGAACTTATTCTTGTCAGCATTCATTTGGATGTCAAGGTTCAGTTTTCCGCAAAGCAGGCGCGTGGCGTGGAATATCAAGGCTACGCCGCCTTTCACCTGCCATTGCCCAAAATTATTTACCGGTTGCAACGGAGGGAAAGCTTCAGGCTCGAAATCCCGTCTGCCAAACCCCTGCATTGCCTTGTTCCGGTAGGCGAACCGGGGTCTGTCAAGCTGTGCGAAGTGAGCCTGATGGATATCAGTGTCGGAGGCATGAAACTGACTTATGCAGAGGGCGATGTAGAACTTGTACAGGGGCAATCTTACGAGAATTGCCAGATCAAATTACCCGATGGAACCGTCAATGTCACGATGATCGTGAGGGGTATGTCTTCGCTACCCACCAAATCCGGGCACAATATCAAGCGTGTGGGATGCCAGTTCATCAATCTCAGCAATGCGTCCGATATTTTGTTGCAGCGCTATGTGAATAGCATGCAGCGGGCAAAAAACGCTGCTTGACCCCCCGGTTTCCGATAGAGGCGGCTTGATCGGAATTTTCAAAAGGCCGAATTCCGGCGCATGCATCATCAAACCGGTTCCGGATATATTTTGCCGATTCCTCAAGAAACTCCCGCTGTTATAATGCACGGCATGAGCAAACAAATCTCCGCATCGCCACGCGCACTTGATCTCGCCCGCGAGGTTTTGAATATCGAAGCCGCCGCCGTGAAAACCCTTGCCGCACGTATCAATGGTGATTTTCTGCATGCGCTGGATGTGCTTTTGCGTTGCGAGGGGCGTGTCATCGTCAGTGGAATGGGAAAGTCGGGGCATATTGCGCGCAAGATCGCCGCAACCATGTCCAGTACGGGCACCCCCGCTTATTTTGTGCATCCGGGGGATGCCAGCCACGGCGATCTCGGCATGATCACCAGCGAAGACGTCATTATTGCGTTGTCCTATTCGGGCGAAAGCCAGGAACTAATGACTATCGTCCCGGTCATTAAACGCCAGGGTGCAAAACTCATCAGCATTACCGGCAACCATGCATCCAGCCTGGCAAAAGCGGCGGACGTGCATCTTGACGCCGCAGTGGATAAAGAGGCGTGCCCGATGGGTTTGGCTCCCACTGCCAGCACCACGGCGGCATTGGCGTTAGGCGATGCGCTGGCGGTGGCGCTGCTGGACGCAAAAGGTTTTGGCGCGGAAGATTTTGCCCGCTCGCATCCGGGCGGCAGTTTGGGAAGGCGCTTGCTCACTCATGTGCGCGACATCATGCGCAGCGGCGAACGCCTGCCGATGGTGCGGGAAGATGCGATGTTGAGCGATGCAGTACTGGAAATTTCGAAGAAAGGCGTGGGCATGACCGCCATTGTAGATGCCGCGCAACGCGTGCTGGGTATTTATACCGATGGGGATTTGCGCCGCACACTGGAAAAGAAACTGGATTTCAATGCCACGCCGGTGAGAAGCGTGATGTCCGCCAATCCGCGCTGTATCAATCCGGACAGCCTTGCTGCGGAAGTCGTGCAGATTATGGAGCGATATAATATCAACCAGATGCTGGTGGTGGATGAACAGCACCGGTTGGTCGGTGCCCTGAACATGCATGATTTATTGCATGCCAAGGTTATTTAGGCAGAAAATGGGAGCGTTATCATGCTGCTAAGCCGCGCAAAATTGGTTCGCCTGATTGCCTTCGACGTGGATGGCGTGATGACCGATGGCGGATTGTATTATTCCGACTCGGGTGAGGAATTCAAGCGCTTCAATTCGCTGGATGGCCAAGGCCTGAAAATGTTGCGCGCCAGCGGAGTGGAGGTTGCCATCATCACCGGACGCGCGTCTCGTTGTGTGGAAGCGCGAGCCAGAAATCTCGGCATTGAACATGTTTACCAGGGTGTTGAAAACAAGCTCGAGGCGATGGCCGACTTGCTCAATAAGCTTAAACTGACGCGCGATGCTGCCGCATATATGGGCGATGATGTGGTGGATCTTGGCGTGATGCGCCATGTCGGATTGTCGATCAGCGTGCCGGAATCTCCGCAGCTGGTGCGGGAGCATTCAGACTATGTCACGCAACGTAGCGGCGGGCATGGTGCGGTGCGTGAAGCCTGCGAGCTGATCATGTCGTCGCAAGGCACACTGGACGTGCAACTGGCACCGTATTTGAAATGAGCTTTGCTTCCCATACCCGCCATTGGTTGCCTCTATTGCCGTTGCTGGGCTTATTGGGGGTTACCTATTGGTTGAACCAGCAAGTACAGCAGGAACTCGCCAAACCGGATAGCGGCAAGCGGCACGACCCCGATGCCATCATGGAAAATTTTTCAGCCGTCAAAATGGATCAGCAGGGTGTGCCGCGATTTATCATGAACGCAAAAAAAATGTTGCATTATCCGGACGACGACAGCACCGAGCTGGATACCCCAAGCCTCACCACATTGTCTGCCGGACGCCCGCCAATCCATATCCTCGCCCAGCGCGGGCTGGTTTCCAGCAAAGGAGACGAGGTGTTTTTGCACGATAATGTCAGGGTAGTGCGCGAGGCGAGCGAGAACCAAGAAGAACTTACCTTGCTGACAGAATATTTGCATGCCATCCCGGATCAGGACTTGGCGAACACCGATCGTGCCGTCACCATTATGGATGCAAACAGCACCACGCATGCAATCGGGCTTGAAATGGACAACAAGGCCCGCACCATCAAATTACTTGCTCAGGTAAGAAGCGAATATGTACCCACAAAGAAATAAACTGCTGTTGGCGGCACTGCTGCTGTTTTGTACACCACTCTGCCTTGCGGAGAAGGCGGACCGTGATAAGCCGGTGCATCTGGAAGCCGATCAGGTGCATATAGACGATGCGCTGCATATCAGCACTTTCACCGGAAGTGTGCAATTAACACAAGGCACCATGGTGATTCGCGGCGACAAGATCGTTGTTGTGGAGGGGGATGAGGGCTACAAACATGGAACGTCTCATGGGAGACCGGCCAGTTTCCGGCAGAAGCGCGAAGGCCTGGATGAGTATGTGAACGGCTATGGCGAGCGCATCGAATACGATACGCGCGCCGAAACGGTGGATTTCTACGGGCAGGCGCACATCGTGCGCGACCTGGACGACGTGCGCGGCGAGCACATCACCTACAACCAGAAAACCGAAATTTTCCAGGTGCATAGCAGCGGTGCGTCCGATGCGAAAACGTTGCCCAAGCGGGTGCGCGCGGTGCTGCAGCCAAAGCATAAAAAAGATGCGGTAAAACCGTCACAGGATGCATTGCCGATCAAGCCCAGCGCAACCCTCGTGCCGACGGAGTAGCCTTGAGCGAATTACGCGCTGTCGGTCTCCTGAAAAAATATGGCTCGCGCACCGTGGTGCATGATGCCTCGCTGTCGCTGCAAAGCGGCGAGGTGGTCGGATTGCTTGGCCCGAACGGAGCGGGCAAGACCACTTCGTTCTATATGATCGTTGGGCTGATTGCCGCCGATGGCGGAGAAATCTTCATCGATGACAAAAACATTACCCACTTGCCGATACACCGCCGTGCGCGACTGGGATTGGGCTACTTGCCGCAGGAAGCGTCAATCTTTCGTCGGCTGACGGTGGCGCAGAACATCCAGGCGGTGCTGGAATTGCAAGGATTGGGCAAGGATGACATGCTGAATCGCATGGAAGAATTGCTGGAAGACCTGCATATCACGCATATCCGCGATAATCCGTCCATCAGCCTGTCCGGCGGGGAACGTCGGCGCGTGGAAATCGCCAGGGCGCTGGCGACCGATCCGCGCTTCATCCTGCTCGACGAACCGTTCGCCGGCGTCGACCCCATCGCCGTGCTGGACATCCAGAAAATCATCCGCTTTCTCAAGGAACGCAATATCGGTGTGCTGATCACGGATCATAATGTGCGCGAAACACTGGGCATTTGCGACCGCGCCTATATCATCAACGCCGGCTCGGTGATGGCGGAAGGCAAGCCGGACGAAATCATTTATAATGAGGGCGTGAGGAAAGTTTATCTGGGTGAGCACTTCAGGCTTTAACGGCAAGTTGATAAGAGAAATCCCCGGAACGAACACTGAGCAATGAAACCCGCGCTACAAATTCGGATGTCCCAGCAGCTGACGCTTACCCCGCAGTTGCAACAGGCTATCCGTTTGCTGCAACTCTCCACGCAGGACATTCACCAAGAAGTCGCCCGGATGCTGGACGAAAACCCCATGCTGGAATTAGCCGATGAGGCGGCACCGGGAGCTTTTTCCGCAGATGCGATGTTTTCAGAACCGGAAAGCCGCGCCGCTGTCAGCGAAGCGGAACCGATCCGTACCGATGATCGTGGCGCGGATGATTTCGGCAGCGAACCGGCTGACTGGAATACCGTCGGCATGGCGCATAGTTCGGACGACGAAGACGAAACCTATCCCGAGCAAGCCGCAGACCAAGCCAGCTTGCGCGAGCATCTGCATAGCCAATTATCCACAAGTTCGCTGGATGGGAAAGACCGCAAGGTAGTCGGCTTGCTGATCGATGCGCTGGATGGAAATGGATACCTGGCGCAAGACCTGGGCGAATTGGCGGAACTGCTGCCCGCAGAGCTTGATATCACGCTGGATGATCTTGAAACCGCGCTGGTGCAACTGCAGCATCTGGATCAACCCGGCATCGGCGCGCGCAACCTGGGCGAATGCCTTGCCCTGCAACTGAAGGCTTTGCCGGAAGACACGCCGCAGCGCGATTTGGCGATTCGCCTCGTGGCCGATCATCTGGATGCGCTTGCCGCGCACGATTTCGCCAGGATCAAGAAGCTGCTGCGCTGTTCGGACGGTGAATTGCGCGCCGCGCAGCATTTGATTGTGGGATTGAACCCGAAGCCTGGCGCCGAATTCGACCGGAGTGTCGCAGACTACGTGGTGCCCGATGTGATTGTGGAAAAATACAAGAATAAATGGCGTGCGCGGCTCAATGCGGAAGCGGTTCCCAAGCTGCGCGTGAACCAGATATATGCAAACATCCTGCAACAGCGCGACGGCAAGAATTCGTCGCAGCTCGCCACACAATTGCAGGAAGCAAAATGGATGATAAAGAATCTGCACCAGCGTTTCGAAACCATCCTGCGCGTCGCGCAAGCCATTGTGGAGCGGCAAGGAAACTTCTTCGAGCATGGCGAGATCGGCATGCGCCCGCTGGTGTTGCGCGAAATTGCGGATGAGCTCGGGTTGCACGAATCCACGGTATCGCGCAGCACCACGCAAAAATTCATGCTGACACCGCGCGGCATTTATGAATTCAAGTATTTTTTTGGCAGCGGCCTGACCACGGAAAACGGGGGCATCTGCTCTTCCACGGCAATACGCGAATTGATCAAGCAATTGGTCAGTACGGAAGACAGGCAAAAACCGCTTACCGACAACCGCATGTCGGAAATTTTGGCACAGCAGGGCATAGTCGTCGCCCGGCGTACCATAGCAAAGTACCGGGAAGCGTTGCATATTCTCCCGGTAAATCTACGTAAATCACTTTAAAAGGAGCACACCATGAACCTCCATCTAACCGGGCGTCATATGGAAATCACCCCAGCCATCCGCGATTATGCGACCAGCAAGATCGGCAAACTCAAACGCCATTTCGACAACGTGATTGACGTAAACATCATCCTCTCCGTTGAAAAACTGAAACAGAAGGCAGAAGCCACTGTCCATATCAGCGGCAAAAATGTGTTTGTTGAATGTGATGACGAAAACCTTTATGCCGCAATCGATACCCTGGTGGATAAACTCGACCGCCAGGTGATGAAGCACAAGGAAAAAATGTCGGCACGCCGCCACGATGATTCCGGAAAGCACGCAGCGGCAGAAGAATAAATTTCGCGGGCGGCAGCAATGTCGCCCGTTTTTTTGCTTGAGGCCATTTAATAATGAACTTGATCAGCAAAATTCTGCTACCAGACAATATTCTGCTGGACGCCGAATCCACCAGCAAAAAACGTGTGTTCGAGCGGGTTGGCCTGATGTTCGAAAACAATCAGCAAATTGCGCGCAGCCAGGTGTTCGACAGCCTGTTTGCCCGCGAAAAACTCGGTTCGACCGGACTCGGGCAAGGCGTGGCAATACCGCATGGCCGCATCGCCAAGCTGCGCGATGCGACTGCCGCATTTGTCAAAACCACACACCCGATCCCGTTCGATGCGCCGGACGGTCAGCCGGTCAACATGATTTTTGTGTTGCTGGTTCCCGAGCGCGCCACCGACCTTCACTTGCAAATCCTCGGCGAACTGGCGCAGATGTTCAGCGATACGCAGTTCCGGAATCGCCTGCTCGCCTGCGAAGATACCGCCAACATCCACCAGTTATTTTACGACTGGAACAGCACGGCATGAGCCAGGTCAATATCCGGCAGCTATTCGAAGACAAGCAGCAGCGGCTGCAACTCAGTCGCGTTGCCGGAACGGATGGCGCCGACCGGATCATCGACAGCGATGTAGCCAGCGCCTCCAATAAGGGATTGATCGGGCATCTCAACCTGATCCACCCGAACTGGATACAGGTGCTCAGTGAAACCGAACTGAATTACCTGCGCAATTTGAGCACGGAAGAACGCGACAGCGCGTTTTGCCAGATCGAGCAGAGCGGCACAACCTGCCTGATTGCAGCAGGCATCCATGAGATTCCGGAGGAGCTGATCGCCTTTGCCGAACGGTCGCGTGTCCCGCTGTTCCATTCACCCAAACCCAGCGTACACCTGATGTGGCTGATCCGCCACTATCTCGCCAAGGAGCTGGCCGAATCCACCACGCGCCACGGCGTATTTCTCGATGTGCTGGGGGTCGGCGTATTGATTACCGGAGAGAGTGCGGTCGGCAAAAGCGAATTGGGGCTGGAGCTCATCACGCGGGGAAACGGCCTGGTTGCCGACGACATCGTCGAGTTATATTGCATCGCGCCGGATACGCTGGAAGGCCGCTGCCCGGAGCTGTTGCGCGACTTTCTCGAAGTGCGCGGCCTCGGGGTATTGAATATCCGCACCATGTTCGGAGAAACGGCGGTGCGGCGCAAGAAAAGCCTGAAGCTCATCGTCAACCTGCATCGCCCGCAGGGCGGCGATCTCACACAAATGGAGCGCCTTCCGCTCAGCGCCACGCACCAGGAAATTCTCGGCGTGAATGTCAGCACCGTCGATATTCCGGTGGCCGCCGGACGCAACCTCGCGGTATTGGTGGAAGCTGCCGCGCGGAATTTTGTCATGAAACAGCGCGGCATCAACAGCATGAGCGAATTCGTTGCGCGGCATGACCAGTTGCTCGGAGACTGAGGGGGCGCCGGATGCAGCTATTCCTGATCAGCGGCCTTTCCGGTTCCGGCAAAAGCATCGCGCTCAACATGCTGGAAGACAGTGGCTATTACTGCGTGGACAACCTGCCCGCAGATTTGCTCGGCACCCTGGTGCAGCATTTGCGGCATGCGGGTTACAGCAATATCGCGGTCAGCATAGATGTGCGCAGCGCCAATAGCGTGCAACGGTTGCCGCCGCTGTTGCAGCAAATAAGAGAGCAGGGAGTGGAAGTGCATGTGCTGTTTCTGGATGCGAAAGACGACTCCCTGGTAAAACGCTTCTCCGAAACGCGCCGGCTCCATCCGCTCAATAATGGCGCCCGCACCCTGCCCGAATGCGTCCGGCATGAACGCGAACTGCTCGCCGGGATCAGCGACATCGGCCATCACATCGACACCACGAGACTCGACGCCAACGCATTGCGCACCTGGATAAAGCAGTTCGTCAAGGTCGATCGCGCGCGCCTGACGCTGCTGTTCCAGTCTTTCGGGTTCAAGCACGGGATCCCGCTGGATGCGGACCTAGTGTTCGATGCGCGCTGCCTGCCCAATCCGCACTACAGCCCGGAATTGCGGCCGCTTACCGGGCGTGATACGGCAGTCATCGAGTTCCTTGAAAACGCTTCCGATGCACGGGATTTGTTTTGCGATATCCGCGATTTCGTGGAGCGCTGGCTACCGAACTTCGTTGCCGATAACCGCAGTTACCTTACCGTCGCCATCGGCTGCACCGGCGGGCAGCACCGTTCGGTATATCTCAGCGAAAAACTTGCAAGACACTTCGAGCAACAGCAACAAGTGCTGGTGCGCCACCGTGAACTTTCATGAATGAAACGGTTTTCGGCAGGCGTTTCGCTGCCATGTAAAAGCCCGAAAACCGCAAGCATTACAAAAAATTTCGTGTTTTCCGTGTTTTTCGTGGACAATTGCCCGTATGAAAACCATCGTCCTCGCCCTCACTGGAGCCTCCGGCCTGCCCTACGGCATACGCCTGCTGGAATGCTTGTTGCAAAGCGGCCAGCGCGTGCATCTGGTGTATTCGCAGGCCGCGCAGATCGTCGCCAAACAGGAGCTGGATTTCACGCTGCCGAACCGCCCGCAGGACGCGGAGCAGATGTTCGCGGAGCGCTTTGGTAAATGCGGCGGTGAACTGAAGGTGTTCGGGCGCGACGACTGGTATGCGCCGATGGCGTCCGGCTCCAACCCCGGCGATGCGATGGTGGTGTGCCCCTGCACGATGGGCACGCTCGGCAAGATCGCCAACGGCCTCAGCGACGACCTGATCGCCCGCGCCGCCGACGTGATGCTCAAGGAGAGGCGCACGCTGATTCTGGTGCCACGCGAAACGCCATTCTCCGCGATCCACCTGGAGAACATGCTCAAACTGTCGCACGCCGGAGCCGTGATCCTGCCGCCCAACCCCGGCTTCTACAACCATCCGCAGAGCGTGCAGGATGTGGTGGATTTTGTCGTGGCGCGGATACTCGATCAACTTGGGGTGGCGCAGACGTTGATGAAGAGATGGGGGGAGGAGTAGCCTGTTACATAAGGCCGTTCGCCCTGATAACCAGCGACTTGGCTGGCGTTTTCTGGCAACCTAGTCGAATGGCTAGTTGTTTCATCAGGTATCGAAGGGTGCCGGCTTAATATCCCCTCTCCCTTGCAGGGAGAGGGTTAGGGAGAGGGTAGAAACTCCATCCTTCCATATCAAAATCAACCCCGCCGGGGGTAGCCCGGCAGCTAGTCACCTTCTTTTGCTTCGCCAAAAGAAGGTAACCGAAGAAAAGGCGACCCCGGTTTGCCGCCCTTCGGGTTCCCTGTGTTGCTCGACTGGTCAGGCGGCTGCGGAACTCGCGCTACGCGCTCAGACATAACCAGCGACTTGGCTGGCGTCGTTTGCCAGCCTAGTCGAATGGCTAGTTGTTTCACCTAGTCCTCGCCGAAACCTCCTGACCAGCCTGCGCTACTCGGCGGCGCTCAGGGGGTGAAAATAAAACCCAAAAACAACAAAGCATGGTGAGCGCAGCTCACCATGCTTTGAAATCAAATGCGACGCTGAACATCCCGCTTAAATTTTCAAGTCCTTTTTGAGACTTTTTCGCGGCATTCATACATTTTCCCCTGTTTCACCAAAGCCCAGATCACCCGCACCAAATGCCGTCCCAAAGCGCGGATGGCCTGATTGTGTTTTTTTCCTTCGGCGCGCTTCTTGTCGTAAAAGGCGCGCGATTCCGGGACGCATTCCATATGCCGGGCCACCGCCACCATCATGGCGGCCTTGGCGCGCGTGTTGACTTGTCGCGGCGCTTTGGCGCTATTCTTTTTTCCGGAGCTGTTGTCCAGGGGAGCCATGCCCATGTAGATCGCCAGCCCCGATTCCGACTCGAAACGCTCCAGCGTGCCGACCTCCCCCGCGATTTCGGCCATCGTGGTTTTGCCGAACCCCGGAATGCTGCCGATGCTTTGCGCCAGTTCGGACAGCACGGAAATGTCGGCGATTTTCTGATCCATCGCCTTGATGTCTGCCCCCAGAGCCAGGATGCGACGCGCGTCCTGCTGAATCATTTCGCCCACCCATTCGACCTCGGGGGCGAATTGTGCCTGTGGCTGCCACGCACGTATCCGCGACGCGTAGAGTTTGCCCACGCCGCGTATCGCCAGCAGGCTGCTCTGCCGCAGCTTGGCCAGCTTGGGTAGTTTGTCGCGGCAGGTCAGGAAATTGAGAAACCACAGGTTGTCCGCTTCACCAGTGATCGCCAGCAGACCGGGGCACACCGCTTGAAGGTCGCTTTGCAGGCGGTTGATGACGCGCACCCGTTCCCACACGAGCTGTTTGCGCCGCCGCGTGAGGCGTTTGAGCCGGCCGTTGGCAACCGGTGTCGGGGCAACTTCATGCAGCGCATCTCCCGCCAGCGGCAGGTGCTCGGACAGACGGAACAGTTCGAGAATTCTGCGCGCATCAATCGCGTCGGTCTTGGCCGGTGCCGGAAAGATTTCCTTGTATCGGGCAAGCTTGAGGTTGTTGACGCTGTACAGGCTGTAGCCGTGGCGGAGGATGTGCCCGTCCAGCGGGCGCGCCCAACCGTTGTAGCTTTCCATCGCGACCGCTACCGGCAAATGGTGGCGGTGTTCGATGGTTTCTATGTGGCTGAAGAATTCGCCGAAGCCAACAGCGTTGTGGTCGATATCGAATTCGTCCAGAAGTTTGCCGTCCGGTAGCCCGATCGCCACACGGTGGCGGGTGCTGCCAACATCAACGGCAACGCGGATTGAGAGGGGGTTCATCGTCGTCTCCTTGATAAACAAGCCAGTCGGATAAAATCATCCATACGTCTCGTCTACTTTCAGAGCCACGATCTTGGCAGATTGGCACCATCCCGGCAGGCGTGTTGGATGATGCGGATGACGGGGGCGGCATTTCAGACGTTAGCGAAACCCGTTTCCAAGTCCGCTGGCCCCAAGAGCCACACCCCCGTCAGATGGTTATGCTACGCTTTCATCTGACGTATGTCATTCGCAAATTCGATGGTAGACCCCTTTAATTTTCCAATTATTTATTCAATGCGGTTTCAGCCGCGTCAGTGATGGCGGCGGTGATCTGCAATTGCAGATAGGCTGTGTGCCAGACCGTGCCGTCCGCAAATTCGATGCGCTCGATCCGGTTGCTGCGCCAGTTCTGGAAAATCAACCGGTCATCCGTGTCGTTGACGCACAGCACTATGTCCATGCCGTTGCGCGCAAAAGTGATGTCGGCAGGCAGGATGCCAGCGCCGATATGCAAGACATCTACGCGAGCCGTGCCGTCGATGATGTCTTGTCCGCTACCAGGATTGAACAGGTAGATGTCGAGCGATTCGCCGTCCAGTGCTTCGCTGTCGCCCAGAAACGAGTAATTTGGCTGTGCATTATTTTTCATTCCATTCTCCCTATTTCAAGTGCAGTGTCATTCACCCTTTCATCAAGCCCGCAAGCGGGAAGACGATGCCTATGTTTTTCGGTGCGCCCATCGAATCCACTCTTTTCACCGCTCCCTCGCCGCTTCCTGAAACGCGCCCAGCACGGGCGAGAGCAGGTATTCGAGGATGGTGCGTGTGCCGAGGTGGATCTCTGCGGTGACCCGCATGCCCGGCGTGAGCGCGTGGCGCACGCCGTCGGCGATGAGGTGCTGCGCCTTGAGGTCGATCAGGGCGCGGTAGGCGAACGGCAGGCTGTTGCCGGTTTTGCCGGGCTGTTGCTGGTTGGGCGGGGTGTCGCTGGCGTCGGCGGAAAGGTGGGCGACCCGGCCTTCGACCATGCCGTATTTCTGGAACTGGTAGGCGGCCAGTTTGATCTTGACCGGTTCGCCGGTGTGGATGAAGCCGACGTCCTGGTTGCCGACCCAGACTTCGGCGCGGAGGATTTCGTCGTCGGGCACGAGGGTCATGAGGATGGTGCCGGGGCTGATGACGGTGCCGATGGTGTGGGTGGCGAGGTCTTTGACGATGCACCCGCCAAGGGTGGTGCCGGTACCAGACCGCTCTGCGGTTACCCCTCCACACTCCTGCGGGGCTTTGAGTTCGTGCAGGTTGCGGCGGTATTGTTGTTTGGTGAGCTCGCCCTGCGATTTGTCGAGTTTGTCGTCGATGTCGGCGCGCTCGGTCTGGAGCTGGCGGCGGTAGTCGGCGGTGATCTGGGCGAGCTTGCGGGATGATTGTGCTAGGCTGGCTTGCGCGCTCTGGATGAGGTATTCCTGCGATTTGAGGTCTTGTTCTTTTTCGATGCGCTCGCGGGCCTTGTCGGTGGCCATGATTTTGCTGGCGAAGCCGTCTTTGGCGAGCTTTTCGTAGGCTTCGTCCTGCTGGCGGTAGTG
>JBAQCT010000135.1:0-39104 GCA_049294375.1 Gallionella sp. | reverse complement strand
GCTATATTCAAGAGACGCTTGAGGGGAAAAAAAGCAAGTAAATTGGTGAGCAGGCTGTCGACGGGCAAGCCTGAACACGCTGGCACAGTGCAACTGACCATCATAGGGGGCACTACGCTCTCCCGGTATTTGGCCAATGCGGGCCGTCGCAGATTACGATGTCGCCCAAGTGGCAATGACTGCCTACGAAAATTCAAAATTGCGCTGGATGTGCACTCGACCAGTTGATAACTAACGCTTCCTGCTTCTTCCAGGCCAAGGCAGTTCACCCGTAAGCTCGGCTAGGCCTCCGTCATCCTCGATACGAACGCCGAATCGGTTGACCTCGATCTCTGGAAGGTCTTCATGATCAAACCAAAGGAGGGCAATCGTAGTATCTGAGCGCTGATAATGCCTAGCAAGTTCCCGCAGGTCAGATCCCTTTTCCCAGTTGTCAAACCAGATATCTTGGGCAACGTCAGCAGTATCCATCGCGCTCACTCCCTCAGCACGAAGCAGGTGAGAAACAGATCCTTGAGGGATGGGAGCTCTAGGAGGTATCCATGCATTAGCTCGCCGCAGTGACGTCGATCGTGCGGCATACCGGATAGCACCACGCTCCATGGTGACGAAGGCGCATGGCAGATCAGTAAGGTATGCAAATCTTGATGATGCCGCTGGAAAGGAAGTCCGAAATACGGTCGCCATGTATTCAATAATATCTGCAGACGGCTCGCCCCTTGGAACGGCTGACAGCCACTGCTGATAGGGCATTAGCAACTCGGCTGCAAAAGTGTCGCAAACGATTTCGTTTGGATGCCTCTTAGCAAATGACCACGATGGGACTTCCGCATGACTTGATGGCAGGTTCAGCGCAATATGAGCAACTTCATGGCATACCGTAAATCGCTGGCGCTCCTCGGACTCCAACGAGTTTACGGTGATGATGTGCTTTCCATTTGGCTTGGTGAGAGTGTATCCCGACTCGCCCACTCCGAGCTCTTCTTTAACTACCTTTGCGTTGACGGCGGTGAGGTACGGTGTCAAGTCATCACGAATGTTTGATACATCGATGTTTGCCACGAAAGAGCGCGCTCTTTGCTGTACCTCCACCTCGTCCATGATCAATCATCCTCTTCGCCGAAGGCGCGCTTGACACGTGCAATCAGAGTGGCCGGGTCTGGCCGCACTGCTCCTCGATGTCGGATGCCAGCCGCCGCCGCAAAAACATCAGCACTAATGCTTGAATCCGCCAACACAAACTCGACAAGTTGTGGATCCGCTTCAGCATGGTCAGCGAGCCATTTGATAAGTGCAGCATCGCGTTGGTCGGGCTTAAGAACCTTCAATAGTTTGTCAACCAAGTCCTGTGATGGATTTGTTTTTTCTCCGGTTTCTAGCCGATGTACATATGCGTGGTCGACAGTCGAAAGCTGACTGACTTCGCGAAGCGAAAGAGTTCTTCGTTCACGTAGCGTTTTGAGGGCGACGCCAAGGCCTGTTTGCGGCATAAAGTCGTTCCTTCCTATTTTAGAGATCGGCTAGGTGGTAGCGTTTTCTCGATTATCTTTAATTCTATTGCTGATTTAAATAATAATTCAGTAGCTTAGCATGATGTTGGATGCTGCACTTGCAACGGCATTGTCGCATGTATATACTGTTGCCCAGCCAGACAACAAACCAGCAATAAAGCCTTAAGGGGTAAGTGGAATGGCTAGGTCATGCCGTTGTTTGCACGAGCAACGTACTCTGCCACATCGTCAGACCGATAGCAACCCGACAATCCAGTCGGGAATGGACTGACGACTGAATTTTAAAGGAGTACCTTCATGACCAGCAAGAATCAACACGTAGTTCCCCACCAAGACGGATGGGCCGTCAAGGGCGAAGGCAACCAGCGTGCGACCTCCGTGCATGATACCCAAAAACAGGCGTTCGACGCTGCACGCCAGATTGCACGCAACCAGCAGTCCGAACTCGTCATTCATCGTCCCGATGGTCGCATCAGGGACAAGAATAGCTACGGGCACGACCCATTCCCGCCAAAGGGCTAAGCATCATGACCGACATTCCGACCTACCATGTTCTTGCGCTCTCGGGCGGGGGGTACCGTAGCCTCTATACAGCTACGGTGCTCAGCGAACTCGAATCCGCGCTCGGGCGGCCGATTGCATCTCACTTTGATCTGATTTGCGGCACTTCGGCGGGCGGGATGCTGGCGCTCGGATTGGCAGCCAACATTCCTGCTGTCGAACTAAAGGTGCTTTTTGAGGAGAAAGGCAATCGCATCTTTGGATGCCGCAGCATCCTGCGGCGCATATTCGGGTTTTGGCTGACAGCCAAACACGCATCCACTGGGCTGAGGGACGTGCTAAACGAGCGTTTTCAGAGCATGACGATCGGTGATCTGAAGCATCGCGTACTTATTCCGACGGTGAACTATTCAACTGGCCGCGGGCAGTTCTTCAAGACGCCCCATCATCCTTCGTTCGAGTTAGACCACCGCATGAAACTTGTCGATGTTGCGTTAGCTACAGCGGCTGCACCGGTCTACTTTCCGTTGTCACGCAATGAGCGGGGCGTCTTCGCAGACGGCGGTCTGGTCGGCAATGCTCCGGGTTTGTTTGGCCTTCATGAGGTTCGGACATTCCTGGCATCGAACCAGCAGGCCAGGGTGCGTGTGCTTGCAATCGGCACCATGACCATTGGCGCAACAGTGCGCGGCGGCGCCAGCCTTGACCGCGGTTTCGGCAAGTGGCGTGGCGGCCTGTTCGACCTTGTCATTTCCGCGCAAGAATCCTCGGTCGATTACATGCTTCGCCAGTCTCTTGGTGAGAATTACTATCAAATCGACGACAAGGCCACCCCTGATCAAAGCCTAGATGTGAAGTCACTCGACCGCGTATCGGTCGGTTCAACCAACACGCTCAGGGATCGTGGCGTCCATGCAGCACAACGTGCACTTGGAGATCCATTGTTCAAACCCTTTCGCGCACATCAGGCCAGTGCAGCAACCTTCTACCATGGCACTAACAAGAACTCAACAAACCCTACGGAGGTTTCATGCTAAACCTGAGCTCACTTTTTTACACGACTGATGAAAACGAAGATAGCCTGCAAGCGGCGCTTGACCTTGGGCTCACTCGGCGAAACTACATTGCTGAGTCCAAGACCGATGTTCGCAATTGCTTGCGAGAAGGTATTCCCCGCGTGCTCAGGAGCAAAGGGCTCACCAGCGAAGCACCCGAACCTCGATTCTTTACGCAGGGTTCGTGGGCATACAAAACACTGAATGCGCCGGCGCAAAATCATCAGCAGGCAGATGTTGATGATGGGTGCTACTTACCACTGAGTTTTGTCGCGCAATCAACTCGCCCGAGCGTAGCTGCAACTGTGTTTTTCGCAGCAGCAGAGGAAGCTCTTGTGCCGCTCATCAAAGATCGCCGGTGGAAGCTCATCACTGACAAGCCAACTTGTATCCGCATTGAGATTTCAACGTATGCCCACATTGATGTTCCACTCTACGCCATTCCAGACCACGAGTTCGCAACTCTAACGAAAGCTGCTGCGATGGATCATGGCTTCTACAATTTGCAGGAGGCGGTGCGAAAGGCCGAACGCGATGCTTGGACGGCGCTGCCGAGGAACTGCGTCTTGCTCGCACATCGCGAGTGTGACTGGATGGAATCGGATCCGCGACCAGTGAAGGAATGGTTTTTGGCTGAAGTTGAGGCCAGGGGAGAACAGCTTCGCCGCGTCGTGCGATATCTAAAAGCATTCCGCGACTGGCAGTGGACCAGTGGTGGACCGTCGTCCATCCTCCTGATGGCAGCAGCTGCGCCGCTCTTCGAAAAACGTGAACGCCGTGACGATGTGGCATTACTTGACGTCGTCACAGCACTGCCTGCCAAACTTCGAGCCGGGGTGGACAATCCTATTGACGACAGAGAGTCGTTAACTAAGCGCCTCGGGAAAGAACTAGTTGAAGAAGCCGCCAAGAAGTTCGAAGCCTTGGAGAAGGTGCTTCGCGGTTCACTTAACGCCACGAATGAGGCACAGGCATGCAGCTGGATGATTAACGAATTTGGCCCCCGTTTCCCGGATAGGCCAGACCGCGTGAAAGTAGTCTCGGTTGCGGCAACAATTGTGTCTGCGCCAGCTATTGCAGGGCCAAGCGAGTTGGTTGGCCGTACAAAAGCAGGATGATGAACGAAGACACCCATGTTACCAAAGTAATTGACGCCTTTAGGCAGCGCAGCTTCGAGTTTGTCGGCTGCACAGATGACGGGTGGCTGAAACTTCGCGGCCCGCTAATTGCGTCGGGGCAAAGCTATGCCTGCGAAATCATGCTTGACCCGCTGTTCTTCGAATTGCCGCGAATAAGGCTTCTAGAACTTCCCGCCAGCATGCCACATGTGACACCTCACATGGGCAGTGGCGGACATCTTTGCTACATTGCCAAGGGAACGGTAGTTCTTGATATCTTCGATCCAGTAGGTCAGGCCTTGGCATGCTTGCAACGCGCCGAAGATGTTTTCGACAAAATTCTACAAGGAGATTTCGTCGAGGATCTTGAAGAGGAGTTTTTCGCCTATTGGGATGGCCCATTATGCCTGGTCGACATACAGGATCAACGGCTGGGGCAACAAAAGGCTTTAGTGATAAAAACCGGAACCAGCCTTACGGCAGTCGTTACTGATGACGAGTCTCGGACGAAAAGAAAACTCAAATCACTGGGTTTGAATACCGCTGATTACACAATACTGACGTACCGTGTTAAAACAAGCGCAAAGCCAAGACCACACACTACAACATGGCCTCCAAAAACGGTGAGGGATATTTTACTGTGGCAGGGATTACTGGATTCACGTTGCCGCAAGAAAATTGGGGAGCGAATCGAGACCGCATATGCAACTGCTGCAAGGGGAACTCTGATACTGATAGAGTCGCCCTTGATGACCTATGGTTTCATAGTTTACTTTGACCGCAAGCCCTATCAGAAGGGCATGCGCCGTCAACCACGAACATCAGTATACGCGCAGAGCGTAATACCTGTGTCTATCGTTCGAATCGATGACCGCTATATGGCCCAACGCAATGTTCCAGACATGCTGACTCTGGCAGGCAAGCGCCTCGTCATCGTTGGGTGTGGCACCATCGGTGGTTATCTGGCGGAAATGCTTGTCAAGGCCGGTGCCGGAACAGCTGGCGGACAGTTGACACTTGTCGATTTCGATAGCCTATATCCACAGAACATTGGGCGACACCGCCTTGGTTTCCCAAACCTGCTTACGAATAAGGCGACCGGTATGGCTGAAGAATTACAACGCTCTGCACCTGGTGCCGATATTTGTGCGCGCCCAGTAGACGTGAAGACGGTGAATATAGGCAAGGTCGATCTACTTATTGACACTACAGGTGAAGAGTCGTTGGGACATTGGTTGTGTAAGCGGTACTTACCAACTACACCGATGCTTTCAGTATGGGTTGAAGGCCCCGGAGTTGCCATTCGCGCTCTGCTTCATACTAAGGCAACTGGCGCCTGCTATCGCTGTTTGTGCGACGCCAACCGCAAGGGGCAGTTCACGACCATTGTTGGAGCAATGCCGATATTGATGGCAGGGCAAGGGTGCGAAGGTCTATATGTACCGTTTCCAGCTTCCGTTTCTGTGCAGGCAGCGAGTCTTGGTGGAGAAATGGCACTTGCCTGGGCTAACAATAGAGTCAGTCCATCGTTGCGAACTAAGCTAATCGATACCAACTACCAACTTGCAACCCCTGACTGCGACCCTCCGAGAATGGAGGAGTGTGTCGCATGCACTTCATGAACTCATGGGTGACGCCAGATCGACGTGTTCTCGTAAATTTCGCCGAGTCGGTGATTGCGATATTTGATCGGCACATTCAGGCGCTGCCTTCTGACTATGAGGCCGGAGGCCTATTGTTAGGAACAGTACACGGCTCAAATATCATGGTGGTCGAAGCGACGGTACCGACAACCTGGGATAAACGTTTTCAATACTTATTCGAGCGAATGCCTTTTGGTCACAGTTCCATCGCGCAAGCACGCTGGGAAGGTAGTAGAGGTACTGTACGCTATGTCGGCGAGTGGCACACACACTCTCAAGATCGTCCTCGCCCCTCGGGACTCGACCGAACTGAGTGGGATAAACTCTCGCGCAAGCGGGCAGATGGTAGACCGATGCTCGCAGTTATCGTCGGTCGCAAAAGTTTGTATGTTGAACTAGTTCCTCATGCCGGGGTTGGCTCAGTGATGACCACAATGGAGTGAGTAACGCGTTATGCTACCGGATGAATATGGGGGCACTGCCAAGATCCGAAGCTCATACAAAACCTGAAAGAGCAGACGCTCAGAAATCACTTTTCGGATTTGTTACCAACATCTGCTGTATGTGCAAATGGCATTCAGTTTTCGCAGATAACCGCCGTCCCACAATACATCACCCTCGACACCTGCCACTGCGAGCCCGCCTGATCGTAATGGGCATTTGTCTTCCTGATTCCGACTGCTGCATTGGCGCCGATGCTTCGTGCCTTCTGAGCCAGCTTGAGCAGCGCATCCTTTTCCGCGAGGCGATACTCCCAGTCTGACGCGGCCTCTGTCGGCGAAAGAGCTTCCACGTAGCCAAGCGTCTTGGCGATCCTGAAACCAGGAACGCCATCTGTTGTGGTCAGCAATATCTGGATTCTGATCAAATCGAGTTCATGCTTAAGTTGATCGAGCTGCGGCTCTGCCTTGGCTTTAGTTCTGCGACTCCAGCGTATCAAGGCCGCGCCAGCCAGAAGCAAAGCGAATAGGGGTAACACGCCAAGTAGGCTGCTTGATTGAGTTGCTGCTGCGATAGTCATTGGTTTCTCCAATCAGTTTTGATCCAGCTTCGCACAGTTCTTCAAAACTGCAAGTACGCGATGGGGCATCTATTTGCAGGCTGCCTCCTTCTTGAATCTTGAGCACTCGAAATGTGCCCTTGCTGGACGTATTTCGAAAATCGCTTTGCTGATAGCACCGATACAGTGGCACCATGCATATCCGTTTTTTAAAACTGTCTGGGCGTTGGTTTACCGTCGCCCTTTGGGCCATGGCGGCCTACCTGGCATTTTGCCGCTTCTATCTTGTGGCCTTGAATCTCACTGAAAGCCTGCCTGGAACTATTTTTCTGATTGAAAAAGATGTCATGCCGCAACGCGGTGAGCTGGTTGCTTTCAGATGGGAGGCTAACTGGCCTTACCCGCGCGGGTGCATCTTCGTCAAAAAACTGGTCGGTTTGCCAGGCTCGGTCGTTTCGGCGAAGGGAAGAGACTTTTTCGTGGATAGTCATCCAGTCGGACGTGCGAAAGAACTGGCCAGAAGCGGCGAAACTCTGGAGATTGGTCCACGCGGGAAGATTCCAGAAGGGCACTACTATGTGGCCGGTTCCCATCCCGATAGCCTTGATTCACGGTATCAGCTTACTGGCTGGGTTGGCAGGAACCAGATTGTCGGAAAGGCGCATCGGATTTTCTGACGTGTGGCGCATTGGATTTGTTGTTATGGGTAACGAAGGCGCCTCAATGGAGGTCATTCAAAGGTTGCGGTGGCTCTGGATTGCCGTCCTTCATCAGGCGATCGAAGACGCGAAGGGCAACGTGAGATCAGTCGAGAAACCGGGAAGAAATATTGGCGGAATACAGCGCGAAGCCTTGGTGTGGATATTTAACGTTGAATTCGCGAAGCGAGACCTTGTCCACCTCGCCCATCCGGGAGAGGGATGGGGAGAGGGAAACGGGCATGCCCTTTCATGGCATTTCCAATGGGGTTAATTCTTTCAACTCGGTCTGTGGCTTTTTGGATATTGATCCTGATCGGGCACGGCAGCGGCTTCGTGTTGTACCCGAGATTCGGTGCGGCCTGGGCAGAACGCGATTAGAGGTTGGCGAAGAGGGAGATGGACTTTGTTAAGTTTCATCAGGAAGGTGATTCGTCTTGACGGTGAAAGTCAGGAGTCTATCGTGATGCCTGCCGTGAGCGCATCCAGGCATGTGGAAATCGATGAGGAGATTCCTCGCTACCCGCCGTTCATGAAAGGGTTGCCTGCAACAGACCCTGCGAAACTTATCGAGACACAGCGGGAGTTGATTGATCAAATTCGCGAAGCCGGGCTTGCATCTCCCGATATTTTCGAGCGGTTCTATCTTGAGTCTTTGCGCCGGTTTGCCTCCTACGCGCATCTCTTGCCGGCAAGCCAAACTCATCATCACAGGGGGGCAGGTGGGCTGCTTCGTCATGCGGCAGAGGTCGCACTGTGGTCGCTACAGTCGGGTGATCGAGTGTTATTGCCAGGAGAGCAGACACCCCGTAGACGACGTGAACTGGAACCGCGCTGGCATCTTGCCGTGTTCCTTGCTGCACTTTGCCACGACGTGGGAAAGCCTGTGACCGATCTTGTTGTCAGCAGCAGGGATGGATCCAAGGTCTGGAACCCATTCGTGGAAGACCTGTACTCTTGGGCAAACAGGCATGGCGTGGATCGTTACTTCCTGCATTGGCGCGAGAATCGTGGCAAAAAGCATACGACTGTTTCCTCGTTGTTTGCCGAACGCATCATCAGTCAGGCAGGTCTTGCCTGGATTGCTGAGGGGGATGCGGAGTTCGTGCCCTGGATGATGGAAACGATCAATGGCCATCCCAGTGCGGAGAATCCGATTAACGATCTGGTCATTCGATCAGACCAGGCCAGTGTTGAGCGGGATTTGCGCAGTCTTGGCGTCGCGTTTACCGGTTACGAGATCGGCCTTCCGGTGGAACGCTTTCTGCTGGACATCATGCGCAGGCTTGTCCGGGATGGGAGCTGGAGGATCAACGAACCCGGCTCACGTCTCTGGCACATGGATGGGCATCTCTATTTGATTTGGCCAATCGCCGGTGAAGAAATCGCCGCCGTCATCAATCAGGAAAAAATACCGGGGCTGCCGCGAACCCCTAACAGCATTCTGGATATGCTCATTGATCGGAAGCTGGCGAATATCAGGGAAGATCAAGTTGAAGGAAATCGCTATTGGTTGATCGCTCCCGCTGTGCTGGCCGAGAAGATACCCAACATCAGACTGACCGCCATCAGGCTGCGCGATACGACCCTGGTTATTGATCCTGCGCCGCCATCAGTTCAAGGAAAGATTCTCGATCAAGAAAAGCAGTTCAAGGAGCAACCCGATACCCATAAGCCACAATTGCCGGCTGTAACTGAATCGCCGACCTCGCCAGCGTCCAGCCAAGTTCCCGATAAGCCAGAAAAGGCGGAGGCCACCAAGCTGGTTCAGATAGATCAACTCGACGGCCCAGTCGGCGAAACATTGAAAGCGCTTGCCGATGACATTCAGTCCGGCAAGAAATCATCCGGGAGTTTGATCCACGTCGATTCTTCCGGAGTATTTTGCCTCAAGTGGCCTGACGCGCTAAATGGCTATGGACTGGAGAGCAAAGCCATTCTCGATGAACTGTCGCGCCGGAACTGGCTCGTTCTTGATCCGCTGTCGCCTTTCCGCAAGGTTGTGGAGATAGAGATTGAAGGCGGTGAGAAATGGAAGGTTGTTCGGCTCCAACCGGTAGTGAGGCAGCTTATGGAGATTGGGGGGGCTCAACCGGAACCGGCTGCCACATCGACGCAATCCAGTGTTTCCAGCCAGCAGCAGCCGACAAAGCAGGGCGAGATCGAGATGGCGAGCGAAGATACGCGACTTGAAGCGATACAAAGTATCATTGCCACCTTGAGAGACGGAGTGAGAGAAGGCATCCTGACATCGGAGCAGGATGGTGACTTCATCTGGATACCATCACGGAAGGCCGAACCACTGTTGATAGAGCGACTCAAATTGAAGCGGGTGAAAATAATGCAACTGGGTGGCGTTGTTCCCGACGCGTTTATATCTCAAACCCGGAAAAGTTCACATTGCTATCGAATACCAGCCATGCCGGCAACTGACTAGGCACCAGAACGATGAATGCATTGCAACGAACAGAGGTTGATCACTTTCTTTCAAGTGGTGACCACGACAATTTATTCGAAGTGTGGCCCGGTGGTACGTTCGTGGATCGAGCGAGAAACGGGAGCGCCGCACTGAAAGGTGCGCTCATTTCGGCGGTTTGGAAGCGGGCAGGGCATGCAGTCGCACCCTCATATAAGGAGGATGCCGATGTGGACATATTTGCCCGCGAAAAATTTGCACCCATGGTGCGAGGGTTGTTTCCACAGGGTGAGCAATCGGTCATCCTCGACATGCTTGAGCGCTCGGTCGTCATTCTTACGCCAGCAGCCATAAATACAGCCATCGAAAAAGCGCGGTGGCTCAGTATGGCGTGGAAACTGGCGAACGTTTACCTCGCAAGTTTGGATGCAAAGCCGCTTACTGACTGCGCCCCAGATATTGTCGGTTTGAGCGAAGAGACGACCTGCTACGTGTCCATGAAGTATTTCAGCAACAACAATCCGTTTGAGGATTACGTGGTTCACGAAGCGGCTCATATTTTCCACAATTGCAAACGTGAGACGATCGGACTGCAAGAAATTCGCCGCCGCGAGTGGCTACTCGAAATTGATTATTTCAAACGCGAAACATTCGCCTATGCCTGCGAGGCCTATAGCCGAATTCTTGAACTTGGCGAAACCCGTTCAGCGCGCAGCAGACTTTTATCAGAACTCGCCGAAGGGGCGATGCCGCCGGACGAGCGTGTTGAGGGGGCTGAGTATGTCGATATTCTTCGAGAGGCTGTTGCCGCCAGGAATGGATGGAAGCGCATTCTTGAGCGGTGTTCTCCTCCCAAGCAGTTCCGCCGCAATTGAGCAATTCTACTTGGAAAATGTTGCAACCAATTGTCAGCGCACCCGGAACCGCCGCCAGCAACTCATTTTCAAATGCATCTTGACAATAAAACACCCAGCCAATAAAGTAGTGTTGAACACTACATGCAAAGGAATCCTCATGAAAACCGTTACCGCAGCAGATGCCAACCGCCAGTTTTCAAGCGTGTTGCGCGATGTCAGTCAAGGCGAGATATTCACCGTGGTTTCGAGGGGTAGACCCGTCGCTACCATTGCTCCCGCAAAAGCCGCAGACGCGCAGCGCGGCGCATCAAAGGCGGCTTTGATCGCCCGCCTGCGCAAACAGGAAGCCTGCGGCGAGCGCAACTGGACGCGTGACGAACTCTATGATCGCGGGCTATGAGGGTCGCGCTGGATACAAACGTGCTGGCGTATGCGGAAGGTGTTGGCGACGAAATTCGCCGCACCGCCGCGATCACGCTGATCGAACAGATACCCGCAGAACTGATCCTGCTTCCGGCTCAAACGATGGGCGAGCTTTACCGGGTTCTCACCGGGAAAGCCAAACGTGATCCCGCCGAAGTGCGCGAGGCAATTCTGGCTTGGGCGGACAGCTTCGAGATTGCCGATTCGTCGTGGGTGGCTTTTCAATCGGCGCTGGATCTTGCCGCAGATCATGGCATGCAGATATGGGACGCGCTGATTTTGTCCGTTGCGGCGGATAACCGTTGCCGCCTGCTGCTCAGCGAAGATTTGCAAAATGGCTTCACATGGCGTGGAGTGACCGTAGTCAACCCGTTCGTTGCGCCCCTCTCCCCACTGCTCTCGAATATCCTGGCTACCGGGTAAAGCGATTTACCGATCACAGCTATATCAGTCAAACAGGGCATTCTGGAATGGAGGCAATGAAACGGGCGGGGGGAGAATGTCAAATGTAAGGCCTGATACTCATCCGGCTCTCCTCAAGGTATGCGGCGATGTCTCTTTGCTTTTCAGGTTTGCGACACAATATTCAAATTCAACGATGAGTAAAACGAGTCCGCCGAAACTCCAAGTCAGTCTCTGCTAGCTACGCTCCATTTGTTGATTCAGGAAATGAACAAGTTCGTCGTTATTAGTCACTCCCAATTTGTTAAAAATGTGTGCCTGATAAATATTGATGGTGTGGATGTTTACTGCCAAAATTTCAGCGATTTCTTTTGATCTATTTCCTGACTTGATTAATTGCAATACTTCAAATTCTCTGGTGCTCAGGAGTTCTCGCAATGACTTCCCGTTTACAGTTATTCCTAAGCCCGAAGCTAGTTGCTTGTGAACTACCCTCATGGCGTCAGCCATTAACTCGAACCGCCATTTGTCAATCTCGGGCGCCAATGGTTGCGCTTTGTATCTAATGACATCTAGCGCAAATATTAGTCGCCTATTGTCATCTTCCCCAAACATCGCAAATGCGTATTTGTACGCATGCCTCGAAAAACTATGTTCACTCCTGCCGGACGTAACCTCGTCGAATTTTGGCAATAGACTTCGACAATCCTCCGGGTCAACGCAGCTAACTTTTTCAGCAGACCGGCCTGCCAAAAGGCCTACCAGAAACAAATTGGTCAGACATTGCCGAAGTAACCATGCTTGGACTTTAATGTTCTTCTCATCTGATTCTATTCGCTTTATGAGTTCGCGTAATTCACGGCATGCATCGGCAAGTTCATTTATCTTGGGTGGTCTTGTATCGTCCAGAAAATGCTCAACAAAATATTTTCTTCTTCGAATGGCAAGGGCTTGGCTGTCGAATCGCAAATCGCAGTTACCTGGGTCGCGAAATCGCGCCTGATCCAGCCAAACCTGCGCATCTTTAAGCCCCTTAACATCCTCGGAAATCCGCAGCACAGCCACGGAAGCCAAATATGCCGCCTCGCGCCCTCTTCGCTCACCTCTGTCATCCGCTGGGATGCAATCCCGGATAGCCACCGCTAACCGGGCAAGTGATATGGTAGCAAGCCAGTGTCCCTTGCTGGCATAGGCAAGGGCATGAATTACATGAGCTAGATAATTGCTTTCATCCCAGGAAGCTAAATCACCGTACATTTTGACCAAGTCAACGTCTCGGCAATCCTTATCAAACAATCGCTTCATTACGGAGTTAGCATATAGCTGTGCAATTTCATCGTGATCAAAGCGCAACTCTGGAACACCTTTGATGCTTTCTTTCTTTTCTTTCCTTGTCTCCCATATTCCTATCCAGGCTGGCGCGGAATAAAGTTGATCCAATGACTTGATGGAAGAATCATAAATCGCTGCATAAATACCATCCGATTTATTTCCCTCGATACGTGCTAATAACTCCTCAGCCAATTGATTGGATGCAGTCTCGTCGTCAGGAAAGATATTGGGATGCACTTTGCGTGCTGCCGCAAGTTTTTCGATATGTCTACCCCATTCCGACACATAATCCTGTAGCGAGGTGGAATCCTCCACCTTTTTGAGTTGAGCCAGTAGTTTCCAGAAATCTTCCGGCAGTCTTCTGTCTTGCGCGAAGCGCTTAATAAAACCGCGATTTATTACGGAACCCCCGCCCTCGGAAGGCTTTAGCGCCCTCGGAAAAAACAAGTTCAGCCATTCCATAACTTTGAAATCGTCAGTGACAGTCGCTTCGCCGTCATTGAGCGATAACATAAACATGTTCGGGTCAGCAAGGAAACTTCGCGGATGGCGTACATAGGAAAATGCAAAGTCAGAATTACCTTCAAAGGCCGCTTTGTGGATATGTTCCGAACCGGTAATAAGCACCAGCCGCGCATTCGGTTCTATGGCCTCGTTTGCCCACTCGATACGCGCAAGTACTTCGGCATCTCCATCAATTGCATAGGTTGGCTTCCTCGGCGGCTTGTGCTTTCTGAGTTTTTCCAGCCACCGCGATTTCATTTCTCCAAACTTCACTGCGTCTGACAAGCTATTCTCTATGTCAGGGCAAGGGAAGGTCTGATTCATTCCGGGAATGACTGCGCCGTATAACGGCTGTATTACTTGTTCGCGAGAAAGCTGAGCCAAACGTTTCAATTCCAGTTCCGGCCCCCGCCTCCTGTTCTCGAATAACTCAATTAGTCCTTGTGCATTTTCTCTCAGCCACTCGGCTGCACCCGCTGCCGATTTCAGGCTGGAGGCTGCGTCGTCAGCGGATAGCAGATTCTTGAAACGCTCGGTAACCTCGTCCATGTCTACCGCAATAAGATCGGATTGGGTCAATACTTTTCTATGCACCGCTTCAGCAATCCGCAAAAGCTCCTCGTCGTGGGGCGGTACCAAATAAAACGGGCGGTCAATTTTCAGACCATCGCGTTCCATAAAAATAAAATCGGCGAGCAGCCAAGCCAACAACCCGCTCGCGCCGTCTTCCTGCTCGAAAATGTCGGTATATTTCGCCCTGCCAAGTGGCGACATGAATAAGTTGACAATGTCGGTGTCCACGGCATAGAAAATTTTGCCGTTATTCTTCCGAAATTCCATGTCGGTAAGCCAACCATCCGCATACACCAGTAGACTGGCGGCGTTCTTAAGATGTGCTTCTTCTCGAGCAAGTGATGATTTTTGATTCATCCTGCCCCCTCCGGAATTAGCTCTTCCTTCCCACGAATCCAACCACAAAGCCGATCAAGTATGGATAAGTCGTCAGCAATCTCAGGGCGTGGAGAGTGTTCCTCATTGTTGGTCGGAGGAACCATTTCAATGGATGCGCGGCTCAAGAACCAGCAGGTATCAGAGTTCATGTCTTCAGCATCCACAATTGGCTTGCATAATCTAATGTCGGCATGGCGGCCGTTTAGGTACAAATAACCCTCCTGATCGCGCAGAACCACATAGGGAGAATTTTCATCATTTACCAACGAATCAAGTAACCAGTTGTCGGCATCCTTGCTGAGCAAATGATTGCGTGAGTATCTAAGAAGATACAGTTGCGCCGTCACTTCGGGCAACGGCACATTGGCTGCGAAGCGCATGGCCGTCACAGAAGTGTTTGGCCCGGTATAGTCTTTGAGGGCGAGACTGATTCTTCCCCTGAGATCATCGAGGTGTTTTGACCACCTCGCCGGGTCATATCGGCACATGGTCAGCCAACCAAAAATGGCTGAATCTGGTGGAGCATCCGCCAGCGTAAGTAAATCGTGGATAATTCTTGCGGCCTCGTCATGACTGGAGAATGAAGCCAGATAGCCCAGCGCTTGGCGTAACAAAATGCCGTTATTTGCGCTGGCGCCTATGGTCGTAAAAGTTGATAGCAATCGTGGAACAATCTCGCTCGCCTGAATGAGTTGCCCAAGAAGCAAGACTTCGCCCAGTGCATTGGGATTATCTTTATAGCTATCAGCCAATCGGCTGAATGCAACTGCCAAACCTTTTCTGAATTGTTGCTTTGCATTCGTTTCATTCGATAGCGCACGGTATATGCCTTCCAGCCCTTCAACGTGGGATGGCGCCAGCGCCAACAAATTATGGAGGGGTGCGAAGATACGTCCGACTTTATCTCCATCCTTTGAGTTGAGCAGTCGAAAACCCCGCTCGAACCATTCGGCGTAATCATCGGACTGATAATCGCCTATCGCTTGAACATCTTTCTCGAGAAAGCACACCGTCACTTCAACAACTCCTCAATGATTTCGCATAATTCATTCTCGTCCCGCCCCCTTAACAAGCGTTCCATAAAGGCATCATCCGAGTCGTTTACAGTATCACCACGCTTTGCTTCGATCCACCCAATCGGCCTGAATTCTGGCTTCAAGGTTCTCAGAGGAACCTTCTCGGCAACTCTTTCCGGCATCCCGTCCACGGAGGCATCACCTTTGGATAGTTTGCCTAAATGTACCGTTGTTCCCCAACTCGGATCATTAGCACTGCTATCCGGGATTATCCGGAAGCGACTATTTCCTCCATCTGCAAAAGTTGGGCGTGCTGTCAGGTGGTGACCAAGGTTCACGGCATCGCAAACTAACAGAATTTGGTAATCTGTTATAGCGGTTTCCAAACCAAGCGCATCCCTAATATCATCACCTGTCACAGGGGGCGATGGCAGGGTAGACTCTTGTGTGAGCCAAGCCAACCCAATAAATGCCCTTGCTGGCACTTCATAGCCCAAAGTCATATCGGCATCAAAAACAGATTCGGGAGAATCCGCGATTTTTTTATTGATTGCATTCATCAATGTCTTGTAGGCTGCAATACCATTGGAAGTGCTTGGCGGCTTGGGCTCGGGAATTAGATGTGGATCTGATATGCCGCTCAACCACCAAGTGATAGTTTGGGAGCGGAGAGCGTGGGCAAGTTTTCCATTTGGCTTGGCATCGGTGGCAACATATCCGGCCATGACATGCTTTTCAGGAGCATCAGCCAAAAATCCCGAGGCAACTCTATTGATAAGGCCAATAGCCAAAGCCGAAGTTGTCACACTTTCCTTGTCCGCTTGGTACTCGACTAATACGTCGCGCATAAGCCTTTGCAGCCTCTCACGAGGAAAACGTCCAATTTGGACTGAATCAATCATGGTGAGAGCAAAACCCTTACCTCTCGCATCAGATAAGAGGCAATCAAGAAAAACATTTATCGGCACGTAGTTTTCTCCTGCGAAATCAGAAAACGCTACTTGCTAAAGCGGCGAAAAGAAAATGCAGTTGACAATTGGGGGCAGGCCACGGTTTGCCGGAGCGGCGCAAAGCAAGTGCAGTAAGGCTTGCAACCATGTTATTCCCCTAAATAACAAACTTGCTGATTAGTCGTTCCCGCTGGCGGGACTCTTACTCCAGCCCCCTGTTCTGATTATCCGCCGCACCCACGCGCTTACATTGAGGCACAGCTTTGTCGTGGCGGTTGCGCAAGTGGGATGCACTCTAAACGAGCTGGAAAGAAGTTGCAATGGCAGCACCTGTCCACTTATAAGCTTTCAATTTGTGGCATCTCATCACAATGTTTTCAGACACATCAAATCTGATGTGATTCGCGTCACCGAAATACGCCCTAAAAGTTCGCATTTCAAAATCCATCGCTGATACCTCGCGTCCAGAATCGACCTCATGTTGATTCGCCCCCATCTCTTTGCCATGCTGCTTTTCAGCCTGGCACCTATCGCACACGCTGAAGAACTCGGTGTCGTCGGGCCGACCTACGATATTGCCGAGCCGGATCTGCTGGAAGTCATCCAGTCGCGCCTCAATCAGATGGAGAAAAGCGGTGAGCTTGCCAGGAAGCAAGCCGAATACCGCGATCATGTCATTGGTGCAGTCGAGAAGCCCAAACCTGTCCCAGGTCTTAAGACGACAGTTGCCAAGCGCACTTATTTTATCGACCCAACATGGACGCTGGATCGGGACATCCGCGGTGCCAATGGGGGGCTTCTGTTCGCTCGTGGACAGAAGGTAAATCCACTGGATCACACATCTCTTCGCGAAAAGCTCGTCTTCTTTGATGGCAGGGATCGACGGCAGGTCTCCTTCGCCAAACAACTGTTGCGGAATCAGGATCGAGCAGTAAAGCCGATTATGGTTGCCGGTGAACCCTTGAATCTTATGCGCGACTGGAAGCGCCAGGTTTTCTACGATCAGGGCGGGACGCTGGTTCGCCGTCTGGGCATTCATCAGGTGCCAGCCGTCGTGACTCAGGACGGGAAGAGGTTAAGGGTCGATGAAGTCCTTCCGTGAATTTGCGCTCATCCTTGTGCTCGCCATTGCCGCTGGAGGGGCATCGCTGCCAGCGTATGCAACGGCGACCTGTACCGGGCGGTTTGCGAACCCGATCACGGATATCTGCTGGAGTTGCATGCTTCCCATCCGGTTCGGCGGCCTTGACCTAGTATCCATGGGGCAGGAAGACACACCCAACCCCGGCGGTTCCCCTGTTTGCATGTGCCCGTCGCAATTGCGGGTGGGGTTCAAGGTGAGTTTCTGGGAGCCGGTTCGTCGCGTGGATGTCGTGCGTCGGCCGTTTTGCATGACCAGTCTCGGTGGCGTTGAGCTGAATCCCGGGTTTGATGCGCCGAGAGGTTCGCGCTTCAGCCAGGACAGCACCTCGACCTCGTCCTTCTATCAGGTGCATTGGTATGTCGATCCGATCATCTTCTGGTTGGAAGCCATCTTCGACAATGCTTGTCTGGAGCAGAGTTCCTTCGACGTGGCCTACCTCACCGAGCTCGATCCAATGTGGCACGACGACGAGCTGACATTCATTTTCAATCCAGATGTCGCTCTGTTCGGCAATCTGCCGGCCCGTGCTGCCTGTGCTGCGGATTGTGTTGCGGCAACAGCAGGGTTTCCGCTGAACACGTTGTTCTGGTGTGCGGGATGCCAAGGAAGCCTTTATCCACTTAACGGAAACGTGCAGGCGCATATTGGCGGCGTCCAGGCATCCAGTCTGGAAATGACCCGCCTGATTGCGAAGATGCATCGTGAGGGGCTGATGTGGGCGGCATCTGGCGAGGATGGGCTCTGTGGCTATTACCCGCAGCCGATCATGGACAAGACCGGCTACAAGTATCAGGTGCTGTACCCGATCCCGCAGACGGCGCAGATCGCTGGCAAATGCTGCCAGCCACTGGGGCGATCAACGGTACTGTGGGGAGCGGGCAAGGAATATCCTTTTGAAGGCGAGGACTTCGCCTACATGGTTTTCCGGAAGCGCAACTGCTGTCAGGGAGCGTTTTGAAACCATGAATCAATATCGATGCGGCGTACTCATCGCGGCGTGTTTCCTGTCGAGCACTGCATGGGCGCAGGCTGTGCTGCCAAACGATGGCGACATGCGCCTGGAGCGGCAACGCATGGAAGAAGCTCTTAAGGGGATAAGGTCGGACAGAGTAATGAATCCGTTGTCGGTGCCAAAAACTGACGCATTACCGAAGCCAGTAGCCAAGAGCCCGGACATTTCCCAGATCGCAGAGTCCTATCGCCATGCGTCTCCGCCCAGGGCAGCAATGCCATCTGACATCCCCGAGTTGATGGTCTTCGTCTCGTTCTCGATGCCGAAGGAAGCGCTTGAGCGAATCGTCGCTCAGTCGGAGAAGTCGGGCGCCGTCCTCGTGCTTCGAGGTCTCAAAGGCAACTCCCTGAGCAGAATGGGAGAGGAACTGGCTGCCTTGGTCGGTAAGAGAAATGTCACGGCCATCATTCATCCCCCGGCCTTCAAACAGTTCAAGGTGGCTCAAGTACCGGCACTGGTAATCGCCCGGTCAGGGCAAGCGACCAAGATCGGCGAGGACGGATGCGCTGCTCCGGCAAGTTATATCAAGGTTGATGGCGATGTTGGTCAGGACTACGCCCTTGATCTCATTGAACGCCAGGCACCGACCTGGGCAGAAGCGGCAAGACACTATTCCACAAGATTAGCTGGATATCGTCCGTGAGGGGCCTTTTTGTCTGGTGCATGGTTTTCATGGCGGCCGCTACCAATGCGGTAGCGCAGGGCTATGACTCAGGTACGGCATTCACCGAGGGCAGCGCACTTGGATCAGGCTCGATCAGTGGCACCTTTCAGAGCATCGGTAGCGGGAATGCCGCGTCTATGGTTCCAGGGTATGGGCAGAGTGCCACGCAAACCCAGTTGTTCCAAGGAGGGCAGGGTCAGTTATCTGGACCCGGTGCCACCAAGGTTACGGACTGCGCTAGCCAGATGCCGGATACCGATGCCTATCGGCGGCAGGAGTGTGATGCGGTGAATTTTGTGGCACGCAACCCGAGTGTGCGGCCTGCCTTCTCGATTGACCGTGCTACCGATCCTCTGATCAGTCATGCCAATTCCATCGCCAGCAACCCAACCTTGCAGGTCACTGGCGTCAATATCGGGTCGAGTACGGAGCAATGCCGTGTGGTGACGGAGACCACGCCGGCCACGTTTTCGACAGAGGTCTGTACCGAGTACCGGCCCGTGACCAGTAATTTCTGTTCGACCGCCCGCCAGATCGCCGTCGATCAACATCATCTGTACCAGTGTGTCGAGCAGATGCAAACGCTCAGTAATGCCACCTGTTACATCGGTCGGCAGATTGCGGTGAACACCAGCTACAACTATCAATGCAACCAGACGGTGCAGGGATATGAAACATTGAGCTGTCGGCGTGGAGTGTCGGCCACAGTCGGATTTGGCCAATGCACGCCTGGCGCTTGGCTGGGCCGGGCAGCGTTTATGGATTGCAGCTGGTGCGTAGACCCGTACATGGCCATGAACATCTTCTGCGGAAACGATGGCCGGTCGTATGTGGTGGAGCCTTACCGATCCTACGACGGTGTGAATCGCTACGACTATAACTGGATTGGCTATCCATGGGATGGGAGTTACGGCCGGTTTCCGGTTGCGGTGGCTCCCGGGCAGTCGGTTACCGACTATTACGTCAGCAACCTCGGGTTCGGCTGCAATCTCTATGTGTATTTCAGCGTGAGTTGTAGCTCGACGACCTGCACGCCGTCGATGCGCAATGTCAGTTCCGGGTGCAATTCCTCCGGGGGGACTGGAACCGGGGCGCCACTCCAATTGCCGATGTCGAAAACCGTCAGCAGTTGGACCTCCAATGAGTGCGCCACTCTGCAACAGCGGGCACAGTAATGAGGGCACTGACGTTTGCAGTGCTGCTACTCATGACATTCGTGGGCCAAGCTGTCGCCGGAGATTGCCGTCTGGAAGGCTCGACCTGCGTTGATAGCACCGCAAGCAAGACAATTTCTGGTGTTGTCGTGACGTTGGCCGACGTCGGCGGCTGTTGGGAGTACCAGGATACCTACACCTGCATCAAACCAAATTCTATTGATTACTGTTTGGCTCTGACGGCGGCTGGTTGCGCGCAGACCAGTTCAACTTGCAGCGATGCCGCCTTCAACGGCACCTGCAATACTTACACGAAGACATTTCGGTGTAGCTCCAGCCAGGGAACACCCACCAACACGGTTCGCCTCGACAATACCTACACGCTGGCAACGGACACCGCGAACACCAGCCAGTGCAGCAGCTATGCTCAAAATTCCCGCTGTCGTCTGGCGGCGCATACTTGTGTCGACTCGACGCCATGCAAGGTCGACCCCAGTGGAGCGACGGTGTGCTTGGCCGGTGTCACACCGCCAGCGGGCGGGCTTAACTCCACGGCGACATGCTGGCAATATCTGGATGACTATTCCTGCATTGCCGAGAATCATATCGACTATTGCGCCGCCATCAAAGCTACCCAAGGGTGTGCATTAGCCAGTTCGACCTGCGACAGCACGGCATTCGACGGGTCATGCAACCAATACACCCGACAGTATCAATGCACCAACGTCACGGCCTCGACGAGCACCCCGACAGTGGTTGAACTCAATACGTCCTACACCATCACGTCGAACACACTGGATACCAGCCAGTGCAGCTCATTCGCGCAAAGCACCAATTGCGTCCACGCAGCGACGACCTGTACCGATAGCACGCCCTGCAAAACGATCAATGGGCTACAGGTCTGCTTGACGACCATATCCCCTTTACCGGCTGGGGCACAAAGCTCGGGAGATTCCTGTTGGGCTCGCTCTGAGGATTACACCTGTGCCGGTGCGACGCTGACCAACGACTGCCATGCGTTGATTGATCGGGGTTGTACGCAAGTCTCCTCCCAATGTATTGACCAACTGGCTTCCGGGGCTTGTGACATGAGCGAAAGAACCTATTCATGCCAGACATCCCCGGCATCCCAGACCCAGCGCACGGTTTGCGATCAGCGATCGTTCTGCCAAGGTGGGAGCGGGTGCTTCGACACCAGCAATCCTGCCGATCAGAATTTCGGGAAAGCGATGGCGTCGATGGAGGCGGCGCGCGAGGCAGGCGTTTATGGTGCGGATCAACGACTGTTCACAGGCGTGGGGGAACAGTGCCGCAAGAAGCTCTTTGGCCTGGTGAACTGCTGCAAGAAGGGCGGGGGCGGTGCGGCCAGAAGCAACAATGTACTGATGTCGGCAACCATCCAGGGTGCTTTTGCCGGTGGTCAGATGGCGATCAATGCGGGCAGCAAATACATGTTCGACTTCATGTACCCACAGTACTCCGGCTATATCGAAGCTGGCGCCCAGGCCATGATTTCGTCGGGGGTGCTTTTTACACCCACAGATTTTCAGCCGTCGTTCAACTTTTATGGAATGACGTTTTCCACGGGAACGGTGACCAGTGGACTGCTCGGTGGCCCCGTCTATTCGCTCGGATCGCTGGGTAGCTTCAATTTGTACTTTGATCCCTATTCTCTGGCGGCAACAGTGGCAATTCAATTGATTTCGGAGCTTCTGTCGTGCGAGCAATCCGAGCAGCTTCTGGCGATGCACAGGGATGCCAACCTATGCGTTCATGTCGGGTCATTCTGCTCTGCGCGCGTGCCAATTATTAAAACCTGTATCGAGCAGACAGAATCGTATTGCTGCTTCAACTCCCGCTTGGCCAGAATCATCAATGAACAGGGCAGGGGGCAGGTGGGCAAAGGGTGGGGCAGTGCCGAGGGGCCAGACTGCTCTGGATTCACCACGGCGGAGTTTGAGCAGCTCGATTTTTCTCGTATCGATATGAGCGAATTCGTCCAGGAAATCGCCGCCAGTGTGCGTGTGCCAAGCGCTTCGTCTTTCGGGCAGAACGTGCAAAGCACCGTCTTGCAACGCGTCAATAGCTACTACAACCCATGAACCGACATACGAAAGCACTCACGATGGCTCTCTGCTTTTTCGCGCTTCTCGCGAGCAAGGATATTCTTGCGGCGGATTTGAAACGGCATTTGATCGCAGCGATTGATGCTCCCAATGGTCAGTCCGATGGAGAGCTGAGTGGCCCAATGGCCGAATTTTTCAAGGCACAGACACGTTCCTCTGCGCCCGTGATGATTCAGGTCAGGACAGTGAAGAAATTTGCCGAAGCAGGTTGTGCTCGCCTGCAAGCGACCTTGATGCAGGATGCGGTGCCGACACAGGGCGGAAAATTGATCCCGTTTGCAGTTCGCTACGAACTCAACCTGTGCCGTGACGGGCAACCGCCGACCGAAGGGATCGACCTCGGCGCGGCATCACGAGCGCTTTCGCGCAATCAGCTCATTCAAAAATGAGATAAGATTCAAATTTTATTAACAACCAACAGGGGAGTAACTCAATGAATAAATCCGATCTGATCGAAGCGCTGGCTACCAAAGCTGATTTGTCCAAGGCGGCCGCTGGCCGTGCCTTGGATGTTCTGATTAACGAGATTGTAACGGCTGTTGCCAAGGGAGATTCGGTAGCCTTGGTTGGCTTTGGCACATTCAAGCCGACAGCGCGCGCGGCGCGCGAGGGCAAGAACCCGAGAACCGGCGAAAAACTCAAGATCGCAGCGATGACGGTGCCCAAGTTTTCTGCAGGTGCCACCTTCAAGCAGGCAGTTGCCAGCAAGGGTAAAGCCAAGAAGAAGTAAGCAACCAAGGGAGTCATTACAGGGTATGTCGGTTGAAATAATCAACGAGCGTTGAGTTTTTCTTGCATTTTGGGCGAATGCGAGGCAAAATTCAACGCTCGTTTATCTTTATGGGGGCGTTATGGCACATAGAGAGGTTGCTATCTCCTCTGCCACCGAGTTGGGAAAAATACTTCGTGCCGTGCGCAAGGAATCCGGGCTGACCCAACGCGATGCCGCTGCGCTGTGCAATGTCAGCCTGCCATTTCTCAACGGCCTGGAGCAAGGAAAATCCACGGCACAGATTGGGAAAGTCCTGTCCGTCTGTAGCCGATTCGGCATTGATGTCAGGCTGAGGCTGCCGGGTGAAACGGCATGAGCGTTTTGATCGTCTCGGCCAATGGGATTCCGGTTGGAACCCTGGAAGTCAAGAAAGGGCAGTGGAAATTCGTCTACGCGACCGAGTGGACGGATTATTCACTTTCGCCCAACTTTCCAATTGCCACCAAGAAGTATGAAGATACCGCGAACGACAAGCCGGTCGAGTGGTTCTTCGAGAATCTGTTGCCAGAAGGCAGACTGCGAGACCTGATCGCTACTCGGGACAGGATAGATCCTCGCGATACTTGGGCGCTTCTGGTCAGACATGGGCAGGATACAGCCGGGGCGCTGTCGCTGACCCCCGAAGGACTCGCGGCAGCGACCAAGGAAATTCTGGTGCCACTTTCACAAGAGGCGCTACAGGAAAAGATCAAAGCCTCCAGAGCGCGCAATCTCCCCTTGATGGCATCATGGGACGAAATCCGCATGTCCCTGGCGGGCGCTCAGGAAAAACTGGGGCTGCGTATTGACGCCAATGGCGCGATGTTCCTGCCAGAAGGTTCTGCGCCATCTACCCACATCGTCAAGCCGGAAAATGCCAGTGCGGACTTCCCATATTGCCCTGCGAATGAATTTTTCTGCATGCGCCTGGCTCATGAGCTGAAGGTTCCAGTACCTGCGGTTGGATTGCTGCACCTCACCGAACCGCTTTATGTCATCAAGCGGTTTGACCGGGAACCATTGGGCACGGGGGCTGATAAGGCCTTCAGGCGGCTCCACCAGATAGACCTGTGCCAGGCGATGGGTGTCGCACCATCAAAGAAATATGAGAACGAGGGCGGCCTGGGTTTGCATCACTTGTTTGAAGTGCTTCGAGGCACCTTCATGGATCGTCCAGTCGTGGCTGCCAATGCTGTTGTCCAGTGGATTGCCTTCAACTATTTGATCGGCAATCTGGACGCCCACGCGAAGAACATTGCCTTCCTGATGCGCGGCCACAAGGCTGCGGTTGCACCGTTCTACGACATGCTGTGCGTGGAGGTGTATCTGCCTAGGCAGACTATGGCCATGTCCATCGCCGGAGAGAACAAGCCAGGCTGGATAGAGGGGCATCATTGGGATGCGATGGCCTATGAGGCCGGTGTGGCACCAAGGCTCGTCCGCAGCGTCTTGTCGCGCATGAGCGCAGACTTTCCGGAAGCAATTTCAAGGGTGATTGGCGATGAACGACTGTTGCCGGCCGAACGAGATTTCCTGCGAGAGAAAGTGCTTCCTGTTATTGAAGATCGAAGAGAGTTCGTGGCTGATGCGCTCAAGTCTCGGCAATCGACGATAGGTGAGCTATTGGTAAAGCGGGGATTTGACCCGTCAGTTGCGGAACGGTTGGCCAAGCTTTCATGATGTGCGGTGAAGAGCCGGTTTGCGTGGCGGGTTCAACTGATTTCTTAGAAGAAAGGATGAGGTATTGATGATGAAATACAGAACCCGGATTTATTATACTGAAGAACAAAAATCAGTGATGTGGGAACGGCGGCAAGAAGAAAGATGAAGCGCCACCAGCGATTTTACATTGAGGAATGAGGTATGAACCGATCCGATCTCATCAGTCGTTTAGCCGAACTGCATCCGCAACTACTCGCCAAGGATGCTGACCTTGCCGTTAAAGTGATTCTGGATGCCATGTCAAATACGCTGTCACACGGAGGGCGTATCGAGATTCGGTGCTTCGGTAGTTTTGGTCTAAATTACCGGCCTCCACGTCTGGGGCGGAATCCCAAGACCGGTGAAAAAGTGAAAGTGCCTGCCAAGTATATGCCGCATTTCAAAACGGGAAAGGAGTTGCGTGAACGCGTTATCTTTGCAGCAGGAAAGTGAAATAAAACTCGCCAGCGGCATCATGCACTGTTAGCCAGAACCTCAATATTTAACGGATTATTTTGACCGCTCACTGGCGAAGTCGATCAAGATAGCTGGCTAGTTCAGTGATATGAACATACCGACGGCGATCTCTAAGGATGGTTGGTAACGGGAATACGCCTTTGCTAATCTGGTTGTGCGCAGTCCTTGGATTGATGCAGATTTCCTGAGCTGCTGCAGCGAGTGGTAGCAGTAATCCGCTGTGGCGGCGCGTGAGTATGGCAAGGCTATCTTCATGTTCAGTGGTGTGCATCCGATGTTCCTTCGAAATCATGAGGGCATGGTAACGCCACGCTCATAGAGTGAGCGGTTGAAATGCGCCTTCCAAGTTCGCATTTCGGTTGATATGGTCTGGCCAACCACTTCCAGTCGTTACATCAGAAAAACCACAGTGGGTTTCTCTTTGGGCCATAGTTCTTGCTGGTTGAAATGTGACCCGGAAGAGCGCATTTCAGCCCCGATTGATCTTGTAATGTCCCTATGATTCCTGAGTGGCCTGGTTCATTGATAGGCCATTTTCAAAAACACCAGCTCATTTGGCATTCGTAACGAGCATTGGCAATGTGATTGATGTGAATTGTAGGGCTAATCGAAATGGATACCTTTGATGTGGTTCGCGCTGCTGCTGGGGGGATGGCGGTAGTACCGGAAAAACAGGCAGGGGAGATTATTGGAGGAATCTCGGTAAAAACTCTAAGAAATCTTAGAGCCGAAGGAAAAGAGCTGCTCCCAACCATTGAGATTGGTGGTCGCCGCTATGTGTGTATCTCTGATATTGCTGAATTCATTGATCGGCGACGCCCCCAATCTGTTCCCGCAATACCATCGATTCCAACCCTTCAAATTGATCCGCTACCAAGGCGGGTCGGTCGCCCCAAAAAATCTGAGCTACGCAAAGTGATGGGTTTGCCTAATCGCACCGATAGGTAGGCTACAGTTTTGAACTCAATGAGCCTCGTTCATATCCACCGCGAGCGCGGTTCAAGAAAATCTGCTTCAATAGGCTTCGATATTGAGAGGCAGGATGGTTTGCGTCTAATTTAGGGACAAAACGGGGACAGTTGTGCTGGGATACTGCGGGACATTCGGGGACAAAACGGGGACACTGGTAGGGAATATGAGCCTATATTCTACGGGCAAGGTGCGCCAAAAGTTAACATTTTGGCATGTGGGTTTTATAAATAAGAAACCAATAACAAATTGAACTATAATGGTTTCTTTTGTGATTTTGGCGGAGAGGGGGGGATTCGAACCCCCGTTGGGATGTTATCCCAAACACGCTTTCCAGGCGTGCGACTTAAACCGCTCATCCACCTCTCCGAAAGGGCGCGCAGGATAAACCAGAACGGTATTCATCGCAATCTAAAAATGGTTCCTCCATTCGCGCAAGGCAATAAACACGCTGAGTTCATCCGTATCCGCCAGCCCCCGCCATTGCAGGGTGCGGATGAGTTCCGGCTGGGTGCAGCGCAGGAAGGGGTTGGTGGCTTTTTCCAGCGCGATGCTGGAAGGTAGGGTCGGCAGATTTTCTGCGCGTTGCCGCGCAACCTGTTCGATACGCTGGCGTATCTCCGGATTATGCGGTTCGCAGGCCAGCGCAAAGCGGAGATTGGCGGCGGTGTATTCGTGCGCACTATAGACGAGGGTGTTGCCGGGCAGTTGCGCGAGGCGTTGCAGGGAACGATGCAACTGCGCGGGCGTTCCTTCGAAATTCCTTCCGCATCCTGCGCCAAATAACACGTCGCCGCAAAACAAGATGCCGGGAGCGATAAAGGCGAGATGGTCGTCGAGGTGGCCGGGGATTTCGAGTATGCCGAAATTGATGTCTGGCGCGTCGAGTTTCAGCTCGTTTCCTTCGCGCAGGCCGTGGCTGATGTGCGGATTGCCGGGATGCTGCCTCCCGTACACCGGCACGTTGTATACTTCGCGCAATTCCGCGATCCCGCCAGTGTGGTCGGCGTGGCGATGGGTGCACAGGATGCCGCTTAATTGCAGGCCTCGCCCATCGAGAAAAGCCAGTACCGGCGCGGCTTCACCGGGATCGACCACGGCAGCATACCGACCGTTGTGGATCGCCCAGATGTAGTTGTCCCGCAGTGCGGGTATCGCGGTAATGCCGGTCATGGGGCAAATTGGAAAATGGAAGATGCCGAATTGTAAGTTAACTGCGAAAAGTTTGAGCGAGTGGTTTGCGACCCCGCAAGGGGAGTATGTGCTGACGCGCGAGCAGGCGTATTTCGATCGCACGGTGAGCGATATTTTCGGTTACAACGCGCTGCAATTGGGTTTGCCCGAGCATGATTTTCTGCGCAGCAGCCGGATACCGTTGCGATTCAGCGCGGGCAATCAGGTGGGAAACTCGGTGCGCCTGTGCTGCGCGGAGCTGCCGTTTGCCAGCGCCAGCCTTGATCTGGTGTTGATACCGCATGTCCTCGAATTTTCCGAGAATCCACACCAGATACTGCGCGAAGTTGAGCGGGTGCTGATGCCGGAAGGCAGTCTTGTCATCAGCGGCTTTAATCCGCGCAGCTTGTGGGGGATGCGAAGAGCGCTGGGGGGGATGCGCAGCCGTGTGCTGGGCAACAAGGAGTGTTATCCGTGGAACGGCCATTTTATTACTTTGCCGCGCCTCAAGGATTGGCTGGCGTTACTCGGTTTCGAGGTGGCGGGCGGACGTTTTGCCGCGTATGCGCCGCCGTTTTATAAAACAAAATGGCTGGAGCGATATTCTTTTATGGAAGCGGCGGGCGACCGCTGGTGGGCGGTGAGCGGCGGGGTGTATTTTTTGCATGCGATCAAACGTGTGCCCGGGATGCGGCTGATCAAACCACAGTGGAATAACGGTTTGGTGAAAAGATTGTTGCCGGTATCGCCGAAATTGAATAACAGGATTACGCAACGCAACGGGACAGATCAGTAATGAATAAGGATGTGGTGGAAATTTTTACCGACGGCGCATGCAAGGGCAACCCCGGTGTGGGTGGCTGGGGGGCGTTGCTGCGCGCCAAGGGCAAGGAACGCGAGCTGTTTGGCGGCGAAGCGCTTACCACCAACAACCGCATGGAATTGCTGGGGGCGATCTCCGCGCTGGAGGCGTTGAAGCGGCATTGCCATGTGCGCCTGCACACCGATTCGAAATATGTGCAGCAGGGAATCAGCGCATGGATACACGGCTGGAAGCAGCGCGGCTGGAAGACGGCCGACAAGAAACCGGTGAAGAACGAGGACTTGTGGCGCAGGCTGGATGCGCTGGCGGCGCAACACGACATCGAATGGGTCTGGGTCAAAGGGCACGCCGGGCATGACGGCAACGAGCGCGCGGACGAATTGGCGAACCGCGGTGTGGAGCTGATACAGGGGAAGTTGTAGGTCGGGCTGAGCCCGACATCTTTTGAAGCGCGGCGGGTAGAACCCGCCCTGCAAAAACAAATTGGCAGAAAATATGAGACGAATCGTAGTAGATACCGAAACCACCGGGCTCGACCCCAAACAGGGGCATCGCATCATCGAACTGGCGGCGATCGAACTGGATGGGCGCAAGCTGTCGTTGCGCCGCTTTCACCGCTATCTCAACCCCGAACGGGAGATCGAAGCGGGGGCGGTGGCCGTGCATGGATTGACCTACGAGCGTTTGCAGAACGAGGCAAAATTTGCAGATATAGCAACCAGCTTCATGGAGTTCATCGAAGGCGCGGAGCTTATTATCCACAATGCCCCGTTCGATATGAGTTTCATCAATCACGAGCTAGATTTGATCGGATTGCCACCATTGCAGAACGTGGTAATGGATACGCTGAAGGTCGCGCGCGAAATGCATCCGGGCAAGAAGAACAGCCTGAATGCGCTATGCGCACGCTATGAGATCGACAACTCGCATCGCAGCCTGCACGGTGCGTTGCTGGATACCGAATTGCTCGCCGAAGTTTACTTCGCGATGACGCGCGGGCAAGACAGCTTGCTTGGCGACGATCAGGCACCCAAAACGCGCCAACCGGCAGTGCTGGGCAACGATGCATCGCGCCCCAAGCTGCGCGTGCTGGAGCCAAGCGCGGAAGAATTGGCCGAACATGCGCAACGGCTTGCCGACATCGACAAGGCGAGCAAAGGCAATTGCCTTTGGGTGCAACTGGAAAAGGCCTAAGGGAGTTAAATTACCAAGACACCGCTCATCCAAAATCAAGCGAGCCGCAGCATCCGTGTAGGAGTGGCCTCCAGGCTGCGATCAACGCTATCGCGGCCTCTACGGAGATGCTAAAACAGGTTATTTATAATTTTCAACTCCCTAACCGGGCACATCACGGACATCAGGCGCCTGCCGAAACAGGCTGCAAGGAAAAAAATGAAAACAGATGTAATTATTATCGGCTCCGGCGCAGCGGGCATGATGTGCGCCTTGCAGGCAGGGCAGCGCGGGCGTTCCGTGGTGTTGCTCGACCATGCAAAAAAACTCGCGGAGAAGATTCGCATCTCCGGCGGCGGGCATTGCAACTTCACCAACCTCAACACAAAACCGGAGAATTTCATTTCCGCCAACCCGGATTTCTGCCGCTCGGCGCTGGCGCGCTATACGCCGCAGGATTTCATCGCGCTATTACAAAAGCACAACATCGGCTATCACGAAAAAACGCTCGGGCAGTTATTCTGCGATGATGAATCGGATGTGATTGTCGCGATGCTGCGCGAAGAGTGCGACGCGGCGGGCGTGAAGCGCTTCATGAATTGCGAGGTCGGGGAAATCAAAAAGGAAAAAAAATTCTATGTCGCTACCTCGCGCGGAGAATTCGAAGCAAAATCGCTGGTGATTGCCACCGGTGGCCTGTCCATCCCCAATACCGGCGCGACACCGTTCGGTTACCACGTCGCGGAACAATTCGGCATCCCCATTGCCAAGCTCAAACCGGGGCTGGTGCCGCTGAGTTTTGCGCCGGACGACTGGAAGCCTTACGCAGATTTGAAGGGCGTTTCATTCGATGCGGTCGTCACCGTCGGCAAGCGGTCGTTCCGCGAAAATGTGCTGGTGACCCATCGCGGCCTGAGCGGCCCGGCAATATTGCAAATCTCCTCCTACTGGCAGCATGGACAGCCGTTGCACATCAACCTGTTGCCGGATTGCGGCATGGCAGCCCTGCTGGATGAACAAAAGAGCAGCAAGAAATTGCTCGGCAATTACCTGGCGCAATGGTTCCCAAAAAGCTTCGCCGAAGTATGGTGCGCGCAGTTGGCCGAGCATAAACAAATAGAGAACAAGCCGCTCAACCAATACAACGACAAACAGCGCAAGCAAATCGCCGCGCAACTGCACGACTGGCAGATCACACCAAGCGGTACTCTAGGCTACACCAAGGCGGAAGTGACCTGCGGCGGAATCGACACGCGCGCGCTGTCATCGAAGACCATGGAATGCAACGACGTGCCCGGCCTGTATTTCATCGGTGAAGTGGTGGATGTGACCGGGCAACTGGGCGGCTATAACTTCCAGTGGGCGTGGGCTTCAGGCTATGCGGCGGGGCAGGCCGTCTGAAAATTATCCAGCTTGTCCGCTATTCCGAAAATTATTCGGCAGGCATTTCAACAACTTTAAGCAACACCAGCACTGCGCCGCTGCCTCCGTCTTTGGGTAGTGCGTCGCAATAGGCCAGCACATCCGGGCGTTGCGCCAGCCAGTGCCGTGCGAGCTTGCGAAGCACCGCTTCGCCGTCACGGCTGTTCATTCCCTTTCCGTGGATCACCAGCACGCAACGCAGCCCGCGTTGCGCGGCGCCGTGCAGGAATCCCTGAAACAGTTTGCGCGCCGCATCGCTGGTATTGCCGTGCAGGTCGAGGCTATCCTGCACCGGCCAGTGGCCGCGCCGCAGCTTGCGCAGGGTCATGCGCGACAGGCCGTTGCGCAAAAAATCATCCGGCGTATTCTCGGGGGCGAAATCGGATAGTGTGTCCGGAATGGCGGGGGATTCGGCGGGAGAGCGCAGCAAAGGCTTGCGCGGCGGTTTTTGCGGCCTGACGCGGTTCTGGTTGGGTAGAGGGCTTACTTCGCCGACTGCCGCGCGGAACAGCGCGGCATCTGCGGCTTCTTGTGGCGGTGGCTTATTCATTTAAAAAAACTGCCAGTCCACGAAAAACACGAAAAGCACGAAAGATACAAACTCTCTCTTCATTCCAGGCGGCGTATTGTTTTCTTTCGTGGCTTTCGTGTTTTTCGTGGACTAATAACCTTTAAACCTTGCCCAGCGAGGCGAGGTATTTGTCCGCGTCGAGTGCCGCCATGCAGCCGGTCGCCGCGCTGGTGCAGGCCTGGCGGTAGATTTGATCCTGCACGTCGCCTGCCGCGAATACGCCGGAGATGCTGGTCGCCATGGCATTGCCCTTGTTGCCGCCTTGTGTGCGGATATAGCCGTTATCCATTTCCAGTTGCCCGGCGAAAATATCGGTATTGGGTTTGTGGCCGATGGCGATGAACACGCCGGTCAGGGCGATGTCTTGCTTCTCGCCGCTTTGCACATTTTTAACGCGCATGCCGGTTACGCCGCTGGCATCGCCGAGCACTTCGTCGAGCACGCTGTTCAGTTGCAGGACGATTTTTCCTTCTTTCACTTTTTCCATCAGGTGGTCGATCATGATGCGTTCGGCGCGGAAGGCGTCGCGGCGATGCACCAGCGTGACGCGCCTCGCGATATTGGCCAAGTACATGGCTTCTTCCACGGCGGTATTGCCGCCGCCGATCACCGCCACATCCTGGTTGCGGTAGAAGAACCCGTCGCAGGTCGCGCAGCCTGAAACGCCGCGTCCCATGAAGGCTTCCTCGGAAGGCAGGCCGAGATATTGCGCCGATGCGCCGGTGCAGATGATCAGCGCATCGCAGGTGTAGCTGCCCGCATCGCCGGTCAGCAGGAAAGGTTTTTGTTGCAACTTCGCGGTGTGGATGTGGTCGAAGATAATCTGTGTGTTGAAGCGCTCGGCGTGCTGCAAAAAGCGCTGCATCAGTTCCGGGCCTTGTACACCGTCCGGGTCGGCCGGCCAGTTGTCCACTTCGGTGGTGGTCATCAATTGGCCGCCTTGCGCCATGCCGGTGATCAGCACCGGGTTGAGGTTGGCGCGCGCGGCATACACGGCGGCGGTGTACCCGGCGGGGCCGGAGCCGAGAATGATGAGCGGATGATGCTGGGTGGGGGAATTCATGACAGGGTTCTTTCAGTGATTGAATAAGGATGGAATTTACCAGCAATTGCGGCAGCCTGTCGAGCGGCCATCGGTTAAAATACAGCTATGAGAATGACCCATTTTGCCATTGCATTGCTGGCATGGATTTTTGTGCCGCAACCCGCCTGTTCCGCCACGCTTCCGGGCATTCCCGAATTCATTGACGAGATGGTCGCCAAACACCAGTTCAGGCGCAACGAACTGGAAAATGTGCTCGACCGTGCGCAGCATCGCCCGGATGTGATCGAGGCGATTTCCCGGCCCGCAACCATCAAACCCTGGTCGGAATACCGCGCATCTTTTGTGAACCCGAAGCGCGTCAGGTTCGGGCTGGAATTCTGGGGTAAATACCGGCATACCTTGCGCCGCGCCGAGCGGAAATATGGTGTGCCGCAGGAGATCATCATCGCGGTGATTGGCGTTGAAACCCTCTACGGGCAGAATGCCGGCAATTTTCTGGTACTGGATGCGCTGACCACGCTGGCATTCGATTATCCGCGCCGCGCGGATTTTTTTCGCGGCGAGCTTGAAAATTATTTGTTGCTGGCGCGCGACCGGCAGTTCGATTTGCTGGCCATACGCGGTTCCTATGCCGGTGCGATGGGCATCCCGCAATTCATGCCGAGCAGCTATCGCAACTATGCTGTGGATTTCAATAGCAACCGCACGGTCGATTTGCTGCGCGAAAATGGCGATGCGATAGGCAGTGTTGCCAATTATCTGAAAGGTTACGGCTGGATCAGGGGCGAGCCGGTCACGGTGCGCGCAAAAGTTGGGGAGGATACCTGCCCCGGCGAGATCAGGACGCCGCGCAGCCTGTCCGGGTGGGCTGCGGTGGGGGTAGTGCCAAATGCGGGCTCTGCGTCTGAAAAACCTGCGCGCCTGGTCGATTTTACGGTAGAGGAGGGCAGGGAATTCTGGCTGGCATTTAATAACTTCGACGTTATCACGCGCTATAACAACAGCGACTTTTACGCGATGTCGGTGTTTCAGCTCGCAGAGGAATTGAAAGCGGCGCGCGCGTTGAGCAGCGCGAAGTTTGCAGTAAAGTAGCATCGTTTACAGGAAGCTTTTATGAAGAATATTTTTGCGGGGCTTGTTTTGTTGTTATTTTCTGTCCCGGTTTTTGCGGAACTGGAGATCATTGCGCTCAAGCATCGCAGCGCCGAAGAGGTGCTGCCCATCATCCGCCCGTTGCTGGATAAGGAAGATGTTGCCAGCGGCATGAATTATCAGCTTATCCTGCGCACCTCGCCGCACAACCTGGCACAAATCAGGAAGTTGCTGGAAAGCATCGACGTTGCACCGCGCAGCCTGAAAATCACCGTGATGCAAAACGTGGACAGCGAAACCGTCGCGCGGTTGACCGAAGTATCCGGCAATGTGGGCTTGAACCGCGAGACCCGGATCAGCGTGCCGGGCAGCGGCAACAACAGCGGGCTGAATGTCGAACTGGGGCAAGGCAGGGACAGGTTAAAAACACATGTAATCAGCACCCGCTCGCTCGAAGATGACCGTAAAACCCAGCAACTGCAAGTGCTGGAAGGCAGTCGCGCACTGGTGCATAGCGGGCAGTCCGTGGCCGTCCCGCAACGTCAGGTGATACAGAACCAGTGGGGCACCCGGGTGATCGACAGCACGCAATATCAGGAAGTGAGCAGCGGGTTTTATGTTTTGCCGCGCGTGAATGGAGACAGGGTAACGCTGGAAATCAGCGCCCAGAACGATTCCATTGTACCGGGGGGCGTACCGGGCGGTATGTCGGGCAGCGGTGACCAGCCGACCATACGCATCCAGCAGACCTCCAGCACCGTATCGGGCCGCTTGGGGGAATGGCTGGAAATCGGGGGGATAGGGCAACAGAAAAGCAATGACGGCTCGACCATTTCCACACGCGATGTATCCCGGATGCGCGAACAGCGCAGCGTGCTGATCAAGGTGGAAGAAATCAAATAGCGTAGAAACGTGAAACTCGCCCGGCGAGAACGCACTTCTCCCCGTATTTTGGAGAGAGGGTATTTTAATTTTGTAAAAGGAAAGTGATCGAATGCTTCAATCAGTTCTAAAACACATATGCCCGTCATGCGGCTTGACCCAGGTTTATCCATCGGGCGTACACGCTGAATGGTTTGCACAAGTCGGCAGCAGGGGGGCAAGATGAAATTGTCTGCACATCCGCTATGGCTGGTGGGGTTTCGCCCGTTCTTTGGCTTGGCGTGCCTGTCCGGATTGAGCCTGCCGATCTTGTGGGCATTATTTTTTTCGGGTGTCATTTCGATGCCAGCCATGCCGTTTTCCATGGTGCAATGGCATGCCCACGAGATGTTCTTCGGCTTCGGCTGGGCTGTTCTCGGCGGTTTCATGCTGACCTCGACCAAGAACTGGGTGAATGTGCGGGGTTACCACGGTTATTCGTTGATGTTTCTTGCAGCCGCGTGGCTGCTTGAGCGCGCCGGAATGTGGTTCGGGGGAAGCTGGCCACCATTCCTGTTCAGGATTTCAAACAATCTGTTTCTGGGGGCGATCGTTGCGATGGTACTGTGGACGCTGATCCGCAACCGCAAGGATGATACCTACCGTAGCGACAACGTCTTTTTTCTGATTATCCTTCCGATTTTTCTGGTGGCGAAAAATCTGATGTTGAGCGCGGAATATGCGCAGGCAGGCTGGAGCATGACGCTGGGCCTGTTCAGGATGGCATTCCTGGTGATGCTGGAGCGGACGCTTGCGCAATTCATGAAGGCCGGGTTTCAGGTTTCGATCCTGAGTAACCCGATATTGAACAAGGCGATCAGGATTCTCGGGCTTGCGCTCGTGTTTGAAAGCCTGATGCCGGTACAGCTATCCGGCTGGATTGCGCTGCTGCTCGCGCTATTGCTGGCAGGACGCTTCTTTTTCTGGAAACCCCAGCTGGCCATGCGGCGGCTCGATATCGGAGTCATGTATCTGGGCTATCTCGCGCTCACCGCGCAACTGCTGATCGAATTTGCCAGGCATGTCGTCTTTCCGGAATGGGTTGCATCCATCTCCATGCATGTTTTCACTTTCGGCGTGATGGGGCTGATCATCCCCGGCATGGTGGTCAGGATATCGAAGGGGCATACGGGCAGGAAGGTGGTTTTCGATGCAGCCGACAAACTGGTTCTATGGATCATTATCATGGCGTTTGTGTTCCGCGTCGTTGCGCCGCTGGTTTACCCTGCCGGTTACGTTTACTGGATATATCTCGCGGCATTTTGCTGGTTCGCCTGTTTTTCGATACTCGCATGGCGGTATATTCCCATGCTGATGCAGCCACGGGTCGATGGCAGGGAGCACTAATCTTGCTGAGTCACAAAGCGCTGAAGGGCGCATTGCGGCGTTAAAATCGGACTCAAAATGCTCATTTACTCTAGGCTTATCCAAAAATGAAATAGCCTAAAAATACGATTACCGAGATCAAGGAAGCAATAGCCATCCACTCATGGCTATTCCCGGCTGGGTTGTCTTCATACTTTTTTATGTAGAGCGTATTGTCATTAAGGTTCTTGATCATGTCGGCCTCCGTAACGTTAGCGATATTCCACAGCGCATACACCTACAGCAAAAGCGAAGCGAGAATCGTCAGTACGCCAACGAGAGCCACTACCGGAAATACGCGATGTTGATAGTGCGTAAACTTGTCGGCTTCGATGGTCAGAAGCGTGATGATGATGCCGATAATTGTGGTGGTCATTTCCAATTCCTCCGATACGCTGATGCTGTAAGGCGAGCACATATTGGAATCCAACCTTACAAAGGTCAAAGCTTTGGAGATAAAAGGACGAACTTTTGGATGACTTGCAGACCGGCGGGATGAACGGTCAATTTTCCGGAATGAGCGGTAGTGCTTATAAGCAGATAATTCAACCTAAAAAACGCAGTTGTCGGGCAATATCATTTTTGCTTCAACGCGTTGGGCCTCTCTTGTAGGTGCGAATTCATTCGCACGCAACCTATTGTCCGGGCGAATGAATTCGCCCCTACCACTCCGTCAACTGCGTTTTTTAGGTTCAATCTGTGCAATGTCTAAAATCTTGCTGTTTATTGCCGATACTCACTACACGCACTACATGTAAGGAGAGCTAAAATGAACCAGCATGATTTCGCTGTTTTGTACTACGCAGTTGGTGCAAGCGCCGCTGTTTCTGCCGCCTTGTTCTTTGGCTTAACCCGCGCCCAGATTGACTTGTGGTTGCGGGCAGCTCGCTCAGAGATGCCAAAATATTGGAGATGAAAGCAAAAGGGCGCAGCCCTTCGCTTTGCGCTGAAGTCCCGCTTTCGGGAAAGCCAAACTTCTGGGGTGGGTCGCTTGCTGCATTGGCGGTGTTCGGGGTTAGTTGTCGCCCGCCAGCTTGAGCGGCCCACTGCCGGAAAAACGGTCGAGGTAGAGATAGATCACAGGCGTGATAAAAAGCGTGATTACCTGCGAGAACAATAACCCGCCGACGACAGCGAGTCCAAGCGGTTGACGGAGTTCTGCACCGGCACCCATGCCGAGGGCGATAGGCAGCGCGCCCATCAACGCCGCAGAGGTGGTCATCATAATCGGGCGGAAGCGCAGCAGGCAGGCGGTGCGTATCGCTTCGCGCGGTGCCATGCCACCGTTGCGCTGCGCATCGAGCGCGAAGTCGATCATCATGATGGCGTTTTTCTTGACGATGCCGATCAGCAACAGGATGCCGATCATCGCGATGATCGAAAGATCCATGTTGAACAGCCACAGCATCGCCAATGCGCCGATGGCAGCCGAGGGCAGCCCGGAAAGGATCGTGATCGGGTGGATATAACTCTCGTACAGCACACCGAGCAGCACGTAGATCACCAGCAGCGCGGCGGCGATCAGTATGATCTGGCTCGCCTGTGAAGCCTGGAACGCCGCCGCGTCGCCGCCGTAGCTGGTGAGTATGCTCGACGGCATGTTGAGTTCGTGCTTGAATTGTTCGATGCGTTTGGATGCTTCGCCCAATGACGCGTCGGGAGCAAGATTGAAGGAGACGGTCACCGCCGTGAGCTGTCCGGTGTGGTTGATCGAGATGGGGCCCAATTCGCGCTCGACGGTTGCGACGCCCGACAACGGAACCAGCGTGCCGTTCTTGGTGCGCACATAAATCCTGTCGAACGCGCTCTCATCGGCACGGCTTTCATCGGCGACCTGCATGATGACCTGATAGCTGTCGCTGGAAGTGTAGATCGTCGAAACCTGGCGCTCGCCGAAAGCGCTGTAGAGCGTGGAGCGGATGTCCGAAATCTGCACGCCGAGCAGATTGGCCTTGTCGCGATTGATATTGAGCCGAGCCTGCAAACCCTTCAGTTGAGAATCGCTGGTGACATCGCGAAACATGGCATCCCCGCGCATGCGTGACATCAGGCTGTCGGATGCCGCGCGCAGTTCTTCAGCGCGCACGCTGCGCATGATGTACTGGTAGCGGCTCTTGCTGAGGCGGCCACCGAGCCTGAGGTTCTGAACGGGGTTGATGAAAACATTGATGCCGGGAATGGCACGTACTTCGCGGCGCAAATCCTCGATGACCTTGTCGATGGGCGGGCGCTCGCCGCGCGGCTTGAGATTCATGAACAATCGCGCGCTGTTGCCGGTGCTGGCGTTGACGATCAGCGTATCGACGGCGGGATTGCTGCGGATCACCTTGTCCGTGCGTTGCAACAGTTCGGTCATCGCGGGAAAGGAAATGTCCTCGACGGCTTCCACCGTGACCAATGCCAGACCGATATCCTCGTTGGGAAAGAAACCTTTGGGCAATGCCGTGAACAGGGCGACGGTTAGAGCCAATGTGCCGATCGCGATACCCAGCACGGTGCGGTTGTTGAGCAATGCCCAGTCGAGCAATTGCTCATAGGACGCACGCAATTTGGCAAAGCCGTGGTCGAACCATGCGGTCCATTTCCGGGCGCGGCTCTCGGGTTCATGCTGAACCAGGTAACGGCTGGCCAGCATCGGGATCAGCGTGAGCGACACCACGGCCGACACCAGCACGGCGATTCCCACCACGGCGGCGAATTCGTGGAACAGCAGGCCGATCACGCCGGGCATGAAGAAGATCGGGATAAACACCGCGACCAGCGAGAGGGAAATCGAAAGGATGGTAAAGCTCATCTCCTTCGACCCCCGCAGCGCGGCCTGCAGCGGCGGCATGCCTTTCTCGACATGGCGCACGATATTTTCGAGCACCATGATGGAGTCGTCCACCACCAGTCCGACCGCAAGGGTGATGGCGAGCAGCGAAATGTTGTCCATGCTGTAGCCGAAGGCGTTCATCAGCGCCACCGTGCCCAGCAGCGAGATCGGCAGCGACAGTGCCGGAATAACGGTGGCGCTGGCCTTGCGCAGGAACAGGAAAATCACCAGCACGACGAGGGCGACGGTGACCGCCAGCGTGACCTGCACGTCGTGGATCGCGTTGCGGATCGACAACGAGCGGTCACTGCGCAGCTTGAGCTGCACGG
>JBAQCT010000134.1:0-29713 GCA_049294375.1 Gallionella sp. | reverse complement strand
CCGGCATATCCTTGATGCCGCCCAGGCTGCGATCCAGCTTTTCCAATTCGCGCTTCATCATCAACGCTTCTTTCTTGGAAACTTTTTCATTCGTGCCATCGGCGGTCATCTGCTCCAATTCGCGCAGGCGCTTGATGGATTGCTGCACGGTCTTGTAGTTGGTCAGCATGCCGCCCAGCCAGCGATGGTTAACGAACGGCGAACCCGCACGGACAGCTTCTTCCTGGAGGATATCGCGCGCCTGGCGCTTGGTCGCGACGAACAAAATCGTGCCTTTTTTGGCGGACAGTTTGCGCACGAAGTTTTCCGCTTCGGCAAACATCGTGACGGTTTTTTCCAGATTGATGATATGAATCTTGTTGCGATGGCCGAAGATATACGGTGCCATCTTGGGATTCCAGAAACGGGTTTGGTGGCCAAAATGAACACCGGCCTCCAGCATTTGACGCATAGTTACAGCCATGATTACTCCAATCGTAAGGGTTATGAACTACCACTCGCCAGCCTGACTCTTGTGAGCACCCCAACTTGCGCGAGCGGGAAATTTGCCCCGGCCTATTCCGGAGCGGCGCGCATTCTAGCACTAAGCCGCACTTCCCTCAACCTTAATCCTCATGCGATTTGCTCCATGTATGCGCTACCGCTGCAACCGCTGACGCACGGTTTCGAACAAACATATCGCTGTGGCTACCGCTACATTCAGCGATTCGATCTTGCCCGCCATCGGGATGGCGATTGTTTGCGTGGCAAGATTCAGCAACCCGTCAGACAAGCCTGCGCCCTCGTTTCCGGCCAAAAACGCCACCTTGCCGCGCAAGTCGCAGTCGTACAGGCTGTGTTCGGCTTGCAGGCTGGCTGCCAGCAATGTGCCGTGAAATGCCTTCGCCACCCCCGGCAAATTCTGATGTTCATGGATCGCGAGCGCAAAATGTCCGCCCATCGCGGCGCGCAGCACCTTGGGCGACCATACATCGGCGCAGCCCTCGGAAAGAAATACCGCATCGCATCCCGCCGCCGCCGCCGAGCGCAACATCGAGCCGAGATTGCCCGGGTCCTGGATATTCTCCAGCAACAGCGCAAAGTTGCTTTGCATAACGGGAGGTTGAGGAATGTCAATCAAGGCAAGAATGCCGGTCGGTGTTTTCAGCTCGCTGAGTTCCGCGAACAGCCTGTCATCCAGTTGCGTCACCGGCACACCGGCGGCACGATCGAGCAATACCGTTATTTCCGCGTCATGCAACGCGACCGCATTCAGCAGGATGTGCTGCGGCTGTCTTCCGGAATCCAGATACGCCGCCAGCAGATGCGCGCCGTCCAGCAAGGCTTGGTTAACCTTGGTGCGCTGTCTTGCCGAACCGGCAAGCCTGGTGAGCCCCTTGAAGAACGGGTTGTCGCGGGATTGGATTTTTTTCATGCCAGAGCTGGCTTATGCTGCTGCAGTCGTTCCCTGCTCCAGCAACGCGCCGATCTCTTCCAGCGCCGGTAACTCCTGCAACGCGCGCAGGTTGAGGTCGTCGAGCATTTGTTTGGTGGTAGCGAACAGCTCCGGCTTGCCGGGTGCATCACGCGTGCCAACCACCTCCACCCAGCCGCGCGCTTCCAGCGTTTTCAGTATCTGCGAGGAAACCGCCACGCCGCGTATTTCCTCGATGTCGCCGCGCGTGACCGGCTGATGGTAGGCGATGATGGCAAGCGTTTCCAGCACCGCACGCGAGTAGCGCGGCGGTTTCTGCGGGTTGAGCAGGTCGAGGTATTGCTGCATTTCCGGCTTGGCGCGGAACCGCCAGCCGCTGGCCACGCGGGTCAGCTCGACGCCGCGCCCTTGCCAGTCCTGCGCGAGCTCTTCGAGCAGCGCTTCCATCTGGCGGTTATCCAGCGACACATCGCTGAGCTTCTTCAACTCCGAAACCGGCAGGGGTTCCGTGGTGGTCAGCAGCGCGGCCTCAAGCACATGTTTGAACTGTTCGGTGTTCATCTTTCCACCAAACAGGTCTGTGGGAACCGTGACTTCGCCCGCTGCCTGTTTGTCACCCTCTCCCCTGCCCTCTCCCATCAAGGGAGAGGGGGAGAGTTGCGCTTCACTCTGCGGTAATGGTTCGGCTTGTTCTGACATAAATACTCCCCAATGTTTCGCTTTGCTGGATTTCCACCAGATATTCCTTCGCCAGTTCGAGGATGGCGATAAAGGTGACCACGAGTTTCGCCACCCCGCTTTCCACATCGAACAGCTTGTCGAACGCGACATACTCGCCACCCTGCAAGCAGCGCAAGACATGCGTCATCTGTTCGCGCACCGACAGTTGCTCGCGGCGCACCTTGTGGTGCGTGTTGAGTTTGGCGCGCGCCAGCAGCCCCAACCAGGCCTGGCGCAAATCTTCCACGCTGACCGCCGGCAGACGTTCCTGCAGGGTATGCTCGATCAGCACCTGCGCGATCTCGAAATCGCGACCGGATTGCGGCAGTTCGTTGAGCTTCTGCGCGGCCAGTTTCATCTGCTCGTATTCCATCAGGCGGCGCATCAGCTCGGCGCGCGGGTCTTCGCCTTCTTCCTCGCTGACCTTGGGCGGGCGCGGCAACAACATGCGCGACTTGATCTCGATCAGCACCGCCGCCATCAGCAAATACTCTGCCGCCAATTCCAGTCGATGCTGCTGCATCATCTCGATGTAGGCCATGTATTGCCGGGTCAATTCCGCCATCGGAATGTCCAGCACGTCGAGGTTGTGCCTACGGATCAGGTACAACAACAAATCCAGCGGCCCCTGAAAATTCTCCAGCACCAGCTCCAGCGCATCCGGCGGAATATATAAATCCTGCGGCAACTCAAGCAGCGGTTCGCCGTGAATACGCGCGACAGGGTTGAGTGGAAGTTGCAGTTCGTTCATCATCGATTAGCCGTAGCTCAGCCCCATCGCCTCGCGCACGTCGCGCATGGTCTCGGAAGCCAGTTTGCGCGCCTTTTCGCAGCCGTCGGCGATGATGTTTTTTACCAGTGCCGGATCGTCCAGATATTGTTGCGCGCGCTCGCGCATCGGGCGCTGCTCGGCCAGCACCGCATCGATCACCGGTTGCTTGCATTCGATGCAGCCGATGCCTGCACTGCGGCAGCCCTGTTGCACCCATTGTTTTGTGTCCTCGCCGGAATACACCTGATGCAGTTGCCATACCGGACATTTATCAGGATTCCCCGCATCGGTGCGGCGAATGCGCGCCGGGTCGGTGGGCATGGTGCGGATTTTCTTGCCGACGCTGGCCTCGTCTTCGCGTAGCGTGATGGTATTGTCATAAGATTTGGACATTTTCTGCCCGTCCAGTCCGGGCATTTTCGACGCAACGGTGAGCATGGCTTCCGGCTCGGACAGGATCATCTTGCCGCCGCCTTCCAGGTAGCCGAACAGCCGTTCGCGGTCGCCATGGCTCAGGCTTTGCTGCTCATCCAGCAAGGATTTTGCGGATTCCAGCGCCTCTTCATCACCCTGTTCCTGAAAACGGGTGCGCAGTTCTGTGTAGAGCTTGGCCTTCTTGCTGCCGAGTTTTTTCACCGCCGCCTCGGCCTTTTCCTCGAAGCCGGGTTCGCGCCCGTAAATGTGATTGAAGCGGCGCGCAATCTCGCGGGTAAACTCGATATGCGGCACCTGATCCTCTCCCACCGGCACTTGGGTGGCGCGGTAAATGAGGATATCCGCGCTTTGCAGCAGCGGATAGCCGAGAAACCCGTAAGTGCTCAGGTCTTTCTCGGAGAGCTTTTCCTGCTGATCCTTGTAGGTCGGCACGCGCTCAAGCCAGCCCAGCGGAGTAATCATCGACAGCAGCAAGTGCAACTCGGCGTGTTCCGGCACGCGCGACTGGATGAAGAGCGTGGCGTTGGCGGGATCGACCCCCGCCGCCAGCCAGTCCACTACCATATCCCATACGTTTTGCTCGATGATTTGCGGCGTATCGTAATGCGTGGTCAGCGCGTGCCAATCGGCCACGAAGAACAGGCATTCGTATTCATGCTGCATCTGCACCCAGTTCTTCAACACCCCGTGGTAATGCCCCAGATGCAAACTTCCTGTGGGGCGCATTCCCGATAAAACACGATCAGCAAACATATCCTTAAAGCCCGAATAAAAACGAAATCAATCTGAACATCAGGTTCACCGGCGGCGAAAGTATCAAGCTTAACACCGGTGTGACCGCTAGGAAAATCAGGATGAACATGCCGTACGGTTCGATCCTCGCGAGCATAAACGCCTGGCGATGCGGCAGCAGGCTGACCGCAACGCGCCCGCCATCAAGCGGCGGCAACGGCAACAGGTTCAGCACCATCAACACAACGTTGATTTTAATCCCCCATTCGGCCATACCCGACAATGGCTCGGCAAAATAACCCCCTGGAAGAAACCATGCCATTTTATAGAGAAATGCCCAACCCAGCGCCATGAAAAAATTCGGGGCAGGTCCGGCAAGCGCCACCCACAGCATGTCCTGCTTGGGGCGGCGCAACGCGCCGAAGTTGACCGGCACCGGCTTGGCCCAACCGAACAGGATGCCGCCCAGCCACAGGGTCAGCAGCGGAAACAGCACCGTGCCGACCGGATCGATGTGGCGCAACGGGTTCAGGCTGATGCGCCCCTGCTGAAACGCGGTCATATCACCGAAATGGCGCGCCACGTATCCGTGCGCCGCTTCGTGCAACGTGATGGCGAACAGTATCGGAATCGCCGCGAGAGCGATGGTTTGAATCAGTTGTTCAGGTTGCATTATTCCTCGATTCCAAAAGGCGTTATATCGCCTTTGCCACGACGCAGCAACACCGGACTATCGCCGGTCAGATCGATCACGGTGGTGAAGTCCGAGCCCACCGCACCGCCGTCAATCACCAGTTCGACTTTCTTCTCCAGCAATTCGCGGATCCGTTCAGCATCATTGAGCGGCCACTCTTCATCCGGCAATATCAGCGTGGAGCTGGACATCGGCTCACCCAGTTCTTCCAGCAGCGCCAGCGCCACCGGATGATCGGGAATGCGGATGCCAACGGTGCTGCGCTTGGGATGCTGCAAGCGTTTCGGCACTTCCTTGGTCGCCTCCAGAATGAAGGTGTAACTGCCCGGTGTGTTGCTTTTCAACAGGCGGAATTTGCTGTTGTCCACGCGCGCATAGCGCGAGATTTCCGACAGGTCGCGGCACATCAGCGTCAAGTGGTGCTGCTCATCCAGTTGGCGTATCTGGCGGATGCGCGTTACGGCATCCTTGTCGCCCAGGTGGCAGCCCAGCGCGTAGCAGGAATCGGTCGGGTACACCACAATGCCGCCATCGCGCAGCATCGCCGCCGCCTGGCGGATCAGGCGGGGGTTGGGGTTGTCCGGGTGGATGGTAAAAAACTGTGACATAGTTAGCTCCCCTCTCCCGCAGGCGGGAGAGGGGCTGGGGGAGAGGGTCTATTTTCGGAGATTAACCCGTTCAGTGGAATCGCCTGCCACACCGGCGTACAACCCAGCGGAAAATCCGGCAGCCGCCCCATGTCGCGCCAGCTCTCGTCCGGGCCGTGGAAATCCGAGCCGCACGAACACAACAAATTGAATTCCGCAGCATAGCGCGCGAACTCGGCATGCTGCTCCGGTGTGTGGCTGCCGCTCACCACCTCGATCGCCTGCCCGCCGCATTCGACGAACTCCTCCAGCAATTCGTGCATGGTCTTCTTGCCCATGCTGTTGCGCCCGACCATGTAGCGGCCGGGATGCGCCAGCACCGCCACGCCGCCGCTACCGCGCGCCCAACTCACCGCATCTGCCAGCGCCGCCCACTGGTGCGTTACATAGCCCGGCTTGCCCTTCACCAGATAACGGCTGAACACACTCCTCACATCTTTACATTGCCCGGTTTCGACCAGATGACGCGCAAAGTGCGTGCGTCCGATCATGTTGGGGTTCCCCGCATAACGATATGCGCCTTGCAGCACGCCGCCGATTCCGGCCTTCGCCAGCGACTCCGACATTTTTCTGGCGCGCTCGCCGCGCCCGCTGCGCACATTGCGCAACCCTTCCGCCAGCGGGGGGTACGCCGGATCAATACCCAGACCGACAATATGCACGGTATGAGTGCGCCAGGTCACTGAAATTTCCACACCATTGATGAAAATCACCCCGTATTGCGCGGCAGCGGCGCGCGCCTCGTCCAGCCCATCCACATCGTCGTGGTCGGTCAGCGCCAGCACCTTCACGCCGCGCCCGGCGGCGCGCGCCACCAGTTCCGCCGGGGCGAGCGTGCCGTCTGAAATGCTGGAATGGCAATGCAGATCATAATCCAGCATCAGATTTCCGCTTCGATATTAAAATTGCCATTCATGTATTCGTATAAACCTTCTCTGCGCGATGGGTAAAAGCATCCACGAAGCTGTTGGCAATGTAATGAAATACCGGCCCGACCAGCTTTTCCAGCAGCTTGCTGGAAAATTCATAATGCAGGCGAAATTCTATTTTGCAGGCTGAATCGCTCAGCGGGATAAATCGCCAGTGCCCATCAAGATGCTGAAACGGCCCGTGCTGCAAAGTCATGTCGATCTGATGTGGCGGCGCGCGCATGTTCTCGGTGGTGAAATGCTGCTTGATATGGTGATAATCGATATGCACCGTTGCGTGAACCGTCGTGCCATCCAGCCGCGTGACACTCGAACCGCCGCACCATGGCAGAAAATCCGGATACTCTTCCACACGGTCCACCAGGTTGAACATCTGCTCCGCACTGTACGGAACCAGTACTGTTTTTTCCACTAACGCCATTGACAGCCTAAAGTTGCAAAACCAAAGACTGATAGAATAGCCGAACACACCGCAAAACTCACCTGTAATGAGCATCGTACAAAATAAAAAAGCCTTTCACGATTACTTCATCGAGGAAAAATACGAGGCCGGCATCATGCTGGAAGGCTGGGAAGTCAAGGCTATTCGCGCCGGGCGCGTGCAGCTCAAGGAGGCCTATGTCACCGCAAAAGACGGCGCACTCTATCTGCTCGGTTCGCATATCAGCCCATTGTCCAACGCTTCCACGCATATCCACCCCGACCCCACTCGCACCCGCAAGCTATTGCTGCACAAGCAGGAGATCGACAAAATCATCGGCAAGGTACAACGTGCCGGCTACACCCTGATGCCGCTGGACATGCACTACAAGAAGGGCCGCGTCAAACTCGAGATCGGCCTCGCAAAAGGCAAGAAAATGCATGATAAGAGAGCGAGCGAACGCGAAAAGGACTCGAAACGCGAAGCTGCACAGGCCATGAAAAAGGAGCGCCGATAACTAAACATGGCGTCAAAATTAAAATGGCAATTTCTAAAGCCGTTCGTGGTGAGCCTCCTGATGTATCGAAGGGCGAACCATGGACTACATCCAGAAAGGCGTTCCCCATTCGATAAGCTCAGGGCGAACGGCTATTTATGCGGCAGTATTTATGTTGCCATGTTTAAAATCCCGTCACGCTGTCAACCAAAGAGCCAAGCCGGATAACCCATCGATCCGGTAATATCTGCTTGCATCGCATCACATTCGTCCTGGCCGGCGCGCCGCCTGTCAGGGAACTTAAGCCTCCGGTCGGTTTGATGTAGAAACCCTAAAATGGGCAACCTAATATGCACACACACAAGGAGAACATAATGAAAACACAAAATGGTTTCACGCTGGTTGAACTGATGATTGTCGTAGTAATCATCGGAATAATATCTGTTGTCGCATTACCCGCCTACAGCAACTATGTCATCAGGGGGAAGATTCCGGATGCCACATCGAACCTCGCGAACAAGCGGGTGAAAATGGAGCAGTTTTTTCAGGACAACCGCACTTATCTGGCTGGCCCCGCATGCACCGCCGACACTGCCACCAGCCAGTATTTTGACTTTACCTGCGCCACGGCTCCCGGCGTAGTAGCCACTGCGACCGTCTATACCATTGCGGCGATAGGCAAAGGTTCGATGGCAGGTTTCACTTACACCATCGATCAGAGCAACACCAAACAGACCACCGCAGCCCCCACCGGCTGGGCTGCGGATGTCATGCCTGCAAATTGCTGGATAACCAAACAGGACGGGCAATGTTAACTTCACGGCATAGCCAATGTGGCGTCAGCATGATCGAGCTCTTGATCGGGCTGGTGATTATCGGCATATTGGCCGCTATAGGCGTTCCCGCTCTCGGTAGCTGGATACAGAACGGCCAGATCCGCGTCACCGCCGAGGCCATCCAGAATGGGCTCCAGTTGGCGCGGGCGGAAGCGGTGCATCGCAATACTCAGGTTCGCTTCCAGCTCACGACCACAACTGACAATACCTGTGCATTATCTACCGCAAACAGCAACTGGGTGATCAGCCAAGACGACCCGACCGACCCAGCGATATCGGCTACATTATGTGCCAGCACCCCTTCGGATACGGTTGCGCCGCGCATCATCCAGGTACGCCCAAGCTCCGAGGGATCGCGCAATGCAGTAGTGGCGGCAGCGCAATCAACCTTCATCTTTAACGGATTGGGCCGGCTCACCACTGCCGCCGACACCATCGCCGTCAGCAACCCGACCGGAGGGGCCTGCGCCACCATCGCCACCAACGGGCCGATGCGTTGCCTGAACGTGGCCGTAACGACGGGTGGGCAAGTTCGCATGTGCAACCCGGCGAAAGCCAGCACCGATCCCCAAGGATGCTAGTATGAATACGCGCAAACAACAATCTGGAGCGATGCTGCTGGAAGCGCTGATCTCCATTCTGATTTTTTCAATGGGTATTCTCGCCATCATTGGCTTGCAGGCAGCGGCCGTCAATGCCTCCAGCGATGCCAAATATCGCTCCGAGGCCAGCCTGCTGACCAACCAGTTGATCGGGCAGATGCAGGTAAGCAACCGCACAGCGGCGACTCTGCAGGCCAATTTTCAGGGTGGCACCGGTTGCGGTGCCAGCGGTGCCGGTTATACGGCCTGGCTGGCCGATGTAACGGCAACCTTGCCGGGTGTGGCCGCCAATCCACCGACGGTATGCATCGTCGCCGGCGCCACTGCCGGCAGCGTGGCGACCATCACCGTGTTCTGGCTGCTACCGGGCGATACGGGCGCGGCCCACCAATACAGAACCATCGTGCCCATCATCTAGGAAGCCGACATGCTCCAGACTCTTCATCATTCCATCGCACCCAGTCAGCTTAAGGAATCGGCTGGCTTTAGCCTTGTAGAGATCATGGTCGCCATGGCCATCGGGCTGCTCGGCATGCTCATCATGCTGCAGGTTTACTCCAATTCCGAGGCGCAGAAGCGCACCACCGCCGGTGGCGACGACGCGCAAAACGCCGGGGCAATCGCGCTGTATGGATTGCAGCGTGACATCCAGCAAGGCGGATGGGGTATCAGCTCAATCAACCTGCTCGGCTGCAACGTGCAGTTGCGCGCGGGGCCACCTGCTGTAACCCTCAATGCAATAGCGCCGGTGACCATCAACCATGCTTCCATTACCGGGCAGGACGCAAATACCGATACCCTGGTGATCGTTTCCGGCAACGGTAACGGCGGACAGGAAGGAGATACCGTCAATTCGCAGCTTCTTGGCAATACTGTTTATACCGTCGCCTCGCCAAATGAGTTCACTGCTGGCGACAGAGTGATCGCACGGCCAACGACTCTGCCAGCCGCATGCACTCTGGATACGGTCACTGGCGTTGGTGTCCCCGGCACTGCGGACGTAACCGTGACAACCGGGCTGGCCGGCATGACCAACGGAACGCTCTTCAACCTCGGCCAGACACAAAAAATACGGGCTTATGCGATCCGCGGCGGCAATTTGACGGTGTGCAAGTATGTTGATATTAATCCGGTCACAGGCGTTGATAGTGGAAACGATTGTGGGAATGCAGCCAACAATGGCAATACCGCAATCTGGGTGCCAATTGCCAACAATATCGTCAGTTTGAAGGCGCAATACGGTCGCGATACCAACGCCGCCCCGATGGATGGCATCGTGGATACTTACGATAAAACCACGCCGACCACAGCCTGCGGCTGGGTGAGTACCTCTTCGATACGCGTTGCTCTGGTGGCACGGAATGTCCAGTCCACGCAAGCGTCCGTCACCCCTGCCGCTCCCGTCTGGGAAGGAACTTCAACCGTCGCGGCCTCTGCCCCCTTGCCGGCCAACGTCGCCGACCCTATCGACATATCGTCGACCAACGCCAATTGGCAGAATTACCGCTACAAGGTATTCCAGACCATCGTGCCGATCCGGAATATCGCCGTGAAAGGAGTGCAAACAGGATGCTAAACCGACGCCACACTCCTTACGCCAGCAGAATATCCCGCGTAAAGCAAGGCGGGGTCACGCTGCTGATCACACTGATCATACTGGTGGCGATGACGCTGACTGCCATTTCACTGATGCGCTCGATGGATACCACCAACATCATCGCCGGCAACCTGGCGTTTCAGCAATCGGCTACCCGCTCGGCCGACACCGGTGTCGAAGCTGCCATCTTGTGGATGCAAAATAACATCTCCACCTTGCAGAATGACAGTTTCGCCAACGGCTACTCGTCATCGTTCACCAATCCTGCCGCAGGCCAATCCTGGGACAATTTCTTCACGGTTACGCTGGCGGGCAGGACGCTCACAGTAATCACGGCCAACCCCGGCAACACGGATGCTGTTGGCAATACCGTAACTTATGCGATCGAACGTCTGTGCCGTTACGCGAACCTTTCTGGTACGCCTGCAGGCTGCACTGCCACACCCGTAGTCGCTGGCGGTGGCACAGGCAGCAGCGAAGATGCCGGCACCGTTCAACTGAACGCCAGCTCCCAGCAGTATTACCGCATCACCTCGCGCACGATTGGCCCGCACAATGCCAAGAGCTATGTGCAGGCCATCGTCGCCATGTAACCAATGTGTGCCCCAATGAATCATCAGGAGACTACCATGACCACGACCAAATCATTCAAAAACACCGCGCTGGCACTGCTGTTTTTAGCGCTCACCGCGAATGCGCACGGTGCGGTAACCAGCCTTGCCGACGCGCCGCTGGTGACCGGTAGCGACACCGCCGTGCTGCCCAACCTGATGTTCGTGCTGGACGATTCCGGGAGCATGGATTGGGACTATATGCCCGACACCGCCAAAAATTTCTCCGGTAAATACGGCTTCAACAGCAGCCACTGCAACGGCACTTACTACAACCCCAACACCACCTATGCACCGCCGGTTAAATCCGACGGGACAAGCTACCTGGATGCCACCTTCACCGCCGCATGGAGAGACGGTTATCAAACCGGTCTGGGAACCGTTAACCTGTCCACCAGCTTTACCGGTGGCAGCGGCAGCGGCAGCAGCGGCATCAACCTGACGCCCCAAACCGCTTTTTACTACACCTATACCGGCACGCAAACCAGCGCCGCGCAAATGAATTACCAGAGCACTTCCGGCACATTTTATACGGAATGCAATAGCGCCATCGGTGCCGCACCGGGCAGCTCGGTGTTCACCAAAACCACCTTATCCGCAGCCACCGTCCCGACCACCACCATCACCGTCACCCCCAGCGCCGGCGCTGGCAGCCCTGCTTCCATTACCGTAGGCAGCTCGGGTTCCACCACGGTCAGCAGCATCACGGTAGGCGGCGTCCAGATCCTGCCTGCCACAACCAGCTCCTCTAGGAGAAGCAGCACGGTTGCCACCAATATCAAAAACGGCATCAACCTTTGCACTACGGTCGCTACCGGGAATTGCGGCACCACCGGTTACGCTGCCACCGTATCGGGCAGCGTCGTCACCATCACCGGCCCTGGGGGCGGCGGTGTATCGGCCGTCGTCACCAAAAGCGGCAACATGACATTTACCGTGAACCCCTTCCCCAACAATACCGCTACCGCAGTCAGCAGCATTACGGTAAACGGCACTCAGTTGCTGTCCGGCGCCACCGTAGCCGACACCAGCTCCAACGTCGTGGCCGCGCGTATCGCGGCAAACATTACCGCCGCTGCGGGCTATTCCGCCACCGCAGCAGGCAATGTCGTCACGGTCACCGGCCCGACTTCGGCTGCGACTTACACGCCGGTCATTACCTCCACGGTCGGTGCGGGAGCCATGACGCTGACCACCCTTGCCTTTCCGGCAGTCACTTCCGCCGCCCAATTGCAGAATTTCGCCAACTGGTACAGCTACTACAGCAACCGTATGCTGATGATGAAAACCGGCGCAGGGCTCGCGTTCTCGCCGATCGGCGAGAACTATCGCGTCGGTTTCCTGACCATGAACAACAACGTATCCCCCGGCATCGTGGAGGTCGCGCCTTTTGCGGGCGGCTGCGCGGTCGGTTCAGGCACCTGCCAGAGGGACAAGTGGTACACCAAGCTCTATGCGTCCAACCCCGGCAACTCCACGCCGCTGCGCGAAGCGCTTTCCCATGTGGGGCAGTATTACGCGCATAAATTCGGTAATGTCACCTATTACAAATCCACCCTGACGGTCGGCGGAAGCGGCGAAACCAATGTTGACAGCATTACCGTGAACGGCACTGAAATAATGGACGATGCGTCTATCGCCAGCACCAGCACCAGCACGGTTGCGGCCAATATCGCCGCGCAAATCAATTTGCTGGACACTTATGGCGCGTCGGTATCGGGCAGCGTGGTCACAATAAACGGTACGGTAGCAGATCTCGGCCAAGTGCCGGCCATCAGCCAAACCGGCGGCATGACGGTCACCCCCACCGCGTTTACCGCCAGCACCACCACCTCCACGCTGAACGGCATCTCGCCCGCCGACCCAATGCAATACTCCTGCCAGCAAAACTTCACCATTCTTTCCACCGATGGCTACTGGAACGGCAGCACCACTTACGACCTTAACGGCAGCCCCGTCGGCCAACAGGACGGCACCGAGCAGCGCCCCATGCTGGACGGCGCCTCCAGCACTTCCACGGTCACGACACCTTACACCACGGTGCAGCGCAGGCAGACCGTCACCAGCGGCGCGACCGTCACCAAGACATGGAGCAAAACGACCACAGCCATCGGTGCGGCTTGCACCACTAAGGTACCGCCCTCCAATACGGTCGATTACCCCAACCTGACCGACAACGGTAGCGGTCGCAGAATGGGTTTGGGTTTGTCCGCATCTGACCCGTATCCTGGCCGCTGTTACAATCTGGGTGGCACTGGCGCTGGCACTGCATGGTTTTGCAGGGGAGGCAGCAGCAGCGCTCCTGCGGTGACAGGCTCAACGGCAACCGATTCAACTGGCAAAACATGGTATATGGTGAGCAACGTATCCGGTAGTACAGGCTGCGTTACCAATAGGGTTGCCTTCGCTGACAGTGCTTACAGCACCTCCAAGGGCGCATGCCCAGAGCAATCGGGGGGAGTAGCCGGTAGCGATGTCACCACCACGCCGTACACGCAGGCCGAGGTCATCACCGGCGCCACCACCACCTCGCTGGACGATTACATCGCATCGCAGTCCACGTCCCATGTCGTCACCAATGGCGTCGCCGGAGCGGAGAGTTCGCTTGCACCCGCAACGCTGACTTACACCCTCGACAGCCATGTCAGCACGGTCGAAGGTGCCCCCACTTCCGACACCTGCGGCGGACAGAGCGCCCCTTGCCCGAGCGATGCAGGCACTTGGACCGCCGGCACGGCAACCACCGTTTGCACCGCGACCGCCTCGCTTCCCACTCCCGGCACCACCTCGCCGGCACTTGCCTCGACCGGCAGCGTCGGCGGAACCACCACCATTACGGTGATAAGCACCGTAGGTCCGACGGCAGGCACACCCACCCAGACGGCGACCACCACCACCGGAGGGGTTTCCAACACCCTGGCAGACGTGGCGGAATACTATTACGTCACCGACCTGCGGGATTCTTCGCTGGGCAACTGTACCGGCGCGGTAGTCCCACCGGCGGTTACCGGGAATAATATTTGCGGAAACAATGTACCCTCGACCGGCCTGGATGCGGCCTCCTGGCAGCACATGACGACCTTCACCCTGGGGCTGGGCGCGCGCGGCAGGATGGTTTATTCACCCACTTACCTGACCGACACCAGCGGGGATTTCTTTTCCGTAAAGAACGGTGTCACGGCCAACGGGTCAACCATCTGCCCGTGGCTGTCGTCCGGAGTCTGCAATTGGCCCGCCCCGGCATCGAGTTCGATCAACAACATCGATGACCTCTGGCATGCGGCGATAAACGGGCGCGGTAGCTATTTCAGCGCCACCGATCCGGTTACGCTGGCGTCCGGCATATCCAGCGCGCTGGCGGGTATTTCCACCCGCTCCGGCGCTTCGGCGGCGGCAACCACCAGCAACCCGAACGTGACCTCGGGCGACAACTTCGTGTTCAGTTCCACCTTCACCACGACGCAATGGGATGGCGAACTGGTCCGGCAACAGCTTGACCTGACCACCGGCGTGACTTCCTCCACCAATGACTGGTGCGCAAATGGCCCCGAATTCAAAACAGTGAATGGCGTTACAACGGCAAATTGCCCGCACCCTTATGCGCTGGATGCGCTTGCGGCGTTAACGGCGAAAGCCGCCTCCCGCACCATTTACACTTGGAGCGCAGCGGCGGCAGATCACCTTCAAGCATTCAACGAAACAAACTTTGGCGGGAACAGCAATTTCAATATCCCCCATATTTACACTTCGCCCAACGGGTTGACCCAGATGCTTTGTGCTTCAGCAAGTATTTGCGCATCCGCTCCCTGGCAGGCCTCAAAATCTTATGCTGTCGGTGAAAGATTCTTTGTTAATGCGAGCCCGTATACCGTGTATCAGGTGGCTACCGCGTACACATCGGGTGCTACTTTTGGCGCAACCGATACCACCAATGCTTCTGTCGTTGCCAATCCCGGTAACGATCTGGTGAATTTCCTGCGTGGCGACCGCACCCATGAAGGAGCAGAAACCGACAACACCAAGTATTACCGCAGCCGCGCCCACATCCTGGGCGACATTGTGAATGCCGAGGCCGTGTATGTGAAAATTCCCCTGTTCAATTATGACGACGCAGGATACACCACGGCGAGCACCGGTTTCACCACCATCAAGGCCAGCCGCCAAGGGATGGTCTATGCCGCCGCCAATGACGGTATGCTGCACGCCTTTTATGCCGGAGATGGTAGCGTGGATCCGGCTACCGGGCTCACGCCGGGAGCGACCAGCGTAACCGGGGGCAATGAGGCCTGGACCTACATTCCGTCGCTGATGCTGCCCAATCTTTACAAGCTGGCCGACAAGGACTATGGGACTACAGGCAACCACAGGTATTTCGTGGACGGCACTCCGGTGGTAGGCGACATCTGCCCGACTGCGCCAACCACCGCTTGCACGGGCGCGCAATGGAAGACCATTCTGGTCGGCGGGTTTAACAAGGGCGGGCGCGGCTATTACGCGCTGGACATCACCAACCCGGCAGCACCCAAGGCATTGTGGGAATTTACCGATGACAATCTGGGTTATAGCTACGGCAATCCAAAAATTACCAAGCTGTCAGACGGCACCTGGGTGGTCATGGTGGCATCCGGCTACAATAATGTGCCCAACGCAGACGGTGCAGGCGGCGATGGGGTGGGGCGGCTAATTGTAATTAATGCTGCTACCGGAGCCCTCATCAAGCAAATCAGCACCGGGGTGGGCGATACCACCACACCAAGCGGTCTGGCGCGCATCGCCGTCCGCGTATTCGACACCTCAAGAAACAATACTGCGAAAGCAGTCTACGGCGGGGATATGCTGGGCAATCTGTGGCGCTTCGATGTGAGCGTCAACAGCGAGGATACTGCGGCTGTCGGTTACGATGCCACCCTGGATATCGGTGGCCCCGGAAATGATGCCCAGTTGCTAACAACGCTCATCGGCCCCACGGGCGTCGTCCAGCCGATTACCACCAAACCGGAGCTTGGCGATATCGACGGCACCAAGGTCATCTACGTCGGAACCGGTCGCTATTTGGGCGCTGACGACTCGGCCGATCAAAGCAAGCAGTCGATCTATGCCATCGAAGATCCCCTTACTGTGGGCACAACAGCCAGCACGGCGATTTACGCAAACCCGCGCACATTAGGGACTTTCAAAAATCAGACTCCGACCAGCACCACCTGCCCGAATGGTTCCCCGACCACCATTTGTACCGTCGGACAATCCGTGCGCACCAGCCCCAATCTTACCGTGACCTGGGGAACCGATCACGGCTGGTACATGGATTTGCCGGATACGGGCGAGCGCGCCAATACAGACCCGACCTTGTCGCTCGGCACGCTGGGATTTACCACTAACGTGCCCAATAGCGATGCCTGCACGGTGGGCGGATATAGCTACCGTTATTTTCTGGATTACAGGACAGGGGGGGCTGTTTCCACCTCGACCACCGGCGTCGTGGGCGCCAAACTGGGTAACGCACTTGCCACCCGCCCGGTTTATGTGCGGTTGCCAAATGGTGTCGTCGTCGAGTTGACCCGACTGTCAACTGGTGTCACGGCAGTCTCTCAAGTGCCCATCGGTTCTGGCAGTGCCGCTACCCGGCGCACTTCCTGGCGCGAGCTTATCGGGGAATAGAAGGCTAAATGTGTCGCACACCCCCCAAGCCCGCTCTTAATGCGGGCTTGGTTTTTAGTGACAGCTTGCGTTAAAAAACAATGACTTTGTACGATACGATATTTCGCCCCCTATTTCGTGCCGTGATTGCAGCCTTTCGCACACCTGCCCGACGCATTTCTCTCGCCATCGCGTTTTCCGCAATGGTACATGCCGCCATCCTGTGGTTGCCGCATATACAGTTATCGCACGACACAGTGCAGTTGCCACCACTCACCGCCAGGCTCGAACCTCTGCCCAAACCGGCAACGGAACCCGCTGAAAAGCCTGAACCGGCAAGCCATGCGATAAAACCGAACGACAACTCGGCTACAAAACCGGCAACCAACGTAGCGGATACGATGAAGGAGATGGAAAAATCGGCAGAAGCACGCCTGTTTCCCAAGCATGTACAACTTAATTTTTCCGTTTACGGGGGCACAGATTTTTTCAGGATTGGCGAGCTTCACCACCAGCTTGATATCTACAAAGACAAATATATCCTGAAGGCGGCAAAGCAAACTGCCGGGCCGACGAGCCTGCTGAACAACGACCGGCTTATCCAGTCCAGCCGGGGGGAAATCGGTGAGCAGGGTCTGCAGCCCGAAACCTTCAAGGAAGAAAAAATCACCGGTGGCGGCAGGCAGAGCTTGAAAGTCACTTTTGATCGTGCCGCACAGAAGCTGCGCTTTTCGCATGGCGGCAATACCGATTTGATCGCCGACGCTCAGGATGCGCTGAGCTTTATGTACCAGCTCTCACAACTTCCCATGGATAGGGAAATTATTCCGCTACCCATCAGTGATGGTGCCTATCTCAAAGAATATGAGATTGAAATTGGCGGAAAAGAAGACATCGATACCCCAATGGGGAAATTACAAGCCCTGCATTTGCGTAAATTACATACTCAGGGCGAAGCCTATTTTGAAATCTGGCTCGGGCTGGAATACCGCCTGCTACCGGTGAAATTCCGCCAGGTTGATGGCTCAGATAAAGTAACCGAGGAGTTTGTAATTTCGGATATTCGCGCCACAGACGAATGAAATTATTACTCCAGAGCGTGCGCTGTGCGCACGATTACGAATTCGATTCTGAATTTGTTGCGCCCACGGCACTTACTTGGTAGCATATGCCTTGGTATATGCCAACATTCAATCTGGAGAATTTTATGCGCACCGAACGACAGGTCAGCCTATTTAAAAATGGACGTAATCAGGCGTTGCGCATTCCACGCGAATTTGAACTGGCTGGCAACAAGGCTATCGTTCGAAAGGAAGGTGACCGCTTGATTATCGAGCCTATCCAGCGCCGCTCACTACTAACGATGCTGAGCACATGGACACCTCTCGAAGAAGATTTGCCGACAATTACAGATTTAACTGCCGAGCCAGTGGATATTTGAAATGGCAGAAGCCGCCTACCTGCTGGACACCAACATCTTGTCCGACCTCATCAAGCACCCGGCAGGGGCGGTCTCGCAGCATATTGCGGCGGTTGGCGAAGATGCGGTTTGCACCAGCATTGTCGTTGCATGCGAGTTGCGTTATGGAAGCATAAAAAAAGGTTCGTCTGCACTCTCGGAAAAAATAGAGCAATTATTGTCCGTGATCGACGTGTTGCCGCTGGAAGTTGATGCCGATCTGGAATACGGCGCAATCCGTAGTTCGCTGGAAAAAGCAGGCACAACTATCGGCGCAAACGATATGCTCATTGCGGCACATGCGCTTTCACAAAATCTCACATTGATAACCGGCAACACCAGCGAATTTTCCAGGATCGACGGTCTCAAGCTGGAAAACTGGCTAATTCCATTTATCCTTCAAGCGGAACATAACCCGTAGGTCGGGCTGTGCCCGACAGCTATATCTGGCGGGTAGAACCCGCCCTACGTTATTGCACTATTGATAGAGAAATGGAATAAAGCTGTAGATCAAACGCAACGAGCGGCTTTAGCCAGCGTAGCGTGCGCTGTGCGCAGCCGGTGGCAACGTGAACTTGTGCGGGCTTTGCCGCTTTCCACGGGCTGACCAGTTTTTGCCATGTTTCCTCGCTGATCTCGCCTTTTGTCTTGCAGTGCCCTTATGCCATAACGGCGCTCCGCCGACGGATACGGTTGCCTGGTAGCGGATAGACCGGGCACGCCGCACCAACCCGATATCTAATAGTTGCATATCGCACCATTGTTGCGCTATATTGGTAGCAATTTAATTCTTACCAAACGGAGCAACAATCATGTATGCCGAGAAATTATCCGTTTCCCTTCCTGCCGGGTTGATCGGATTTATCGAGCAATATCGCACGGCACACGCCATCAAGAGCCGCTCCCAAGTCATCGGTGAAGCGCTGGAGCTGCTTCGCCAGCGCGATCTGGAAACGTCATACCGGGAAGCCAGCCGCGAAACCAATCGGGATTTTGACATCGCCATTGCGGATGGGTTGAGCGATGAAGCGTGGTGAAATCTGGTTTGCCGACCTGAACCCGACACGAGGCTCAGAAACTGCCAAGCATCGTCCGGTATTGATCGTAAGCAACAATGCCAACAACCGCGCTTCCGGTACCATCACGATATTGCCCCTTACTTCGAATGTGACGCGTGTGTATCCGTTTGAGGTCTTGCTGACTACTGTCGAATCCGGCTTGCCAAAAGATTCCAAGATTCAGGCACAACAAATCCGCACCCTTGCCAAGGAACGGATAACCGGCAAGGCCATCGGTAAGCTGGATAAAGAGCTGTCGCGTGCGGTGGATGCAGCGATAAGGCTGCACTTGGGTGTATGAATCTGCGGTTTTCAGAATAACCGCTTTTCTCATAAATCCCGTAGCAACGCCGCCAGCCCTGCGGCAGGTACGACTTCAACATTCTCGGCAAGCGGATAGCCACTTTCTACCGGGGCGACGACATAAGTACGGCTGAGCCTCAAATCGGCAATCGCTGCCCAGCATCCTTTAGTCAATGCAGGTGCGCTGGAAAACTTTATCTCGAACCCGATCTTCATATTGCCGCGTTCTGCGACCACGTCCATTTCGGCGCCTGCTGCCGTGCGATAAAACGACAGTTGCCATTGCTGCCCCAATAATTGCGCGATTTGCTCTAACACCCACCCCTCCCACGATGCGCCTACTACAGGGTGTCCAGAAAGTTCATCCAGGTTAACCACGCCAAGCAGCGCATGCAACAATCCGCTGTCACGCAGATAAATCTTGGGGGATTTTACGAGTCGCTTGCCCAGATTCGCGTGTAGCGGAAGCAGCCGCCTAATCATATAAGTTGCTTCCAGAATCTCAAGGTAGTGCTGCACTGTGGGCGCGGAAACACCGAACCCGGAAGCCAGACGCGATGCGTTCCATAGCTGCCCATGCAGGTGTGCAAGCATTTGCCAGAAGCGCCGCATGGTTGTGCCCGGCACACGAATGCCGAAGGAAGGAATGTCGCGCTCCAGATGCGTAGAAATGAAGGATTCTCGCCAGGCGAACGATGCCTGATCAGTCTTCGCAAGCCAGCTGGGTGGATACCCGCCACGCAGCCAAAATTTCTGCAAATCGAAATGCGTTGGGGCAATTTCGCTTATATCGAACGGTGCAAGTTCATGAAATGAAATGCGGCCCGCCAATGATTCGGAAACCTGATGCAACAGTTGCGGTGAAGCTGAACCCAAGAGCAAAAAACGCCCCGGACGGCAGCGATCATCAATCAAGGCGCGCAAAATGGGGAACAGTTCAGGTTTGCGTTGAATCTCATCCAGCACAATAAACCTATCCGCATAGCGCGATAAAAATAATTCGGGTTCTGTCAGTTTCGCCAATTCTGATGGGCGCTCAAGATCCAGATACATGCTGTCTGGATATTGCGCCGCAATAATTTTCGCCAGTGTGGTTTTGCCTGCTTGCCGTGGGCCAAGCAGTGCCACTGCCGGAAATTCCGTCAAGGCTTGAGCCAAATTGGTGAGTAGTCTGCGCGCTATCATCCTTGCATATTAAATGACAGTCTTTAAATATGCAAGGATTAACGGGGATTATTTATTTTTCATCACAAAGTTAAAACCACCTGCTTTAGCAATGTGCTCACTAAGGAAACGCTGATCTATTCGGTTTTGTCGTTCCCGCGAAAGCGGGAACCCAGTCAATTCAATAAGCTGGATTCCCGCTTTCTCGGGAATGACGAATAAATCTGTATTTCCCTAAACCGGACGAGCCGGAACCAAAATGTAGGTCGGGCAAGGTTAACAATTGCCTTTCTCGTTTGTCCTTTCTCCCGCTTGCGGGAGAGAGTTAGAGAGAGGGACTTGCCCGACCGCTTCGACAGACATGGTGGGCGGAGTCCACCCTACGGTTTCGTTGAAAAAAATCTTGTCACGTTTTGACATCATTTAACTGGTAAAAGACTAATCCAGCGGCGGCGCGATCTTGATGATTTCTTCTGCCGTCGTTAACCCCGCTGCAACCTTTTCCGCCCCGCTCAGGCGTAGCGGTTTCATGCCTTCGCGCTGTGCCAATGCCTTGATCTTGGCGAGTTCCGCATCCTTGACCACCAGTTTTTGCATTTCCATGCCGAACGGCAGCATTTCATAGATGCCGGTGCGCCCGCGATAGCCGGTCATGCGGCATTCGAGGCAGCCGGTGGCAATATAAACCTGCAGGGGCTTTGCCGCTTTCCACGGCCTGACCAATTCTTGCCAGGTTTCCTCGCTGATCTCGCCTTTGACTTTGCAATGCGGGCACAGGGTGCGCGCCAGGCGTTGCGCCATCACGCCCAGCAAGGTCGAATTGAGCAGATAGGGAGGCACGCCCAGTTCGAGCAGGCGCGTGATCGCGGAAGGCGCGTCGTTGGTATGCAGGGATGACAGCACCAGATGGCCGGTGAGCGCGGCCTGTATCGCCATTTCGGCGGTTTCCGCATCGCGGATTTCGCCTACCATGATGATGTCCGGATCCTGGCGTAATAATGTGCGCACGCCGTCCGCGAAGTTCAGCCCGATGTTGTGCTGTACCTGCATCTGATTAAATGCCGGTTCGATCATTTCAATCGGGTCTTCCACCGTGCAGACGTTCACTTCCGGCGTCGCAATCTGCTTCAGCGTCGAATACAGAGTGGTAGTCTTGCCTGAACCGGTCGGCCCGGTCACCAGAATGATGCCGTTGGGTTGGTGTGTCCAGCCGTTCCATAGCGCGGTCTGCTCGCGCGAAAAACCGAGATCGGTGAAATTTTTCACCAGAATTTCCGGATCAAAAATCCGCATCACCAGTTTCTCGCCGAACGCGGTCGGCATGGTGGAAAGACGCAGCTCGACTTCATCGCCATCGTCGCTCACGGTCTTGATGCGGCCATCCTGCGGCCTGCGCTTCTCCACCATATCCATGCGCCCGAGCAGTTTGATGCGGTTGGTGATGGCGTTGGTGACGGTCGAAGGAAGCTGGTATACCTGATGCAGCACTCCGTCGATGCGGAAGCGCACGATGCCGATATCGCGGCGCGGCTCCAGATGGATGTCGCTGGCGCGCTGCTCGAAGGCGTACTTGAACAACCAATCCACCAGCGTGACGATATGCTGCTCGTTGGCGTCCAGATTCTTGTTCTTGCCCAACTCGATCAGTTGCTCGAAATTCTGCACGCCGATAGCCTGCCCCGCCCTGGCTTTATTGGCAAGTTGCACCGAATTGGCGAGGCTATAGATTTCCGGCAAATAATGATTGATGTCGAGAGGGCTGGCCAGCACCAGCTTGATTTTCAGGTTGAGGATGCGCTCCAGTTCGGCCACCCAATCGGTCAGGAAGGGTTCGGCGGTGGCGATAGTCACCTCGCCCGCGCCGACCTTGACCGGCATGATCTTGAGCCGTTCGGCGTAAGACTTGGAAACAATGTTGGCGATGCCGCCAAAATTCAGTTGCAAGGGGTCGATGTGAAAATACGGCATGCCGATCCGAGCCGCCAGCCACTCGGTGAGAAGCTCGACGCTGAGCGGCTTGAATGGGGGAAGCAGGCTGCGCCACTTTTGCTCGCCGATCACCACCAGCGGATGCACATTGGAATGATCGGCCTTGCGGTTCCGGGCAAGTTTTCCCGCATCCTCCGGGGACACCATACCGTCTTGCAACAGCAAGTGCAGTAGTTCGTCCAGCATCACCTTGTGCTCGTGGGGCTGCTGTGCAGTTTCCTTACCCATATGCGTAGCGTAAATCAGATAGCCGTTTTTCCATCAACGGGTGGTTGCGAAGTATCATCCTGAGGTACACCCTCTACCGGCAACCCGCTCTGTGATGCAGCTTTCTTCAGCCGCTTTTCTTCCTGCTTCTTTTTCTTGGCCAGTTCTTTTTGACGCTTTTCAAAAGTGTAATTTGGCTTTGCCATTTGCGATCCTGTTCGTTGCGATATTTAAGTCAATGCCGGACATGATAACAATTCCTTGGGCTTCAGGATTGATTTCTTGTTGGTGAAGCGCAATAGCACAATATCAAAATAGTTCGATTTCGCCGCTCACCGGCTTGCTCTCGACGGTATGGATATAACGAATTTCTTCTTCGACAATGGTATTGTTGTGCAAAGAACGCAGCCGTTTTACCCGCACCTTCCCGGTGGCGGGAAAATAGACCACCATGCGCGGGTAGATATCCCCCACATCCTCTGCCACTACTCTGAGTCCTTCGGTTTGAATATAGTCCCGGACAAAGTTGATGTTGCGCATCCCGACATCGGTCATGTTTGCCAAAATGCGCCCGCCGCCGAAAATTTTTACTTCCAGATTCTGGCGCTGTCCGCCGTTTTTTAAAATGACGTTGATCAGGTGCTCCATGGCGAAATTGCCGTAGCGGGTCGCGGCGCTCAGGCTGGTCGCTTTCCAGCCATCCGCGTCGGCGGAAGCCGGCAGCATGAAATGATTCATGCCGCCAATTCCGGAAACGCGGTCGCGGATACAGGCGGAAATACATGAGCCGAGCGTCGTATAGACGCCCTCGTCGTTAATCGTGACGTAATACTCGCCGGGAAGAAGCCGTGCGGCATAAGTCCCGTAAGTGTTGTTCCAGTTTCTCCGGACATGTTCGAAGCCGGGTAAAACAAGCGGCGCACGGGGGATGGAAGGTGTAGCCATAATTATGAATTCTGTATGAAACGCTTCGCCGGTTTTCCCGGCTAATTTCCGAGAAAGAGTTTTTTGGCCTCGACGATTTCTTCCTGCGCCTCGCGCACCACCAGTTCGATGACATCTTCGCCAAGCCCGGTGATTTTCCATGCAAGCGGATCGATGGAAGAGACATCATCAAACTCCAGCGTATCCAGTTCCGCCATCTGCGCAAGGATATTGGCAAGATGCACCAGCGCGGTTTCCCGTGGGTAGCGTTGCGCGTCAGCGATGGAGTGATGGTAGGCGATGCATTCCTCCAATAGCGGTGGCAACCCCCATTGGCGCGCCAATTCACCGCCCACCTGAGCGTGGTCAAAACCGATGATCTGGCGTTCGGCCTGGTACACCGGCAAATCGTCAACCTGATCCAGCACCAGCAGCAAGGATTTCTTGGCCTGCTCCGGCAAACGGTTAAAAATGATCAACTGGCCGATGTCGTGCAACAACCCCGCCGTAAACAACGCTTCAGGATCGCATTTGCCCGCCTGCCTGGCCAGAATGCGCGCGACCAATGCGCAATACAAACTGTGGTGCCAGAAATTATCCATCGACACCAGATTGTTGGGTAAACCGGCAAAAGTGCGCGCGACCGACATCGACAGCGCCAGATTGCGGATCTGGCTGGTGCCGATCACCGATACAGCTTTGGATACGGTATCGATGGTGGAGGGAAAGCCATAGAACGGGCTATTGGCGACCCGCAGCAGGCGCACGGTAAACGAAGGATCCTGGCTCACCGCTTTGGCGATGTCGGCTGTATTGCTGTCCGGATCATCAACCAGTTGATTGATGCGGAGGAACACATCCGGCAGCGTGACCAACCCGCCTACACCTTTCACCAATTCGGCGATATTGATATTGTTTTCCATGTGCAGAACCTTCGCATGGCGCATCAAGTTAGTCAAGAGAACCTCTAAAAATCCACATTTCATCCCAACTGCTGCGTTGCGCAAAAAATTTCTTGCCTACATATCATTCATATGCGGTGCGGCGAAATTTTTCCCGCGCCTTGCATTTGGGCGAAATCTGAATTTTTAGAGGCTCCCTCAAGCAAGTGCTTGTATTGGGCACGATAAAAAGTGCTGGTAGTTTATCGGTGGCGTGCGCTAAATATTGCCAATTTCATGCCGATAAATGACTGCCGAGGTGGAGATGAATACCATGAAAATCGAAAGTTCCAATATCGGCTTGGCCAGCCAGCATGCAAGCTCCAGACAAGTGACAGTCAAGGAATCCCTGCGCGCATGGATCGGACCACAGCGCCCCGATTTTGAAAACCGCGCTTCCAAAAATGACTCTATTGCAGCACCATTGCAATTAACTGTAGCGACTCTATCCGCTGCAGGCAAACAGGCTGCCGCCAGCGCTCAATCTGCCGCCGATGCCTGCTCCGCCTCTGAAGCGCAAAACGCTGCGGAACAAGCGTCCAGCGACCCTAAAATACAGCTTCTCATCGGCTTGATTGAGGTGCTGACCGGGCGAAAAATCAGGTTATTCAACCCGAATGACATGAAAGTCGACGGCGACGCTCAAGCACGAACACGGCAAGCTGCCGATGCTGCCCGGCAAAATCAGACCGCACCGCCAGCCCAACGCCATGGCTGGGGTGTCGAATACGACAGGCATGAATCGGTCCATGAGTCCGAGCAAACCGCATTCGCGGCCCAAGGCGTTATCAAAACATCCGACGGGAAAGAAATTCAATTCAGCCTGTCGCTGGAAATGAAGCGGGAATTCTTCCGGGAAAGCGACCTGTCCATACGCGAAGGCGACGGCGTAAGAAAAGACCCGCTAATAATCAATTTTAACGGCACGTCCGCGCAGCTTACCGATACAAAATTCAGCTTCGACCTCGACAGCGATGGCAATGCCGAAAAAATATCCTTTACAGGAGCCGGAAGCGGGTTTCTGGCGTTGGACAAGAATGGAAACGGCATCATAGACAACGGCTCCGAATTATTCGGAACCCAAAGCGGGAACGGCTTTGCCGACTTGTCCGCGTACGACATCGACGGCAACAACTGGATAGATGAAAGCGACGCAATCTATTCGAAGCTACAAGTGTGGAACAAGAATGCCGCCGGTGAAAACGCGCTGAACGCCCTGACCAAATTCAATGTTGGCGCACTCTACCTCGGTAATGTCGCCACGCCGTTCGACCTGAAAAATTCCGCAAATGATTTGCAGGGGCAAGTGCGCAGCAGCGGCATTTATGTGCGCGAAGACGGCAGCACAGGAACATTACAGCAAGTCGATCTTGTCGTATAAATAGCATGCCCAGCATGTTGGAAGCTCTCTTCAACTCGTTTCGGTGGATTCGCGCTACGCGCTTAATCCACCCTACGAAAAACACTACGCCGCAAGCGGCGGGGAATTCAGCCCAAATGGATTAAAAAATGACCCCCCTTTAGAATCCAGTTTATTTTTCAGTAAGATACACTGCCAGTGCAGCGCTACAGGAAATACCTGTTAAAAACAATACGAACTGGAGCCTGGAGAAAAGTTTTGTTGTGCTGCGAAAAATATCGAATGACCCATCGTCTCGAGACCTTGCCAAGCTACCGAGGACTATGCCCCCCGACAGAACGGAGCATATGAACAACACCTCTGCTGCCGCAAACCAAGCCAGAGTGAAATCATCCGAACCCGCCGCACTCTTGCTTTCCAACACCACAACAAGCGCAACCGGGACAAATAAAAAAGCTGAAGTCAAAGCCATGTAGCGTTTTATTTGCCTCATGCAAGCTTTGTGCTCTCCCTTCTTGATATCTATAATCATCGCAGGATTACTGTTCATTAAATTAGCCTTCTTTCCGCCAACAATCAATAGTGGGATATTGCGGGAAAATCAAATTGAGCAGCTTCGTATTACGTTCTTGCAATCAGCTCGTTTAAGCAACTCACTGAAAAAACTCGTTACTTCACTAGCCACTGCCAGCCCGCCCATAGTATAGTCCGGCTGGCCAACAACTATCAGGAAATAACATGCAAAGCCAATTAATCAGAGTCAGAACAAAAGCCGAGTTACCGCTTTATATATCCATATGCGCCGACGAGGATCAAAAAATCTTCGTCCTGATGAGCATCACGGCGTTTACCCCCGGAACATATTTTGAAAGTGCGGAAAAGGCATTGAAAGAATGCATCGAGATTATAAACAAGGTCGTGAATTACAAAAAGGATGGCGACCTGATCGGATGGCTCCATTCATCGCCCGAAGGCCCGTTCCTCACGAATAATGAAATGGCAAACATCCTGCTCTCATGCCATCCTGACCAAAAAAATGGTGCAGCCCTGTAAAAATCAAAAGGATCAATAAACCGTGAGCCGCCCAAGGCGGCTGGTTTTGCTCCTTCCCACTCACAAGGGAAAGGTGGGGATAGGGATAATAATGCCGATTTTTTGTCGAACTTTCACTCCCCCATAGCCCCCTGCCAGGGGGAAATATCAGTGCCAAATTTGACTTTCTATTCGACCGCAGCAAAGGTCAAACCTTTGTGAGTTACCCGGCAAAGCCGGGGGTTTACCTAACCAAATTATGTAATGCTCGATAATCCGTGTAATCTCCGCATCAGGATTTTCCACCCAGTTTAAAGCGCATGGTTTCCGTCCAGCATGACTTTCCCCCACTCGCAGGCGAGGACAATGCAGACATCCGGCATTGGCTGGCTGCCTTGTCCGCCGTTTATCCGCCCGCAGAGATTGCGCTGATCCGCGAGGCGTGCGAATTCGCCGCGCCGCTCTACCACGGGCAAATCGAAGTCACCGGTACGCCGCTGCTGCGGCACGCGCTCGGCGCGGCATCCATCCTGATCGGCATGCGGCTGGATCATGGAACCATCGCGGCCACCGTGCTGCACGCCGTACCGGATTACATCGAAAACTGGGCCGAGGTGCTGGTTGACCGTTTTGGCCGCAACGTGACGGCGCTGGTCGAAGGCATCTCGCGGGTGGAGCGGATTCGCCTGTTCAGTGAAATGCGCGGCGCGCAAGACAAGGACGAAGCCGCGCAGCAGATCGAGAGCCTGCGCAAGATGCTGCTGGCGATGGTGGAGGACATCCGCGTCGTGCTGATCAAACTCGCCGAGCGCACCCAGACCCTGCGCAGCCTGTCCGGCGCAAACCCGGCGCAGCAGAAACAGATCGCGCAGGAGACGCAAAGCATCTTCGCTCCGCTGGCGAATCGGCTCGGCGTGTGGCAGCTCAAGTGGGAGCTGGAAGACCTGTCGCTGCGCTATCTGGAACCGGCGCTATACAAGAAAGTGGCCGGGTTGCTCGATGAGCGCCGCATGGATCGGGAGCGCTACATCGAAGAAGTGATCGCGCAACTCAAACAAAAGCTGGACGCTGCCGGTATCGCAGCCGAAGTGACCGGACGCCCCAAGCACATCCACAGCATCATCAACAAGATGAAGCGCAAGCAGGTCGAGTTCGGCGAACTCTACGACGTGCGCGCCGTGCGCATATTGACGGGCGACATCCAGAATTGTTATGCGGCGCTGTCCGTGGTGCACGAACTATGGCCGCCCATTGCCGACGAGTTCGACGACTACATCGCGAACCCCAAGGGCAACGGCTACCGCTCGCTGCACACCGCCGTAACCGGGCCGCGCCAGCTCGCGCTGGAAGTGCAGATACGCACGCGCGACATGCACCACGATTCGGAGCTCGGCGTCGCCGCGCATTGGCGCTACAAGGAAAACAGGAAATCCGATGCCGGGTTCGACGACAAACTCGCCTGGCTGCGCCAAATCCTCGCGTGGAAGGCGGAACTGGCCGACAGCGGCAACCTGCAGGAGCAATTCAAAAATGAATTGCTGCAAGATCGCGTGTATGTGTTCACGCCACTTGGCAAGGTCATCGACTTGCCGAGAGGCGCGACCCCGGTGGATTTCGCCTACATCCTGCACACCGACCTCGGCCACCGCACACGAGGCGCCAAGGTGGACGGCAACATCGTGCCGCTCAAATACCAGTTGCAGAACGGGCAACGCGTGGAAATTCTCACCGCGAAACAGGGCGCGCCGAGCCGCGACTGGCTCAGCCCGCAGCTCGGCTACATCAAGAGCGCGCGCGTGCGCGCCAAGGTGCGGCACTGGTTCAAGACGCAAAACCTGGATGACAGCATCGCGCAGGGCAGGCTATTGATCGAGCGCGAATTGCAACGCCTCGGCGTAAACGCAGTCAATCAGGAAAAAGTCGCACAACGCTTGCGCTTCCACAAACCGGAAGAACTGCTCGCCGCCCTCGGGCGCGGCGAAATCACCCCGCGCCGCGCCAGCCTCGCCATCCTGCAGGAAGCCCCCGCGAAATCTGCGCCCATATCCCAACCCGTTGCCCACCGGCACATCGCGCGGCGCACCTCTTCAACGGGCGTGCTGATCGAAGGCGTGGACAACTTGATGATAAAGCTGGCCAAATGCTGCAAGCCGGAAAAACCGGATGCCATCCTCGGCTACGTCACACGCGACCGCGGCATCACCATCCACCGACAGGATTGCGCGTTCATGCAGCGCATACCGGAAGGCAAGCGCGAGCGAATGCTAGATGCGACCTGGGCTGGGGGATAGGGAGAAAGTTAGCTGCTCAATGGCCGGAATGTGCTCGTAAACGGTCACTGGAATGATCCTGTTCTTGCCGTGTCATTGCCTGGTACAGGCAGGCGCAACCATGTTGCATACAGCGCGGGAATGAACAGGATGGTGAGCAGCGTGGCGACCAGCAGCCCGCCCATGATGGCGTAGGCCATCGGCCCCCACAGCACGCTGCGCGTCAGCGGGATCATCGCGAGGATCGCGGCGGCGGAGGTGAGCATGATCGGGCGGAAGCGACGCACGGTGGATTCACGGATCGCGTCCCAATCCGCCAGGCCCGCTTCGCGGTCCTGGCGGATCTGGTCGATCAGGATCACGGTGTTGCGCATGATCATGCCGCCCAGCGCGATGGTGCCGAGCATGGCGACGAAGCCGAACGGCTTGTTGAACACCAGCAGCGCCATCGCGACGCCGATGA
>JBAQCT010000133.1:0-20170 GCA_049294375.1 Gallionella sp. | reverse complement strand
ACCTAAAAGCTCGCGTGCATGGCACGCTCCTACAAGTATCAACAGTTCTTTTCTGATTCATGCGTCCTGCCGTTCGAGGCCATCGCGGATTTGCGCGATGACCGGAAAACGGTTCCAGTGGCGCTTTTCAAGTTCGCATATTGGCCACAACCCGATGACGCTGTTCACGATGAACAGCTCGTCGGCATGCAATGCCTCTTCCAGCCCGACATCGCGCACTTGCAGCGTAACGCCATTCTGTAGCGCCCAAGCCATGACCCGTCCGCGCTGTATCCCGGCCACGCCGCAACGCGACAGATCGGGTGTCACCAGCCGTCCTTGTGACACCAGGAACAGGTTGCTGCGTATTCCTTCGATCAGGCGCCCCTCGGTATCCAGCAACAATCCTTCTGCAAGTTGGCTGTCGTGCAACTGCGCCTCGTTCAGTTCCATTGCCGCCAGCACATTTTCCAGGCGATTGAGATGTTTGACGCAGGCCAGGCGCGGCTGTGCGGGCAGGCGCAGGTTGCATACATGCGCCTTGATGCCTTGCGTCGCCCATTCCGGCGGATATTCCGGCAAGGGCGAGGGATCCCAGATACGCGTTGGCATCACATTTGCGGACGGCGTATAGCCACGCGCACCCTCGCCGCGCGTGACGATCAGCTTCACTATGCCATCCGGATGTTGCGCAAGCACTTGGTTCAGCTCGGCGCAAAGCAGCACCTCATCCGGGCAGGTTATGCCCAGTTTGGCGCAATCGCGTTTGAGTTTCAGGTAATGCAAGTCCCAATGCAGCGCCTTGCCTTGGGATACGCGCAACGTGCGGAACACCCCGTCGCCGTATAGGAGGCCGCGGTCGCGGATGCTGATCGTGTTACCGGGAATACCGTTGACCAGCATTGACGGGAGGGATCAGACTTTGCGGAACACTAAGGAACCGTTCGTCCCACCGAAGCCGAAGTTGTTGTTGACCGCGACATCGATCTTCATGTCGCGCGCGGTATTTGCGCAGTAGTCCAGATCGCACTCCGGATCCTGCTCGAAGATGTTGATGGTCGGCGGCGAAATCTGATGGTGCACCGCCAGCGCACAGAATATCGACTCGATCCCGCCCGCGCCGCCCAGCAGATGGCCTGTCATCGACTTGGTGGAATTCACCACCAGCTTTTTGGCGTGGTCGCCGAAGGCCAGCTTGATCGCATCGGTTTCGTTCTTGTCGCCCAGCGGCGTCGAAGTGCCGTGTGCGTTGACATACTGCACGTTTTGCGGGTTCAGCCCGGCATTGCGCAACGCATTCAGCATGCTGCGCTTTGGGCCGTCCGTATCCGGCGCGGTGATATGGTAAGCGTCGCCGCTCATGCCGTAACCGGCCAGTTCCGCGTAAATCTTCGCGCCGCGCGCTCTGGCGTGCTCGTATTCTTCCAGCACCATCACCCCCGCACCTTCGCCGATCACGAAGCCGTCGCGATCCTTGTCCCAAGGGCGGCTGGATGTAGCCGGGTCATCGTTGCGCGTGCTGAGCGCGCGGGCTGCACCGAAACCACCCACCGCCAGCGGGCTCACCGTCGCTTCCGCTCCTCCGGCAATCATTACATCCGCATCGCCATATTCGATGATGCGCGCCGACTCGCCGATGCAATGCGTGCCGGTGGTGCAGGCGGAGACCATCGCCAGATTCGGGCCCTTCAGCCCGTACATTACGGACAAATTGCCGGAAATCATGTTGATGATCGTGCCAGGAATGAAAAACGGCGAGATTTTGCGCGGCCCCGCAGCCAGAAAATCAGTGTGCGTATCCTCGATCATAGGCAAACCGCCGATACCCGAGCCGATATTTACCCCGATGCGCTCGGCATTTTCTCCGGAAACTTCCAGCCCGGAATCCTTGAACGCCTCCATGCCTGCCACGAGGCCGAAATGGATGAAGCGATCCATGCGGCGCGCATCCTTGGCGGGAAGGTATTGCGTGACATCGAAATCCTTCACCTCGCCGGCAATTTGCGCTGCCATCGCACTGGCATCGAAGCGGGTGATTTTGGTTATGCCGGATTTTCCCGCGACGATATTCTGCCAGACTGCGGGAATCCCTATCCCGACCGGGGATACTATCCCCAGCCCGGTAATGACAACTCTGCGTTTAGACAAACTGACTCCGCCAAATAAAATTTAGTGGTGTGAAACAGAAAGAAAAACGGATTATTTCTGGTGTGCCAGGACGTAATCGATGGCTTGCTGGACGGTGGTGATCTTTTCCGCGTCTTCGTCGGGGATTTCGCATTCGAATTCTTCTTCCAGAGCCATCACCAGCTCAACGGTATCCAGAGAGTCTGCACCCAGATCGTTGACAAAAGAAGATTCATTCTTGACTTCCGATTCATTCACGCCGAGTTGCTCGGCAACGATCTTTTTAACGCGTTGTTCAATTGACATCTTTAATCCCCCTACCCTGTTTAGGTTTCAAAAAACTGCGGCATTGTATCAAAGTTGACCAAAATTCCAAATAACAAGTTTATGCGATAGTTTTCTGGGTGGCCGGGGCATTCAGGCAATCGCAATACCGGCTTGACTTATATCATAAGGAAGCGCGGAGAAAAGCAAACGAGATACACCATGGCGATAGTGTAGAATGTCGCAGGATTGCGGGTCGGGTAACATGATCGCCAAATAATAGAGGGTAACTCTAGGGGTAACAAAAAACCGCATCAGCTATAAGTTGAGCACTGATGCGGCTATTGAGATGTTTCATGGTGCCAGAAGAAAACCCGAACATCAATTCATAACCGTCCATCGTAGTTCATAAACACCCCGCGTAAAGCCAATATACAAGCCATCTTCGCATAGGCGTTGTCTTTTTACGTCCAATTAAATCCATTGACAGCCAGAACCTTTTGGCATAGTTTATGGCATAGTAATTTCGGTGAGACCCAAACCTATGCCAAAGCGAGTGGTTGAATTAACGGTGAAGCAAATTGATGCCGCAAAGCCGGGAGCCACCCTTTATGACGGCAAGGGGCTTGCTCTGGTTGTTGATATTGCAGGTAACAAGCGATGGGTGTTGAGATACACCCGGCCTGATGGCAGGCGGAATATGATCGGGCTTGGAACTTACCCGGCGGTCATGCCTTCGGTTGCCCGGACAAAAGCGCGTGAAGCTAAAACAGGGCTTGCCCAAGGTGTTGACCCCATTGCATCAAAGAAGGAACAGAAACGGGAGGAAAAGGCTGTCTCTCGCGGCACTTTCAAATCAATTGCCGAAGAATGGTACGCACACAAAGCAAAAAGCTGGGCAACCGAGACAGCTCGCAAAGCGCGTGAGTCGCTTGACGACGATCTTTTCCCTAAATTGGGAGCAAAGCCAATTGCTGAGGTTACCTCCGCCGATATTAAGCCTGTCATTCTCCTTGTCCATGAGCGCGCACCGCGTCTAGCGGTAAAGGCGCGCCAGTATTGCAACCAGATAATCGAGTATGCCATTCAAGAAGGTTTGCGCGAGGATGGCAGGTTGCTGTCTCTGCGAGGCGCTTTACCCAAGGCACCCAAAGGTCATTATGCCGCCGTCACCAAGTCGAATGATATTCCCGCGCTGATTAACGCCATCAACGGCATCGGCTCGTCACAATCGCGTGCCGCCATTCTGTTTTGCCTTTACACCGCCTTGCGCCCCGGCGTGGTGGTAGGCGCACGCTGGGACGAGTTCGACCTCGGCGCTATGGAGTGGCATATCCCTGCTTCACGCATGAAAATGGGCAACGACCATATCACGCCGATCCCTTCGCAAATGCTGCCCCTGCTGGAGAGACAACGTGAGGTCACGGACGATTCGCCATTCGTATTTCCCGGCGTAAGAAATCCCAAAACCCAACACATGCACCGCGATAGCCTGAGCAAGATACTGCGTGAAAGCGGATTGCGCGGCGTGACAGTGACACATGGATTCCGCGCTACATTGCGAACCATTGCGCGCGAGAAGTTTCGGGTCGATGCCGATGTATTGGAGGCGCAGCTCGCCCACGCCAAGAAAGATGAGATACAAGCCGCCTACGACCGAACGCAATTCCTTGAAGAGCGGCATAAGCTGGTGCAAGACTGGGCGGATTACCTTGAGTCACAGCCAAAGAGCGCGGAGGTCATACCGATGCGTGTACATGCTGCTTGAGGGTTTGACATCCACATCTGACCGCTCAGTCACGGCGCTTGCAGGATAAAGCGCAAGCCCCGCACCTTCGCTATCGCAGTGGCATCTGACAGAGCGCAGAAGGCGATGAACCCGCCCTCTGCTTTAGCTCCGATCCAAGTGTGTCCGCTCCGTTCCCGCCGCCACCTCACCACTGCGCCCTTCGCGAAAAAGACCTCGCCAAGGGCTTGCGGCGAGCTGTCGGCTACCGTTGTGGTATCGGACAGAGCGCCGAAGGCATAAAGCCGCCATCGGCTTGCGCGCTGTAACACGCTGGTTTCCCTCCGTTGCCGCAGCCGCTTCACGACTTCGCGCTTCATGGCTCCGCATGAAGCCGCTACGCCATCAAGCGCTCGCCGTTCGCAGGCTGCTGGTGCAGTGGCAGCCTGGACGCGCCGCGCCCCCTCGACGTTCCGGCAGGGCGTTGTCGGCTGCGCCGGTTGTATGTGTGGCGGCATCCAACATAACGGCGTCTTATGCAAAGCGTCCGCGCCGGTAAAAGCTCCCGCCCTTCGGGTTCGCATAAGAGGCCGTTATGTCTTGCGCCCTTCGGGTAAATGCTGCCACACAAGTCAAAGTCAACTTCCATCACCTGCGGTGAGGGGCAGCAAAACGGGGCTGATGTTGCGCCGTCCCTTCGCTTTTTGCTGCGTGGTCGTGCCGGTCTATAGTCTTGTCTTGTTGTGGTCGCTTCGCGGCTTATGTGGGGGGCGCTTTCCCTCTAACGCCCCCCGTCCCCCCAGCGGCCAAGTGATGCAAAGGCATGGCCGCACCCGTCCGCACTGCCACCCCTTGCCTTGGGTAAACCTGCATCCCCGCGCATCGTTCATGGTTTTATCGCACTGCTGCCCCCGCTGGGTAGGGCAGGAAAGGGGCAAGGCGAGGCAATGCTTATTCGGTCGGCTACGCCGATTTGGTTTGTTTCTGTGAGGCGTGGTCGCTGCGCGGTATCGTTCACAGCGGAAGTGCATTTTGTTTATCGCGGCAACGTCACGGCGCAGGCATGAACAAAAAGCGCCTTCACCGTCACGCCACCGCTGCCGTTTGCGGGTCGTGTGCGTCAACAAAAAAACCATGCCGGACAAAACCCCGGCACCGGCTTTTTCATTGCCACACACCACCCTGAGAGTCAGGCTTGGTCGCTGCGCGTTCTGTCTGGCAGGTTGCCGCCGGAAGCGGCAGGATGCGCCAAATGGTTGGCTGTCGGTTTCAGGGAGCCCCAAGGGGCGGATGGGAAGCGTGGCAGGTGAGGCGGGAACGAGCAACGCAGTGCGAGCCGCCGGAGCCTGACGCGCTGGGCGGGCGGGGGCAAAAGACAAAGGCAGTGAAACCAGAAAACAGCCTTGCGGTAATTTACACATAACGGCTAATTATGCGAACCGGCAGGCGCGCAGCGGTGCAGAGCACTTTGCATAATTCAGCGTTATGTTCATTTGCCGCATGACAACACCGCCTTGCACCAGCGTCGTGAGGGCGCTGCACGTCTAGGCCGCCACTGCACCAGCAGCCTGCGAACGGCGAGCGCTTGATGGCGCAGCGGCCTCATGCGGAGCCATGAAGCGCGAAGTCGTGAAGCGGCTGCGGCAACGGAGCGGACACACTTGGAGCGGAGTGATAGCAGAGGGCAGTTTCACCGCCTTCTGCGCTCTGTTCGATGCCACTGCGATAGCGAAGGCGCGGGGCTTGCGGTTTTGTTGCAAGCGCCGTGACTGAGCGGTCAAGTCCTCAACTGTGGGCTGTTCGATGATTTCCACCGGGGCCATATCACCACTCCTCATTCGAGGTTTGCATGACAGTTTCTGCAACTGTCCCGGTGAAAGGCGGTGAAGGCGTTAAAGGCGGTGGATTCACCGCAACCACCCGCCATGCGGTGCGACCATCCGCCGTTGCTTGCTGGAACATGAAGCCGCCAACAATCCGGTTTGCATTCTTTTTCAGCAGCCAGCCCAGCTTCGAGCGATTGATAAAACCTTTTTCCTCGACCGGAAATTCGCGCATCGCATCGAGCAGGTCAGTGTGCCCCAGTTCAGCCCGCTCAACGGCCTTGCGCACCGTCGCCGGTGTCGATCCGAATGCAGCCCGCCATTCTGCCATCAGCCCGGCGAGTGCATCACCGTCTGGATCATGCTTGACCTGTTCCAGCAGCGCCGTGGCCGGGTCAGGTTGCCCGAGCCACATCAACGGATGCCTGCAATAGTCCGACCATGCGCCGCCGAAGGTGACAATGCTTTCAACGCCAGCGCGCGGCGAACCCGCCTTGCGCCATGCCAGGATGATAGTCAGCACCGCAGCCACATAACGCCCGCGCTGCTTGCGCACCCTATCAACTGGGGCGCTTTTGTAAGTCATCGTCGCCGGTGTCGCGCAGCGTGGATCAATGTGTATCGTCAGCACACGCCGCAGCAGATCGCGCACCGGGCCGACGTTATTTCCAGAACCCAAAAACAAAGTCCGCGTGCTGACCGTCGCCGTCTTGCTCACTCCCAGAATCCGGTCAGTAATCTGCTCTGCGGTCAGCATCCGCTTGATCGTTCCATGCGGTATCCAGTCGGTGTCCATATCGTCAAACTCAATCACCGCCGGGCTGGTCAGCAGCAGAGAAAGAATCACTTTGGTCGCCTCTTCCGACGTGGTCGGGTAGCTCACCTTGGCATTTCCGGCAGGCCCGGCAAACGCGCCGATCAGTTCGCACAGATAAGTTTTGCCGCTACCGAAAACCGGCGCTTTCGCGTGAAAGCCGGGCGCGTATGCCAGCGTCGGGCGCACCACGGCGGTGAAGATTGCCGAAAGCGCAGCGGCCTTGTCGGTGGGCGCAACGAAGTGAAACTCGTTGAGCAGCTCTTCCAGCAGAATGAGCGCCGCCCGCGCGGCCTCGGGTGTCGGTTCAGGTATGACAAATTCACGCGCATCAAAAACGCCGAAGCGCTGCGAGGTTTTGTCATAGCCCGCGTGAGTAATCAGCACGCCGTCCGATTCACGAAAATAGGGTTGTCTCACCACGCCTGCCAGTGGCGGCAAGTGACGGAAACTCTGCGAGTCGTAAAGAATGGCAGTGTGCTTTGTCGGTGGATCACAGCGCACCCAATCTTTCGCGCGCCCATCGTATTGCTCCCAACTCGCCGCGACCGACAACTCCCGCGTGAGCGCAGGCGCGCTGGTGGGCACGATGCAAGGATCACCCGAAGTCGGATCAGTCGAAACCGACACAATCAAACCACCAGACTGATAATGCCTGCCGCGATTCGCCAGCTCTTTTTCTGCCGCGTCCACCACGCGATGCAGATCACCGGCGACCACACGGATTACCGGCTTGTGCCGCGCCTCGGCATTGCGCACACCCAGAAATTCCAGCAACTGCCGGATGTGAAACTTCTCGCGGTGCGAGTGCTGGCAGCAAAATCCGCCCAAGGGATACAGCTCGTCCGGTTCAAAATATGCCGCGCCAGTGTCCAGCCCGTCGGTATGCTCCTGCGCCCACGGACAACTGACATCATGCTTGCCTGAACCCAACGGGGTTTTGTATAGCCCGCGCGCCTTGAGCGCACTCACGACCGGATTCTCCGCAGCCTTGGGCGTCAACACCTCATCCGCATCGTTGCCTATGCTGCGCGGATTATCCGCAGAGGACTTGGCTTCTTTCTTCGGTCGCCCAGCCGGTGCCAGTTCCAATTGCAGGCCATCCACAATCTCTTGCGGCGTGTAGCGCTTCTCAGGTCGCCATTCAATCAGGCGGCAGTGAAACGGTGCGCCAGAATCGTCAGCATATTTTGGTTTGCCATTGATCGCGACAGGCAGCCGTGCCCAGCGGCTTAGTGGCCCGGTCGCACCCTCATCGCACAGCCCGGCACCGATCACCGCACTGAGCAACCGCACGGCCACATCACCATCGGTAATAGGATCAGCGAGAATAATTCCGCCCTGATAATTGCCGGGGCTGGTCTCGATCAGCCAGGACAACTCAAAACCTGACAGCCGCTCCAATGGCACCTTGGTGCCCAGATCGTCGAGCATCAAAAAATGACACGCGGCAAACTGAGCCTTGCGCGCCTTGAATGATCCGTCATCGCCGGGATAGAAGCTCGAACACCCGACGAAGTTGTTATACCCGGCGGAAAGATTTGCGATTACTGAATCGGCACGGCTTGCCGACCATCCGCCCACGCCGGGATCACCGGCCTTGGAACAGACCGCAGCAAACGCGCCCTCGGGAAACTGCGGAAACACCGCAGCCACAAAATCGGCATTCGTCAGCATAAAAACACCGCCTTCGCCGCCTTTACCGGCTTCATCCGGCTCGGTATCGGAAACTGTCAGATCAGTCATGGCAACCCCCTCAAGCCGCAGCTTTGCGGTCGGCTTCCAGCTTCACCACTAAGGCGCGGATTTCATCGTCAGACTTACCGGCAATGCGCGCCGCGTTGATTGCTGCCACGTCACCAGACGGCCAACCAACGGCACGAGGGCCAAGGCTCACGGGCTTAGTCCATAAGCCTTGAGTGATGCGCAGATAGATGGTCGAACGGGAAAGGCCGGATTCAGATTTAACGGCGGGAAGCCGCTGGATGGTATGTGTCATGTTGGCACCTCTTTGGTAATAGCAAAATTGCTGAGGCGAGCGTAGGTGGGCGATTTGGGCGATAAAACGCCCGGACAATGCCCGAGTCAGCCAAGGCTTTGCGATATAAATTAGCGGCTTGGGAATCGAATAAAAGGCTGCAATGCGGTGATTGCGGCGCAGCTTGTGGCGTGGAGAGCGGCGAAATACGGAGAGTTAGCGGTTGGCGCAGTTGGGCGAAAAAATTCCGCCCAACTATTTACGGTTTCATGTGTTTTTTGATGGTGGAAGCATCGCGCCCCTTGGCAATTTCCTGCTTGGCTATCTGCTGTGAATACCAAGTCTCGGACATATTCTTGCTCTTGTGTTTCTTGTACAGGTCGCGGTATGCCTTTTGCCATTCCGCATACATCGCCTGCGTATCCAGCTTGCGCGCTTCTCGCTTGGCGTTGCTTGGCGTGTAGCGGTTGTCTGCCGTGGTTGCGGCATCCACCAGTCGCCGGATCATGGCGTCGTCCAGCGAATATGCGCCGCCGTGATACTCGACTGCCTCGGCCAACGGCAGCGGATTGCTTCCAGCGACCAAGGCCAACGCACCATTGGCTTGCAGGCATAGCATCTGGCTGCGCTTGCCGCCGGTGGCGATGCCGATCTCAAACAAATCGGAACTAGCAGCGCGCTTATCGCTGCGGCGCAAGCCAAGGCTGGCCGCAACAAATCCGCATACGGCATCGGCACCGCACTGCCACTGTGCCAAGCTCGTCAAGGAAACAGGCACCCGGCTCGTGTCGTCCCGCTTGTCGCACGCTATGAAAGCGCGTGCAGGCCGTTTACCTTCGCCGGGCAAGACATGCACCGGCATCACACAATCGCGCTCGCAACCCGGACATATCGCGCTGCTGGCCGGGCGCGCCTTCGCAAGCAAGTGCTGGGTTTTCATGGCCGCAACTGCTGCACTTGGCCACTGCCCCAACTCGGCATCGTTGATTAAAACCGCACCGCTCGGGTTTGCGCCCACGCGCCCCAATAGCTCAATCAGTGCGGCTCGTGGCGTCATGCCTCAACGGCCTCCACTTCTTCCGCCAGTGCCTTTGGCTCGATCCCCGACGCTTCCAGCATATCGCGCAGCTTCAAGTCCAGTTCGTCGTATTTGAGCGAACATGAATTGGGATGCGTGATGCGGATCGTCACCGTCTTCGCGGGCTTGCCTGCATTCTCCACCACCGTAGCCGCAAGCTCCACCTGGGTGATGTTGTACAGATTCATCGGCAGGGTTTTACCGACTTGTTCGAGCAACGCATAGACGGCATCCGGGTTTGCCGCCGTATCCGCCTCCAGCGTAATGCGGTCGCCTTTCTTCACCCGCGATGATAGCCGCAGTTTTTTCACGACCACTTTTTCAATGCCGCTGTCAACGGCGGGGGCGAAATCGAAACTCTTCTGGAGTAGCGGGGCCAGGTCGTAAACACGCGCGTCTTTCGGATCAGGCGGCAGTTCATCGAGTTTGAGAATCGCCGTTGCAAACATTGATTGTAGCGGTTCAATCGCTTTGTACGATCCGCGAAAATGTAGATCGAGCGTCCCACCTTTTTGCGAGTAAACAAAAATCACTTCAAAGGCGGGATTGTGCGGGCGATGCGCAAACTCGCCGTTCACCCATTCGCTGCTTTGCTGCGAATAGTCTTCCGGGTAGGCGAAAAAATAATCCAGCTCGCCACGCCGGAAAGGTTCCACCACGCAGTTGTTGCCGCGCCCCTCGGTATGGTGAAAATAAGTGCGAATCCGCCCGGCGAGTTCTTGAATACTGGCATTGCCCACGTCCGCCTTTTTGTGCGGCAGATTCTTGCGCTTGCGCCAATAAGACAGCGTATCCGCATGATAGAAGCGGGTCGCGCCTTTCCAGCAAGAATTGTGATCCAGAAAAACCAGCATCGCCCGATCAAAGTGGCTGGGCATAGCCGATAACTTTTCTACCCAAGCGGTGAATTCATCCTCATCCATTTGAAATTCAGCCTCGTCGATAACCGCCCGAAAGCCTTTTTCGCAGCTCATCTCGAAGATGTCCCGAAACTCCGCATCCATCGCGTTGCGCTGACCTTCCATCAGCGTCAGCCACGCCGCGAAAAGCTCGTCCGGCTTGCCTTCCTTCATGGCGGCAAAGTCCAGATCATTGAAAAGCCCGCGTGCCTGAAAATATCGGGCTAGCAGCGCATTCGGCATCTGCCGGAAAAAATCCTTGTTTGAATAGTGCCGTGCCATGTGTTCGCTCCTCGGGTAAGGTGGAATCAATCGCTAGGATTATGCTGGACTTTACAGCACATTACAGCACATTCGCATTACAATTGCCGCCAAGGGGACTATCACCAAAAATGAAAATCGTAAGCAATACCGGCACTGACCGGGTCATTGACCTGATCCGTCCGCACCTCAAACGCGGCAATCAGCTCGACGTGGTCACCCCCAGCTTCTCCTTGCTCGCATTTGCCGAGATGCTGGAGGCACTATCGGGTTTGGACAAGGTGCAATTATTGTTGCCGCCGGAAGAGGCTGATCTCGCGTTTTTGGGCGGTGATGCCGACCGCGCTGCCCGCAACAAATTACAAACGCGCTGGCTGGCGTTGCGCTGTGCGGAATGGGTGCGCGATAAGGTGGAGCTGCGCCGGACGCGCGGGAGTGTGCCGCAAGGGGCAACGGTGATGCGCAACGCGCAGGCGCAGCCCGAGCAAGTCATCTTGGGGTCGTTCGCTTTCGGCACCGACGGTCTGGGCATCACGCCTGGCAATCCACTCAGCTTGATTCATGCTTCCGAAACGGCGGATGAAGCAATCCAGCTCGCCCAGTGGTTCGATGCACAATGGCATGGCCTGAAGGAGCAACCCGACGCAAAGGCCGCTTTGCTGGCAAAACTCAAGGCAATTTCAGACCACCGCGACCCGTTCAGCATCTACGTGCTGATGCTGCACCACTTGTTCCAGAGCAGCGGCGATGAGATGGACGAAGAGCGCATTGTCAAATCTGCCACTGGCATCCGCAACACACTGGTATGGAAAAAGCTCTACAAATTCCAGCGTGACGGTGTGGTGGGTGCCATTGATAAGCTCAATCGCTTTGGTGGCTGCATCATTGCCGATAGCGTGGGGTTGGGTAAAACCTTTGAGGCGCTGGCCATCATCAAATACCACGAGCTACGCAATGATCGTGTGTTGGTCTTGTGCCCCAAGCGGTTGCGCGACAACTGGACGCTCTACAAGACCAACGACAAACGCAATAGCCTCGCGGCTGACCGCCTCAACTACGATGTGTTGAATCACACCGACCTGTCCCGTGACGGGGGAAGCTCAGGCGACATCGACCTATCGCATGTGAACTGGGGCAATTACGATTTAGTTGTAATCGACGAATCCCACAATTTCCGCAACAAAGCTACGCACAAAGGCAAGGAATCGCGCTACGACCGGCTGATGCGTCGCATTATCCAAGAGGGCGTTAAGACCCGCGTATTGATGCTCTCGGCAACCCCGGTCAACAACCGGCTGGCCGACCTGAAAAACCAGATCGCATTCGTCACCGAGGGCGATGATACCGCGCTGCTCGATCACGGCATTGCCAGTATTGATAGCACGACGCGCCTGGCGCAAAAGCAATTCAACCGTTGGCTGGAATTGGATGAAGCAGAAAAGACCCCGACCTGCCTGATTGAGATGCTCGGCTTCGATTATTTCACCCTGCTGGATCATCTCACCATCGCGCGCTCGCGCAGGCACATCGAAAAATACTATGGCACCAGCGAGACAGGGCGTTTCCCGGATCGCCTGCCGCCGATCAACATCAAGGCGGACGTAGATCGTGCGGGCGAATTTCGCTCCATCCGCGACATCAATCTGGAAATTCGCCGCCTGAACCTGGCCAGCTATGCGCCATTGCGCTACGTGCTGCTGCACAAGCAGGCGGCTTACGATGCCAAATACAGCACACAGATACGCGGCGGCGAAAGTTTCTTCCGCCAGGTGGATCGTGAGGAAAGTTTGATCCATCTGCTGCGCGTCAATGTGCTCAAGCGCATGGAAAGCGCGGTCTCTTCGTTCCGGCTCACCGTCCAGCGGCAACTGGAAGATGTCGAGGCAATGCTGGCGCGTATCGAATCACAGACAGCGGAAATTGAAGAGCTGGATATTGCCGATGTGGACATCGAAGACCCCACTTTCGAGAGCTTGCTGGTGGGCAGAAAAGTAAAAGTATTACTGGGCGACGTTGACCTCATCCGCTGGAAGCAAGACCTCATCGAAGACCGCAATCGTCTCGCCACCTTGTTGGCCGCCGCCATGCAGGTTGACCCTGACCGCGATGCCAAGTTGCAGGCATTGCGCAACATGATCCTGAACAAATGCCGCAACCCGATCAATGACGGCAACCGCAAAATTATCGTGTTCACCGCCTTCAGCGACACGGCCCAATATCTTTACGAGCAAATTTCCGGCTGGGCGAAAAAAGAGCTGGGCATTGAAGCTGCGCTGGTCACGGGCACAGGGCGCAACCAGACCACCATCCCCGGTTTGCGCAAAGACTTGGCTTCCATTCTCACCACCTTTTCGCCACGTTCCAAAGAGCGCCCGGAGGAGCTGGCTCACGAAGGCACGCTGGATTTGCTGATTGCCACCGACTGCATTTCAGAAGGGCAAAACCTGCAAGATTGCGACTGGCTTATCAACTACGATATTCACTGGAACCCGGTGCGCATCATTCAGCGCTTTGGCCGGATAGACCGCATCGGCTCACCGAACCAGCGCATCCAGCTCGTCAACTTCTGGCCGAACATGGAGCTGGATGAATATATCAACCTCGAACAGCGCGTCAGCGGGCGCATGGTGCTGCTGGATATTTCCGCTACCGGTGAAGAAAATCTCATCGAGCAGCAATCAGGCAACCAGATGAACGACCTGGAATACCGCCGCAAGCAACTGCTCAAGCTGCAAGACACGGTAATTGATCTGGAAGACCTTTCCGCCGGGGTTTCCATCACCGACCTTACGCTTACCGATTTCCGCATAGACCTTGCACAGTATTTCAAGGCGCATCCGGGCAAGCTGGAAGGAATACCGTTAGGCGCATGTGCGGTGACTACCAGCGAGGATGCCGACATTCCGCCGGGCATCGTGTTCTGCCTGCGTGCAGAAGGCGCAGCGGCAGACAAAATTGCAGATTCCGGTTATCCGCTCGCGCCGCACTACCTCGTGCATGTCGGTGAAGATGGCAGCGTCCTCTTGCCCTACACCCAAGCCAAGCGCATTCTGGATCGCCTCAAACGCTTGAGCCTGGGGCGAGACCTGCCGGACGCTACCGCCTGTGCTCGACACGATAAAGAAACCAGGCAGGGTGAAGACACGCGCAATGCCCAACAATTATTGGCGGCGGCAGTGGCATCGGTAGTGGGCAAGAGCGAAGAGCGCGCCGTCGCCAGCCTGTTTTCACCGGGCGGCACGCACGCCATGAAGGGCGAGTTTGCCGGAAGCAGCGACTTTGAAGTGGTGGCTTTTTTGATCGTGCTGCCAGAGGGTGTTGCATGACCGTGCAAGACCTGATCGCCGCCTTGGAACTGCCTGCCGGTTGCCGTGTCGGCCAGCGCATACCCAAAAAACTGTTGGTGGAAAACGGCGCACCTACTACCGCCGACAAGCGCAACATCACCGAAGGTATCGAAGAAATCCAGTGGGTAGCTTCGCTGAAGCCCTCCTCAATTGGCGTACCAGAATATCGGGATGAAACCCGCGAATATCTTGAAATAGCCGTGTTGCACATCGCACTGCGGCAAGATGCCAAAGCGGCTCGCATTGCCGAACTGACGCACCGGGCAGTGCCTTACCCGATACTGTTGTTGCTCACGGCGCAAGATAAATTGACCCTCTCAATGGCTCACATCCGCTGGGCGCAGAACGAAGCGGGCAAAGTGGTGCTGGATGGTGGATTGGTTGCCGTGGACTTGAATGAACCCACTCCCGCGCCAGAGGTGTTTTCGGCATTCCTTCAGGCTTTATCCATCACCCGCCAGCCGCGTGAAAACTTGAGGGTGCTCTATCAAGGCTGGTTGGATACACTAGCGGCTTTTCAGGCCGCACAAATTACCGGCGCGTTTACTCGGAGCCAGACGGACGAACAGGCAGTGGCTAGGCGTGCAAGCCTGCTGGCCTGCCGGGAGATTGAGCAGCAAATCACCGCCTTGAGAGCAGCGGCTGCCAAAGAAAAACAGCTCGCCCGCCAAGTGGCGCTGAATCTTGAAATCAAAATTCTGCAAGCCAAAATGTCTGAAACACGGGCTTTGTTATGAGTAAAACATCTACACATCACAATGCAGAACTACGCGCATCGGTTGCCAACTGCATCATGGGCGGAAACAGCGTTACACGAAAAGACGATGGGTGGATTCGCGATCTGGTGGAATTTGATTGTGGTGACTATCGGTTTGTGTTTCGCCAGAAACCCGAAGTCATCAGCCGAGATTTTAATCAGCATATAGGCACGTTTTATGAAACCACCGAAGTCACTGTTGCCGATGTGGCTACGGACAAAGTGCAAGCGGTCGAGGCAGCTATTGGACGCATTTGCTGGCTGTTATCCTTTGCGGGAACATGCCAAGTTATTCCATTCGAGTACGAATATCCGAATGGATCGGGGCATGGGCACTCTATATCAGCATCAGGTGTAGTACTAGATTTTCGGCCTGCTTTCGAGATGGTAGACGGGGCGCAGTTGAAGTCCTTCGTTGAGCAGACCTATGAAAACTACACCCGACTTGAACTATCGAGGAAGTTGAATGTTGTTATCGCTTATCTTGTACAAGCCGAACGACCATTTCAGCCCACAGAGGTACGCCTGATTTTAGTATTTGTGGCACTTGAAAATCTAAAAGCTACATTTGCCAAAACTAGGACGCCTCCCATACCCTATGTGAAAGGCTTTTTTCGCAAACCGTCAAAAAAGCAAGGAAATATAGGCGAACGCTATAATTTTGAAGAATTACTCACAATGATGTTTAAACAGGTGGGTATGCGAAAAAGCTTGAAGCGCATTGTCGAATTAAGAAATGAAATGATTCACTCAGGACTGTCAAGGAAGACACATTCTCGCCAGATATCGTTATATGCTGACGCACACGATTTAATCCGAGAATATTTGCTTCGGCTTTTGGGCTACCGTGGACGCTATTCGCCCTACGCCTTCGAGCGGCGAGGCGTATCCGCTGAAATAAAATAATGCAGCATCTCTGAAACAGAATTGAAACGAGCCTACCATGCAAAAAATCGAAGCCACCAACCCCGAAGCCCAATCCGCCGACATCAAGGCGGAGAATATTGCCCAGCTCAAGGCGTTATTTCCCGAACTGCTGACGGAAAATGCCAACGGCCTCGCCATCAATGTGGACGTGCTCAAGCTATTGGTGGGCGATGTAACCGCCACCGATGCAGAGGAAAAGTATGGCCTCAACTGGCATGGCAAGCGCCGCGCCCGCCAGATCGCGATGACACCCAGCACCGGCACGCTGCGCCCTTGCCCAGATGAGAGCGTGGACTGGGCTACCACGCAGAACCTGATGATAGAGGGCGACAACCTCGAAGTGCTGAAGTTGCTGCAAAAGAGTTATGCGGGCAAGGTTAAGCTCATCTACATCGACCCGCCATACAACACAGGCAAGGATTTTGTGTACCCGGACAACTTTCAGGACAACATCAAGAACTATCTGGAACTCACCGGGCAGGTGGAAGGCGGCAAGAAGATAAGCAGCAACACCGAAGCCAGCGGACGGTTCCATACCGACTGGTTGAACATGATGTATCCAAGATTGAAGCTAGCAAGGAGTTTGCTTGCGGAAAATGGTGTTATTGGAATAAGCCTCGATACAGTTGAACTTGCGAGCTTGAAAAAGGTTTTGGATGAGGTTTTTGGAGAAGAGAATTTTGTTGAAGTTGTCACTGTTGTTCGCAGCAAAAATGGGATGGGAAGCAAGGAGGGGTTCTCAACAAATTCAGATTTTATAATTTTTTACAAGAAGGCAGAGTCTTCGAAACTTGATAAACCAGCTTTCACAGGGTTGCCTCCGTCTGCTGAATATCTTGCCAAATTTGACAAATCGGACAAACACGGTAAGTACAAAATGGAAGGCATTTTCCGTAAAAAAGGTGAAGGGCAGCGCCGCGAGGAAAGCCCCGGATGTTTTTACCCGATCTATTTTGATGCTGATGGGTGTGTACACCTCCAGAACGGGACAGGATTAACAGAGGTGTTCCCTAAACTTCCCGATGGAAGTGACGGGAGGTGGATATGGTCGCCCGAGTATGCGCGAATCCGGCTGCATCGTTTATATGCTAGCAAGGGAGGCACCATCTACGTAAAAGATTATTGGGATGATGGGCTTCGCGAAAAACCAAAAAGTGTGTGGGATCGAAATCAATACACGACTGAGGTGGCAACCGAAGAAATTAAGGAGCTGTTAGGTGAAAAGGTTTTCGATACTGTAAAACCTCTAAACCTAATGAGAGACGTTGTTTCAAATGCCACAGAAGGCACTGAAATTGTACTTGATTTTTTTGCTGGCTCCGGCACCACCGGTCACGCCGTTATGGCTCAGAACGCTTCGGACAACCGAAGCCGCCGCTATATTCTCGTACAAATTCCCGAACCTCTCGCCCCGGAAAACAAAGATCAGAAAGCTGCTGCTGAATATTGCGACAAGCTCGGCAAACCACGCACCATTGCCGAACTGACAAAAGAACGCCTGCGCCGCGCAGGTGCCAAGGTCAAGGCCGACAACCCCATGTTTGCTGGCGATACTGGCTTCCGCGTCTTCAAGCTCGACACTTCCAACATCCGCGCATGGAACCCTGACCGCGACAATCTGGAAAAAACGCTGCTCGACCACGAAGAACACATCCTGCCGGGCAGGTCGGAAGCGGACATCGTGTATGAGCTGCTGCTCAAGTTGGGGCTGGATTTATGCGTGCCGATAGCCTCGCGCACCATCGCAGGCAAGACTGTTGGAGCCATTGGAAGTGGTGTGCTGTTGGCGTGTCTTGCCGAGCGTATCAGCACTAAGGATGTGGAAGCCTTGGCTCAAGGAATCGTTGCTTGGCGTAAGGAGCTTGCCCCAGCAGGTGATACCACTTGTGTGTTCCGCGACAGCGCCTTCGAGAACGACATCGCCAAGAGCAACCTCGCCGCGATTCTGGAACAGTACGGCATCGCCAACGTGCGGAGCCTGTAAAGGGGGGTGATATGAGCAAAGACCTGACCAATTCAGCCATTGACCGGCAAAATATCCTCAATAACCCCTACGCATTGGCCGAGATTGAGAAGGCCGCAGGGGTTCAGGGCATTCCCTTTGAGGGCAAGACGGTGGTGCTCAAGGAGCAGGTGGCGGCGTTTTTTGAGGTGACGCCCCGTACCATCGAGAACTATCTTGAGCAGAATGCCGAGGAATTATCCAAAAACGGCTATGAGGTTCTGAAGGGTAACCGGCTGAAACTATTCAAAGAAGTCATTCAGGGGCTGGATGTTCACGAAACTGATTTCGGGAACATCGCAAAGACCCCACAACTGGGTATTTTCGACTTCAGGGCTTTTCTCAATTTGGCCATGTTGGTGTCAGAAAGCGAACGGGCGAAACTGCTACGTCAGGCTATTCTCGATATTGTGATCGACACGATTAACCAGCGCACTGGGGGGGGGACGAAGTATATCAATCAGCGTGATGAGGACTTCCTGCATTCCGCCTTTGTCGGGGAAAATTACCGCAAGCAGTTCACCGATGCCCTTAAAGAGTGCGTGGCAATGGGGAATTTCAAATACGCGGTTTACACAGACAAGATTTACGTCAGCATTTTCCGTGAGAAGGCGCACGAATACCGAAAAATACTGAAGCTCGAAAACAAGGATAACGTGAGAGAGACCTTCTATGCCGAAGTGCTCGACTTAATTGCCGCTTACGAGTGTGGTTTCGGAGATATGCTCCAGCAGAAATCTAAAGAGCTTGATGGCCAACTTACTCCTTTGGAAGTCGATGCGCTGTTCAAAACATTTGAAGCGCAGGCGCATTGGAAACCGCTGATTGAAAAAGCACGATTGAAAATGGCTAGCCGTGATTTGGCATTCCGCGATGCGTTACACCTCCAACTTAAAGACTATGTTGCTCCCGTGCAGCGTGAGGACTATGAGCGCTTCTTAGGTGAGAAGAGCCGTGAGTTGTCCGAACGCTTGGAAGAAGCCAAGGATGTGATGAAACGCCTGAAGGAGCGCGAATAGTGGCGTTGACCTATCTCACCCTAGAGCAGGCTATCGACATTCACGCCAAGACGGTGGAAGTCAGTGGCGGCGGGACATTGGGGCATCTTGAGTTGGGCAAGCTGGATAGCGTGCTACAAAATATCCAGAACGATGACTACTATCCGTCATTTGAAGAAAAGCTGACACATTTGTTTTTTAGCGCGTGCAAGTTTCATTGTTTTCAGGATGGCAATAAGCGGATCGCCATTACCCTCAGCGCACAGATGCTGCTGTTCAATGGGTACATGTATTGCGCCAGCAGTTTCCTGCGGGAAATGGAAAATATCAGCTACCACGTCGCTGCCGGAAACATCGACAAGGAGCTGCTGCTAGAGATCGTCACGGCGCACCTGATGGAAGAGGAAGACAACGAATCACTCAAGCTAAAGATACTGAATGCTATCTCGGGGCAAACACCATGAAGCTGCACTTTGAATCAAACCTCGACTACCAACTAGCCGCTATCGAAGCGGTGTGCGACCTGTTTCGCGGTCAGGAAATTTGCCGTTCCGAATTCACCGTAACCATGCGCACGCAATCCGTGCCGCAGGGAGATGATTTGTTTCCCGGCACCAAACCACAGCAAATGAGTCTGGGGGTGGCGGAATCCGATCTGGGTATCGGCAACAAGCTCACCCTGCTGGACGATGAAATCACAGAAAACCTGCACGCCATACAGTTGCGTGGCGGCCTGCCGCCTTCCAGTGTGCTGAGTTCCGGCGACTTCACCGTGGAGATGGAAACCGGCACGGGTAAGACCTATGTCTATCTGCGCAGCATCTTCGAGTTGAACAAGCGCTACGGCTTCACCAAGTTTGTCATCGTGGTGCCGTCGGTGGCGATCAAGGAGGGTGTCTATAAATCGCTGCAAATCACCGAGGAGCATTTCAAGGGGCTGTATGCGGGCGTGCCGCTCGACTATTTCATCTACGATTCCGCCAAGCTGGGGCAGGTGCGCAATTTTGCTACCAGCTCCAACATTCAGGTCATGGTGGTGACGGTAGGTGCGATCAACAAGTTCGGCGACGAGGCCGAGGCCAAGGCGGAAGAGTCTGACGAGGCGCAGGCAAAGCAGAAGTCAAAAAATGTGATGTACCGGCACAGCGAAAAAACCGGCGGTGAGCGCCCCATCGACCTGATCCGCGCTA
>JBAQCT010000132.1:0-8359 GCA_049294375.1 Gallionella sp. | reverse complement strand
GAGGGTGTCCTGGATTTTGTGTAAACGGAATTTTTAATGCTGCGGCATCCGTTCCTCGAACTGGATAGTAAAACGATTCAGCGCCGCTTTCCAGTCTCTTATCGGCATCGTCCATTTCCGGCTGATGTTTTGTATGGCCAGATAAAACAGTTTTAGCAGTGCCTCATCGGACGGAAACGAGCCACGGTTTTTGGTGATTTTCCTCAAGCTCATGTTCACCGACTCGATCGCGTTGGTGGTGTAGATCACCTTGCGAATCTCCGGCGGGTAGTCAAAGAACGGCGTGATGCGCGCCCAGTTGCGCCGCCAGCTTTGCACGATGGACGGATAGCCCTCGCCCCGTTCAGCCTCGAATGCCGCCAGCTGCCGTTCCGCCTCATCAACCGTGGCGGCGGTGTAAATAGCGCGCAAATCAGCCGCGATCTCCTTGCGCAATTTCCAGCTCACGAAGCTCAGGCTGTAGCGCACCATATGCACGATACACAACTGCACGGCAGTTTTGGGGAAAACGGTTTCAATGGCTTCCGGAAAGCCCTTCAAGCCGTCCACGCAGGCGATGAATATATCCTGCACGCCACGGTTCTTGAGTTCGGTCACCACCTGTAGCCAGAACTTTGCGCCTTCGGCCTGCGCGATCCAGATACCCAAGAGTTCCTTCTCTCCATCCAGCCTGATGCCAAGAGCCAGATACACGGCTTTGACGCGCACGGCACCGTTGTCACGTACCTTGACGTGAATACAGTCGAGATAGACGATGGGGTACAGCGCATCGAGCGGGCGGGACTGCCAGGCCTTGACCTCTTCAATGACAGCATCGGTCACGGACGAGATCAGGCTGGGCGACACTTCGGTGCCGTACATTTCTTCCAGATGGCCCTGTATCTCGCGCACCGTCATGCCGCGGGCGTACATGGATAGTATCTTGTCGTCGAAGCCAGTCCAGCGGGTTTGATGCTTGGGGATCAGTTGCGGCTCAAAGCTGCCTTGCCGGTCGCGCGGGATTTCTATCGGCAGCTCGCCAAATTCACCCTTGAGCGTCTTGCGACTGGTGCCGTTTCGGGTGTTGCCTACAGTATTGGCGACCGGCTCATGTTTGTCGTGCCCGAGGTGCGCCGCCATCTCGGCTTGAAGGGCGCGCTCCACAACTGCCTTGGTGAGTTGCTTGAGCAGACCGTGTACACCAATCGGGTCTTCTGGATTCTGGCAGCCAGCCAAGAGTTGGTCGATCAAATCCGGCGATACTGCTTTCTTTGCTACGGTCATCTTCATTCCTCCTTGAAGTTAGGCAGTTTCCTGCCAATTGACCGTTTACACAAAATTTCTTACACCCTCGCCTGCTCCTTGGCGTCGTAGGGGTCAACGTCCTCGCGCTTGGCTTCGAGCACGCACAACACGCCGCCGCGCTTGTCCTTCAACAGGTAATCCGCACGTCCACTGCCGGTATTCAGCTCGAATTGAACCTGCTGCGGGTCGAGCAGATTCCAGCCGCTCGCTTCGAGCGCCTTGTCGATCAGGATGCGGGAGAAGGCTTCGTTATTGCTCATTGGAATTTATATTCCAAACAGCGCACTGCGAGAATCCGAGTTGGTCTTTGTTCATGAATCCCGTTTGTTTTATTTATAGGCTGAGCGGATTTGCGAATCATACCGTCAAAGCCCATTGACAGGCCATGACACCAGTTTCAGCCAGTTATTGGTGCATTTATCCACAGCTGTTGGGTCAAAATACAGCGACCGACCCTGGGTCAATATTCAATCGGCACAGTGGGTCAATATTCAGGCGGCGCGAACACCGATATGCCATCATCGGCCAATCACAGTCTTTTCATTCTCTCTGCAGCGACAATTGTTTCGTCAATAAAATCGAACAAGGTTTTGTTGCCGTGCAGCATCCATATCGTGCCGTTAATCCCGCAGGCCGGATTCTCATTCGCATATCTCAAGGACTCCTGCAATTCTTTCAAGGCGCCAAGTAGCTCAACATTCTGCCTGGCCGGGATCGGCTCGCTTTTTTGCCTGGTTGCAGGCGGCGGCACGTCCCTTTGTTTTGTTGCAGGCGGTGCATCCTTCTGCTTGGCCGCAATCGACACGATCTTTTGCTTGGTCTCAAGCGAAGTAATCTTTTTCTTGGCTGCAAGCAACTCATCCTTTTGCTTGGCTACGGTAGCCAGCAACTCATCCCTCTCTGCCGCTACAGCGACCAGCGATTCAATTTTCTTGCTGCTCGCGAGCAACTCTTCCTTCTGTTTGGCCACGACAGCCAATAATTCATCCCTCTCTGTCGTTACAATAGCCAGCGACTGATCTTTCTGCTTCGTCAACGCGGCGAATGACTCTTCTTTCTGCTTATTCGCCAGCAGCTCATCCTTTTGCCAAGATAGCAGCGATTCATATTTATGCCGGATTGCCAGCAACTCGTCTTCCTGCCTGGACGAGGTAGCCTGTAACTCGTTTCTTTGCTTGGTCAGAGCGGCCATCAAGCCATCCTTCTGCTTGTTTGCCAGCAACTCATCTTCCTGGCTGGACAAGGCAGCCTGCAAATCATTCCTCTGCTTGGTCAGCGCAACCAGCAATTCATCCTTATGTTTGGCTACCAGCAATTCATCTTCCTGCTTCGCCAAGGCAGACTGCAGCTCATTCCTCTGCTTGGTCAGCGCAGCCAGCAGCTCATCCTTATGCCTGGCTGCCAGTAGCTCATCCTTCTGCTGTGCCGAAACGGCCTGCAATTCGTCCCTCTGCTGGGTCAGAACAGCCAGTAATTCATTCTTGTGTTCGCCCGCCAACGAATCGCCCTTCTGGCTGGCTGCAAGCGAATCATCTTTTTGCCTGGCCAACGCAGCCTGCAACTCATCCCGCTGCTTGGTAACGGCAGCCAACAACTCGTCCTTATGTCTTTCCGCCAACGAATCTTTCTTCTGCTTGGCCGCAGGCGAGGTATCTTTTTGTCCGTTTATAGCAGCCTGCAGTGCATCCCTCTGCCTGGTCACGGCAATAAGTGCAGCCTCAGCAGCGGCCAATCCGGCCTTAAAATTTATCTCTATAAGCTGTTCGGTAGTAACCCAATTATGGAAACCGTCTGAATTACGCCACTTTTCAAACGCTTCCTTTGCATTACTCGCTTCTATGTTATTGGCCATGGTTGGTATCTGCAATCAAATCAATTATTGGGTGAACTCCGGATTTAGAGGCGCCCTCGAGTGCTCGCGGTGCATATATTAACGCCAATGGCGATGCCATGGTTACATGGCTGGCTGGATGGTAGTGGTTCAATTTGAAAATAAAAAATAAAACTAGTGCATCATGCCATTCTGCTGAATTGGTATATCCGGGTTCTCTATCACAACAAGGCCAGATTCTTTTGTCGGTTGGGACAGGCCGTCATACACGTCTTTGGAAATTGGAATGTTTATGGTTATATCGCTCAAACCAGAGCCAATGTGAATCTGATGCGGTAGTGAATCAAAACGAATTATTCTCACTGGCATTTCATTTGATTCGCCTATATTTTCGATCCAATAAGGAACGAGCCAAAAAACGCCTTCAATCTGTATTGCATCGGATTTATAAATTCCGCTTACACCTGTAAAAGATAGCATCGCACTATATATTTTCATGGTCTTTCTTTTTATAAGCGCCGCGCTTCTTCGGAGCTTCCTCTGGAATGAGCGCGACAATATCAGAAATTTCCCATAGTGTTTTGCTGACTCCTGCTTCCATTGCAGGAGTCACGCGCAGCGACTTATGAATCTTGCAGAAGTTGTAGAACATGAAATACAGACTGATCGCGTGCATGTGATTATCCAGCTTTTTGCTGAATGCGTTTGTTAGGCGAGTAAAGCGGCGCATGTGCATACGCATGGTTAGATTCTGGCGCTCAACGTAGCTGGTGGAAATTAGTTTCATGTTCGGATCGCCGGTAATGATGCGCTTTTCAGAACCAGTAAAGTCGCTTGGGCTATAGCGGCGCGCATCGCCAGTAGATTGCCCTGTAGTTCCATAAATCTTCACAAGTTGGGCAAAGTCTATATCACGCCCGAAAGACTCTTCAACAGCCTCAATATAAGCCTTCAAACCGTCTGTAGTGAGTTGAACGCGCCCGGATAGGCGTGAGGCCATGTCGCCGATAAAAGCCTTAGCTGAATCGAGATCACGGCTTCCAACGTGCCAGCAAGGAATGAGCTTTGTTTCCGAATCAATCGCTGTCCATGTGTACACATCGCCATAGCCAAGAATGCCCTCAAGTTCGGCAGGTACGTTCTTTTGCTTCATTCCTACAAAAGACCATATCTCATCACATTCCACGCGCTTGCACTTCAAGTTGCGCATGTGTTCGTCCTGATACTTGGCGCAGGCTTCGCCAGCATCAGCCAGCAGCTTTAGAACGGTGTTCTTTGATGCGCCAGTGATGCGAGTGGCGGCGTTAATCCCCATGCCTTCACAAAGGCAGGAAAGTATCTGTGCGCGTTTTTCATTTGAGAGTTTGTTTGCCATGATATTTCCCCAAGCGACATTTCATAATGCACATTATGCTTGAGTAAAACAGAAAAGTCAACAGAAATTATGCAAAAGTTAGGCGCAATAATCCGCTGTGCGCGAAACACACACAAAAGTCTTGCCGATCAATGGAATTTAGGTATAATTCGACTAGGGCTGACTTATACTAACCCTGCCGAATTAGTGGCTCAATTCTATCTAATAGATGTTGCTGCCAAGAATTCAACCAACCCAAAGTTAATTGGGGGCTGTTCTAGCTCGATTGCCAATCGCATGCTCATGAATCGCTCCTTAGTTATGTGCCTCTCCAGACACGGGTTGATAAAGAAGCCCTCTCCCCAGAGGGCTTCGCCTTTCATGACTCCACTTTCCTATAAAGCCCTATCTCAGGCTGCTCAAGGTCACCCCTCTTAACAAGATTGTGTAGTGTGGAGTTTATTACCGGGCGTGTAACTTCGACCCCCATATTAGTAACGCGATCAAATGTACTTCCGACTGAAATTGACTCTCCATCCTTGATAACACCCAGAACGATTGAACGAAGCGTTTTCTTTTCCTCAATCACAGGGGTCTCTACAGCTACACTGCGCATAATTCTAATGCGGCCAGCAGAAGGCTTCTTAATAAGCCCTATAGAATAAGCTAAATGTTCATTATTTTTCTTAATATATTCATATTCTTGCTTCAGTTTTTCAATCTCATTTTCAATAGTAGAAAGACGCATTTTATTTTCTGCAAATGTATCTTCAAGAGTTTGAAGTGCTTCGTTCATAATAATTATCCACCAAGGGAAAGCTATATTGTTCGCGCATCATATCCTAACTAATTAGGCTTGTCTAATCTTTTTTTGTTTCGGCAACAAAAAACCCGCCGAAGCGGGTTAATTGGTTAGCGTCTCAGTTTGATGTTATTTCTTCCATCGCGCTTCAGCCGCCTTCTTTGCAATCTCCGATCTTTCTTCAGGCGTGAGCTTTTCGGCTCTCGCCTTGCCTCCCTTCTTTCCGCCTTTTGAGCTATCGGCCTTCTTTCCTGATAACGGCTTGTCAGGCTCAGACTCGCCCGTAGCAATCTGCACCACGCGAAAGGCAACTTGGGTAAAATCTTTTCTGGAAGTATTCATGCCGAGTATCATAGCGCAGGCCGAACCGTAAAGGAATGGCGCTAAATTTCAAAATGAACCACTACCGGCTGGATATACTCCGCCATAGAACTTATTCAGAAAGCCTGTAAAGCAGCTCAAGCGCGAGGAATTATTTAGAGACCCCTTTCAAGAGGGGGAACATTCTGGTCACTGTACTTGGGGAACACCGCTGGCCGGAGCCTGTTCTTTTTTTGCCTGATTATGCCTAACCATCTGTTTCACCTGCTCACGTTTTTCCGCAGGCACTTTGCTGAAAGCATGATACTTTTCACGCGCGGCCTTGCGTTGCTCCGGGGTAAGCTTGCTCCACGCCTCCAGGCGATCATGGAAACGTCGTTTTTGCTCTAGCGTAAATTTGGGATAGCTTTTAGTCGTATTGATCAAACGTTGCTGCTGCAACTCCGGCAACTTATCCCACTGCTGCGACAAGGAGGAAAGGGCTTCTTGCTGCATAGGCGTAAGCGAACGCCACGGTTTGACCGCAGCGCTTGCGGATGCGCTGGTCAAACCAAGCAATAAAAAAACAACAATTGCCGAATATCGCATTAAGCAGCGCCAATGTATTGATTAGTCAACAAAAACCTCCAACGGCAAATCGTCAACCAGGATTTCGGCGTCCAAATGGGTCAAATCATGCTCTTGAGTCTGATGCACGTAGGTTATTCCGCCAAAGAGTATCACTACAAGCAGAATGGCTACCGCCACCCATTGGTGGGTTGAATGCGGTATTAGCCAGTGCGCCCCCTGTCCCGCGCTTAACGCAAAAACATGCTTTTTTTGCAACTGCCGTTCCAGCGCAATACTGCGCGCCCGTTGCAACGCGGTCACGGTATCGGTATCAAGCTGCTGTGTGGCACGCGTAAGCAGCTTCGCAACCTTCTCTACCGCAAGGGGTTGCCGGTCGTTGTCTGGCGGTCTGGTATTCATGATATATCCACTCCTTTCGCTTTCAGTGCCTCGGCAAGCGCATGTACCGCACGTGAACAATGGATCTTTACGCTCCCCTCTGAGCACCCCATTATTGCAGCAGTTTCTGCCGTATCCATTTCTTCCCAATAACGCAGCAGGAAGGCTTCGCGTTGACGGGGTGACAGCCCTTCGACCGCCCGCTCGATCAGCCCGACAATTTGCTGCTGCTGCAAGGATTCTTCGGGCGTAGCCGGTGTGCTCTGGTTTTCATCATCTTTCAGGCTATCGAGCGGATCATATTCTTCGCTTTCATTTTTGGGTATCAATGAAGAAAATAACGTCGTCCACGCATTTCTGACCTTCTGCCTGCGGTGGTAATCGCGGATGGTGTTCTGCAAAATGCGCTGGAACAACATCGGGAATTCCGCAACCGGCTTGTCCCCGTATTTTTCGGCGAGCTTGATCATCGCATCCTGCACGATATCCAGCGCGGTATGTTCATTATGCATGGCATACAACGCCTGCTTGTATGCGCGGCGTTCTACCATACTGAGAAATCGGGATAATTCGGTAGAGCTAGCCAGTTTGATCGCTCCTCGCACGAGCACAAATGGTAGCAAATTACCGGTTATTCTGCGTAAAAATAACCTCGAATAAAGTGTTATTGCAAAAAAACGGTCGATATTCTTAATCCGCCGCCAATCGTGCAATAAATTTTTCCAATTCTTCCGGCAACGGCGCGGTCAGCTCCAGCGGTTCGCCGGTCAAGGGATGGTTGAACGAAATCGAATGCGCATGCAAAAACATGCGCTTCAGCCCCTGCTTCGCCAATTCCTTGTTGCGCGCAAAATCGCCGTATTTATCGTCCCCGGCGATCGGGAAACCGAGGTGCGCGAGATGCACGCGGATCTGGTGGGTGCGCCCGGTCTTGAGCTGCGCTTCCAGCAGGGAGTAGCCCGGCCAGCTTTTTTGCAGCGTAAATATAGTATGCGAAGCCTGCCCGTCCTCCCTGACCATCACGCGCTTCTCGCCCTGCGGCGTGTCGAACTTGTGCAGCGGCAATTTGACATGCTGTTTGGCGTTTCTCCATTGCCCCAGCACCAGCGCGAAGTAGCGCTTGTCGCTGTTGCCCTCGCGCATGATTTCATGCATCGCGGTCAACGCGGAACGCTTCTTTGCCAGCAACAGCACGCCGGAGGTCTCGCGGTCGAGGCGGTGCACCAGCTCCAGAAACTTGGCCTGCGGGCGCGCCCGGCGCAATTGCTCGATCACGCCGAAACTCACCCCGCTGCCGCCGTGCACCGCCACACCGGAAGGCTTGTTCACTGCCAGCAGTGCCTCGTCCTCATAAATAATCGGGAATTCCGCCGCCGGGACGAATTTTGCCTCGGGTTTTTCCGCGACACGGATCGGCGGGATGCGCAGCAAGTCGCCCAGTTGTAGCCGGTAGGTCTGATCGACGCGCTTCTTGTTGACCCGCACTTCGCCGCCGCGCAGGATGCGGTAGACATGGCTTTTGGGCACGCCTTTCAAGAGCCGGAGCAGAAAATTGTCGATGCGCTGAGCCTCTCCGCTCTCATCGATTTCGACAAAATTCACAGAACCTTTGCATAAACCATTCATTTTGCTTATACTTCGCTACTCGCGCGTTTTGGAATCGGGTAAATCCGGGATGCATTTCCCCGCCAGGAATACTTCTGGCGCAAGCGACGGCGCAATGCGCCGCCACCCTTCCAGCCGCAGCCCGGTTAATATCGCTCACCGGAACCAGCAGCGATAGTAATTGATTTATGCGCTCAAAGCACCTGTGGATTTT
>JBAQCT010000131.1:0-8059 GCA_049294375.1 Gallionella sp. | reverse complement strand
ATGCAGCGTTGCGGGATGCCGCTGCTGGTGCATGGCGAAGTCACCGACCCGGCGGTGGACATATTCGACCGCGAGGCGGTGTTCATCGAGCGTGTGCTGACTCCGCTGTTGCGTGACCTGCCCGAGCTGCGCGTGGTGTTCGAGCACATCACCACCCGCGATGCGGCACAGTTCGTGACGGATGCGCCGGGCAACATTGCGGCAACCATTACCGCACATCATCTGCTGTACAACCGTAATGCGCTGTTCAGCGGCGGGTTGCGCCCGCACTACTATTGTCTGCCAGTGCTGAAGCGCGAGATTCATCGCGAGGCCTTGGGTAAAGCGGCCAGCAGCGGCAACCCGAAATTCTTCCTCGGAACCGACAGCGCACCGCACGCGCAACACAGCAAAGAAGCGGCTTGCGGCTGCGCCGGCATCTACACCGCCCACGCAGCCATCGAACTGTATGCCGAAGCATTCGAGCAACTCGGCGCATTGGATAAACTGGAAGGCTTTGCCAGCTTCCATGGCGCGGATTTTTATCGCCTGCCGCGCAATACCGGCAAGATCACGCTGCGCAAGGAAAACTGGCAGGTGCCGGACAGCCTTGCGTTTGGTGAACACCGTTTAGTGCCATTGCGCGCAGGAGAAAATGTGACTTGGAAAATAGCCGATTAACATGACCGTAACAGAAAATCCTGCCGAAATATTTCGTGCCAAAATCAATCTGGAAACCTCGAAGATCGCATGGAAAGAATTGCAGCGCTTCTTCGCCAGCGGCACGGCATTGTCAGTCTCCACCGACCTTGATCTGGTCGAAGTGGCATTGCAGATGTCCGAAGACAATGTGGCGCAAATTGGGCAATGGGCAACAGCAGGCAAACTCGGCAAAGTATCGGACGAGCAGGCAGGCGAATGGCTTGCGGACGATGTGTCGGTCTGGGCGGTGGTGGTCAGCCCATGGGTGCTGGTGCAACCTGTGAGGCAGGTTCATTAAAGGGTGTCGTGTGTGGGTTGGGTTGAGCGTAGCGATACCCAACATCAAAATCAACACCGCCGGAAATATAACCACTCCCTCTCCCCTTGCGGGAGAGGGTTGGGGGAGAGGGGTAAGTCAACTTCGCCGGGGGTTGCCCGGCAGCAAGTTACCTTCTTTTGCTTCGCCAAAAGAAGGTAACCGAAGAAAAGGCGACCCCGGTTTGCCGCCCTTCGGGTTCCCTGCGTTGCTCGGCCGGTCAGGCGGCTGCGGAACTCGCGCTACGCGCTCAAACAGTCCTCGCCGAAATCCCCTGACCAGCCTCCGCTACTCGGCGGCGCTCAGGGGATGAAAAGCTAAAAGCCAAAACCTTAAAATCGGGTGGGCAACAAGTTGCCCACCATACTGAAGTAGATAAACAATACAATTTGACTACGGTACATTGGAGTTCGGCAGCTATGTCACACGGCCCTACAAAATATCCATCAAAAGGCGCTTGCATATATTGCGGCAAACAAAATATCTTATTAACAGATGAGCATGTAGTGCCCTTTTCCATTGGCGGTAAGCACATCATAAGCAAGGCCAGTTGTGTGATGTGTGCCAATATCACGAAAAAGTTTGAGCAGGACGTTATGCGTGATCTTTGGGGGCCGGCACGAGCCAGCTATAACGCGCCAACGCGACGAAAGAAAGAGCGAGCAAAATCTTTTGTTCTAAAAGATCCGAAAGGCGTAGCAGATGATCTGACAGTTCTCGCTCAACACTACCCGGCGCCAATGATCTTTTATTACATGCCCGCAGCTGGAATTTTGGCAGGAACTGATCGCCTATTTGACCGCTCCCGTGAATGGGTGCTTAAAGCCAATATGGACGATGCTAGAGCTAAAGAGTTTGAAAAAAAACATCCCGGTCGTTTAACTTTTTCATTTAAGAATATCCCACAAAGCTTCGGGAGGATGCTTGCAAAGATTGGTTACTGCCAGGTAATGACTGTACTAGATTGCAGTGATTTTGTTCCCATTTGCTTGCCATACATATTGGGCAAAAAGAGCAATGTTTCATATGTGGTTGGCAGCAGCCCAACCAATGCTCCACCCCAGCCAGAGCTTGGGTATTTTCTGAGAACTATTCAAGTCTCTGCCAACAATAGAATGCTTTTAGTTGTTGAGGTGCGACTCCTAGCAAACAATGACACACCTACGTATCACGTTGTAGTTGGCGAAGTAATCGGTAGTGAGAATATAGAGCGCATAAGCACAAAGCTTGGGGCTGTAGAATCTTCAGAAGAGGTGGACAGCTTTAGCTCAGTCAGTGCCACAAATAACAACTATCCTTGGACCCCCCAAGTTTGGCCAGCTAAGTATTCGGGCTAAAGGGGTCGGCATCGCATTTGATTTCAAGGCATGACGAGCGCAGCTCGCCATGCCTTGTTGCTTTTTAGGTTTTGATTTACCACCCCCTGAGCGCCGCCGAGTAGCGGAGGCTGGTCAGGGGGTGTCGGCGAGGACTGTCTGAGCGCGTAGCGCGAGTTCCGCAGCCGCCTGACCAGTCGAGCAACGCAGGGAACCCGAAGGGCGGCAAACCGGGGTCGCCTTTTCTTCGGTTACCTTCTTTTGGCGAAGCAAAAGAAGGTGACTAGCTGCCGGGCTACCCCCGGCGAAGTTGACTTACCCCTCTCCCCAGCCCTCTCCCGCAAGGGGAGAGGGAGTGGTTGTATTTCCGGCGGTGTTGATTTTTGTGTATGCCTTACCCTTCGACAGGCTCAGGGCGAACGGCCTTTCAGTTAGCGGTATTACACCGGATTATCCTGATCGAAAAACTTGTGCTCCAACCCGAACCGTTCCGCCAAATGTTCCCCCAATGCCTTAATACCCATCCGTTCGGTGGCGTGGTGCCCGGCGGCGATGAAGGCTACGCCGCTCTCGTTGGCGATATGGAAATTCTGCTCGGAAATCTCACCGGTGATGAAGGCATCCGCGCCATGCGCGATGGCTTCCTCGAAATAGCCTTGCGCACCACCGCTGCACCACGCCACCTTGCGGATATTCTTGGCGTTATCTCCAATGACTTGCGGAACGCGCTGCAACCGGCCCCCGATCCAGGCGGCGAATTGGGCGAGGGTCTGGGGAGGCTCAAGCTCACCGAGGCAGGCGATGTTCTGTTCGCCGAAGCGGCCTTGCTCGGTCAATCCCAATAGCTTGCCGAGCCGCGCGTTGTTGCCGAGTTCGGGGTGCGCGTCGAGCGGCAGGTGGTAGGTCAGCAGACTGACGTCGTGGCGCAGCAATTCGGCGATGCGCCGCTTTTTGATGCCGGTGATCGCGGCATCTTCGCTGCGCCAGAAATAACCGTGATGCACCAGGATCGCATCCGCGCCCCACGCGATGGCCGCATCCAGCACCTGTTGCGAAGCCGTCACGCCGGTGGCGATGCGCCGCACTTCGGCGCGGCCTTCCACCTGCACGCCATTCGGGCAGTAATCCTTGAACAGGCTAGTTTGCAGCAGGCTTGCGTTATAATCGCGCAGTTCATTGAGCAGCATGGGTTTCCTTTAATCCGAAGCATATAAATCAATCATATCATGCGTAAATATTGGTTATTATTTGCACAAGCCGTCACTATCGCGTTGGCACTGTTGTTTATCGTCCAGACGCTCAAGCCGGAGTTGTTGCCGGGCGCGGTGCGCGGCGGGGTGGTTACTTTGCATGAAAGCGTGCCGCAAGAGGCGAGTGGCAATATTCCCGCTGCAGGATTGAGTGCCGCCGCGAAAAAAGCCATGCCCAGCGTGGTGAATATCTTTACCAGTACGGCCATTAAAGTCCCGCTTCATCCCTTTATGGATGATCCGCGCTTTCGCTTTTTCTTTGGTGACCCGGGCGATCTCGAGCCGCAAAATAGTTCCAGCCTCGGTTCGGGCGTGATCGTCAGCCCGGACGGTTACATTCTTACCAACCATCATGTGGTGGAAGCAGCCGACCAGATTGAAGTTGCGCTGGCGGATGGCCGCAAGGCCAAGGCGCATGTCGTCGGCACCGATCCGGAGACCGATCTTGCCGTCATCAAGATCGAGTTGCCGGGGAAGATACCCGCTATTACATTCGGGCATCCGGAGCGGGCGCAAATAGGCGATATGGTGCTCGCTATCGGCAATCCGTTCGGTGTGGGGCAGACCGTCACCATGGGCATTGTCAGCGCGCTGAAGCGAGATCATCTGGGGCTGAGCACTTTCGAGAACTTTATCCAGACCGATGCGGCGATCAACCCGGGTAATTCGGGCGGTGCATTGGTGGATGTAAACGGTGATCTGATCGGCATCAACAGTGCGATTTATTCGCCGAACGGAGGATCGCTCGGTATCGGCTTTGCCATTCCCGCCAACACCGCGAAAAAAACCATGGAACAAATCATCCAGAGCGGTTCTGTCACGCGCGGCTGGATCGGGGCAGGCATTCAGGAGCTGACTGCCGAGCTGGCGGAATCCTTCAAACTCGGGGATACCACCAAAGGCGTGCTGATCACCGAAGTGGTGCTCAACAGCCCTGCCGATAAAGCCGGAATAAAGCCGGGGGATATTCTGGTGTCAATCGATGGGAACGTCATCAATAATTGGAGCGCCATGCTGGAAACCGTCGCTAATTTGTCGCCCGGCAAAATCGTGCCCATCAAGATGATACGTAACGGCGCGGAAATTGTGGTGCAAGTCAAAATCGGCAAGCGCCCAAAACCGAGGGCGCGTTGATTCCGTTTCACAATTGATTTGTAAATGGCGTAGTCGGGTAAGATTCAGGAGCGCCTTTGAAAATTCAGGATTCGCCCCCAAATGCAATGCGTGTGAAAGGGGTTGGTTGGCAATCCGCGTCGTGGATGTTTGCAAATGTGAATTTTAGAGGCTCCATCAAGCCGATCAGGAGCGAAGCGTGAATAAAGAAGCAGAACAAAAAGAGGTCGGCGCCGTCACCGCGATTTACCAGGAGTTCGAGAACTGGGAGGTCAATACCGGCGACAAGACCGTTCATGCCAAACGCATGCCGGGGTTTTTCCGCACCCTGAAGAACTATACCCAATCGCTCTATCTGCTGTTTTTCCTTGTCCCTTATCTGCGCTGGAACGGCAAGCAGGCGATCCTGTTCGACATCGAGCATCGCCAGTTCAACTTTTTCAGCCTGACCGTGCTGCCGCAGGATATCTGGATGCTGTCGCTGTTGCTGTTGTTGCTGGCGATGGCCTTGTTTGCGGCGACATCGGTGGCCTCGCGCGTTTTCTGCGGATATTTCTGTTTCCAGACCGCATGGACCGACTGGTTTGTCTGGCTGGAAGACAAAATCGAGGGACCGCCGCCTGCCCGCCGCAAACTGGACGCGGCGCCATGGAATCTGGAGAAAATCCGGAAAAAAATTATCAAGCATTTCATTTGGATGTTGATCGCGCTGCTTACCGGTATCAGCTTTTCCATCTGGTTCGTGGATGCTTACTGGTACTGGAATACGCTGATCCGGTTCGAATTGCCGATGGTCGGGTGGGTAACGCTGATCACATTCTTCTTTGGCACCTATATCATGGCCGGATTGCTGCGGGAGCAGGTGTGCATGTGGATGTGCCCCTATGCCCGCATCCAGGGTGTGATGACCGATTCGCAGACAATATTGCCGGCATACGATTACAACCGTGGTGAGCCGCGCGGCAAACTGCATCGCAAGGCCGCAGCCGAAGGGGGTGTTGCGCAAGGCGACTGCATCGATTGCTACCAGTGCGTACAGGCGTGCCCGACCGGAGTGGATATACGCGATGGGCAGCAATTGGGCTGCATCACCTGCGGCCTTTGCCTGGATGCCTGCGATTCCATCATGGACAAGGTTGGCAAGCCGCATGGGCTGATATGCTATGCCTCGCTGGATGAGCTGGAAGGGAAGACCGTCAAGAAGATGTACCAGCACCCCCGTACATGGGTGTACATCGCCATTCTCCTGATCGCATTGGGCGGCATAGTTTACGGCTTGACTCATATGGGTTCGATGACGCTGAAAGTGATTCCGGAGCGACAGCCGTTGTTTGTAAGGATGAGCGACGGTTCGATCCAGAACAAATATGAATTCAAGGTGCTCAATAAAACCGGCAAGAATCTCTCCGTGACAGTTACGGCAGAGGGTGGCGTGAAGGGTCAAATAATCCTTGGAACCGAAAAACCATTGCTGGTGCATCACGGTCGGGGCACTTCCTTTACCATCTTTGTCAAGGCGCCCGGCGACAATGTCATGAGTGAAGTGACGCCAATCAAATTCCGCGTACAGAGCGTTGAAGACACTCGCATCGGTGCGGAGTACGAGACAAAATTCAACGGCCCCAATCCCTGAGCCCACAAATTGCGGAGCAAATGAAGAATGATTTCGCAGCACAACAAGAAAGGCTTGCGCAACCCCTGGTTCCTCGGGATGCTGGGGATGATTATTCTGGTGCTGGCGGTGAACGGCACATTCATCTGGCTTGCCATGCATAGCCGCCCGGCGTTGGTCGACAGGGATTACAGCGTCAAGGATCGCAAATCCAATGCCGCCGTGGCGGATGATCTGCGGGAACAGAAAGCGCTTGCATGGAAGATTGCGGTCAATAAACCCGGACATATCTTGATGGGTTTGCCGGTCAAATATGAAGTCAGTGTGGTGGATCGGGAAGGTATGCCGGTCAGCGGCTCCATGGAGGTGGAAGCCTACCGTGCATCGGATGCGGGCAAGGATTTCACAACGGCTTTCGCGGAGAGGTCGCCGGGTAACTATCGGGGCTATATCAACCTGCCGCTCAAGGGGTACTGGGAGTTGCGCATTCGCGTCAAGCGCGGCGTGGATACGTTTGAAGCCGGAACCGACAGGTTCATGGTCTCGGTCGCGCCATGACTGAGAATGTGTTTTGAAAGTTGCTGCACTTCGGCCTGCTCGCTACACTTTATAAAATACGCTCTGAAGAAAAGCCGTTTTCTGGAGCGGGGCTATTCGGGCGGCACGGCGCATGGAAGCGGGAAAGCCATACCGGCGCTATGGGTTGCACCCAGTTACGCAAAAAGATTGTCGACGCAAAAAAATTTGCAAAAACCTGCATGAGCCACTAGAATGCGCGCCTTTCCGTTGTACCGAATTCTCGAGGAGGAGTCATGGCAAATAGCGCACAAGCCCGCAAGCGTGCACGTCAGGCAGTTAAACAGAATGCCCATAACAGCAGTCTGCGCTCGGAATTGCGCACTGCGATCAAGAAGGTTACCAAGGCGATCGAAGCGGGCGACAAGACTGCCGCTCAAGCCGTTTACAAGGACTCCGTCAGCACCGTGGATAGCATCGCCGACAAGAAGATCATCCACAAGAACAAGGCCGCCCGACACAAAGGTCGCTTGTCTGCGGCCATCAAGGCGATGGCGTAAACGCCGCTTCGTTCTGATTTACCAAACAAGCCGGCAGCGATGTCGGCTTGTTTGCTTTGTAGGGCTGTTTGGCTCAATATACGTTTCCTATATATTTTGTTAACGGGATTTTGCTAACGGCGGCTTGTCCGCCGTCTTTGTTTAGGAACTCCGTATGTCGCATGTGATGAACACTTACGCCCGGCTTCCCGTCGCCTTTTCGCATGGCGAAGGTGTGTGGCTGTGGGACACTGAAGGCAAGCGTTATCTGGATGCGCTATCCGGTATCGCGGTGAACACGCTGGGCCACGCGCACCCGCGCTTTACCGCCGCGCTGAACGAACAGATCGGCAAGCTGATCCACTGCTCCAATATCTACCAGGTGCGCGAGCAGGAACTGCTGGCTGACAAGCTGTGCAGCCTGTCGAACATGCAGGAGGTGTTTTTCTGCAATTCCGGCTGCGAGGCGAACGAGGCAGCGATCAAGCTGGCGCGCATGTATGGCCACCAGCAAGGCATCGAGTCTCCCGCGATCATCGTGATGGAAAAGGCCTTCCACGGGCGGACGCTGGCGACCCTTTCCGCGACCGGCAACCGCAAGGTACAGGCCGGTTTCGAGCCGCTTGTCAGCGGCTTTGTACGCGTGCCCTACAACGACCTGGAGGCGATCCGCCAAGTTGCACAGCACAACGGCAGCGTGGTTGCGGTGCTGGTTG
>JBAQCT010000130.1:0-17153 GCA_049294375.1 Gallionella sp. | reverse complement strand
GGCATGGCCCGCTCCTACAAATTGCAACCGTTTTCTCAGGATAATTTCGCACAGCCCCAACACATCCCAACACACCACATGCCTACTCCAACTAAACCGCTCGTCATCGGCACCCCGCTCACCCCTTCCGCGATCCGCGTCATGCTGCTCGGCAGCGGCGAGCTCGGCAAGGAAGTCATCATCGCGTTGCAACGCCTCGGCGTGGAAACCATCGCGGTGGACCGCTATGCAGACTCGCCCGGCCAGCAGGTGGCGCACCATGCCCATGTCATCAACATGATGGACGGGGCGCAACTGCGTGCGCTGATCGAGCAGGAGAAACCGCACTTCGTCGTGCCGGAGATCGAGGCCATCGCCACCGACACGCTGGTCGAGATCGAGCATGAGGGGCTGGCGCGCGTCATCCCCACCGCGCGCGCCGCAAGGCTCACCATGAACCGCGAAGGCATCCGCCGCCTGGTCGCCGAGACGCTCGGGCTGCCGGTCTCGCCGTACAAATTTGCCAACAGCCTGGAAGAACTGCGCGCCGCCATCGCGGAGATCGGCTATCCGTGCTTCGTCAAACCGCTGATGTCGTCCTCCGGCAAGGGGCAAACGAAAGTGGATAGCGCCGAGGATATCGAAGCCGCCTGGAACTACGCCGCCACCGGCTCGCGCGTTACACAGGGGCGCGTCATCGTCGAAGGCATGATCGACTTCGATTACGAGATCACGCAGCTCACCGTGCGCGCAATGGGTACGGACGGCCAGATCGAGACGCATTTCTGCGAACCTATCGGGCACTTGCAGGTGCTCGGCGACTACGTCGAAAGCTGGCAGCCGCAGGCCATGTCGCCGCTCGCCCTGCAACGCTCGCGCGACATCGCGAAAAAAGTCACCGATGACCTCGGCGGCCTCGGCATCTTCGGCGTGGAATTATTCATCAAGGGCGACGATGTCTGGTTCAGCGAAGTCAGCCCGCGCCCGCACGACACCGGCATGGTCACGATGTGCAGCCAGCGCTTCAGCGAATTCGAACTCCACGCCCGTGCCATCCTCGGCCTGCCGGTGGACGTCAGTCTAAAAACACCGGGTGCGAGCGCGGTGATCTACGGCCAACTGGAAGAAAAGGGCATCGCCTTCGCCGGAGTGGAAGAAGCGCTACGTGTGCCGCAAAGCGATGTGCGCCTGTTCGGCAAACCTGAGTCCTTTGCGCGCCGCCGTATGGGCGTGGTGCTGGCGAACGGCAAGGATGTTGATGAGGCGCGGGAGCGCGCGAAGCTGGCGGCGGGGAAGGTGCGGCCGGTTAAGCCGTAGGGTTTGGTAGGGCGCAATAACCAACGGGCATTGCGCCGCATGTAGATCATCCGGTGCAATGCGCTACGCTTATTGCACCCTACGCGAGCTATTTATTGCGCGTAATGTGCGATTCACGGTGGAGGAATGCGCCCATAATCCAATTTACCAGTCGGCAAAAGAAAATAAGCATGGCTACAAAAGTACACTCCGTGAATGCCATCCCCGCCCCCTACAAAAACACCAACAAACTGCGGCTCCGAGTCGCGCTTAACTTTAAAAACGGGTGATCCACTCATACCGCCTAAATGTTCTGGATATTCAAGCAACCCTGGATTTATCAGTATCTTTCGTTGGTTGCTTTCATCTGCCAATGTAAAATGTCTCGGGCCTACATCGGTGACAGAAACAAGGTGAGGTAAGCATCGTGTATTAACCGTGTCAGCGGCACAATGTCGATGTTCTGCAGGGTAACCGAGCACGAGCACATGGTCTCCCTTTTCAGCTGCTGTAAGATCTTCCGAAAATGGGAAGAACTCCTTTTTCAGCTCATCCGAAATGAAATCACTGGGCACTTTCACGGTACATATATCCACAAAAGCGTCACGCGAATGAATTGGCCAATTCGATATTTCAATCGGGGGTGAATTGACTCCGCAAAGCAGAATTACTATATCTCGCTTGCTTTGCAGTTCTTCGATCTCCCGAAAAACATGTTCGGCTGTTATGAGGAATCGCTGTTGGCCCGATCCAACAAAAAATGCAGTACCCCCCGTTAAACAGCCCATCATATTTTTGGACTCCTTCGGATAGACAAGAAGGCTTCCGACGAAAGGCAGTAATCGATTCACCAGTGTTTCATATGCCACAGCATCCATCACACAAGCCCAACTTTAAAAAGACCAAAAATAGGGTCACACATCACGGCACCGTATCATCAAACCCCCGCAAACCCTGATTCCCGCTGGCTGCGCACGGCAAGGACAAAAACGGTATCGACTTCGGCAACGTAACGGTATAAAGCCACATAGCCGTGCGAACGGCGACCGATCACCAGTTCGCGTTTGTCGTTATTCGCGGGGCGACCGATTAGGGGGTTGTGCTCCAGCACGTTGAGCGCCTCGATGATCTCCCGGATGCGCAATACCGGATTTTCAACCTGATATTCGGCGAGGTAATCGAGGATGCGGTCAAGATCATCCGCCACCTCCGGCGCCAATTCGATGCGCGACATTTTCAGCGCGCCAGTTTGCGGGTTGCCGGGCGCTTTACTTTTTTGCCGGCAAGCCGGTCTTCCAGATAGCCGCGCATTTCCTGCCACGGGATCGTCTTCCCGGAAGCAACGATACGGGCATAGCGATCCTCGGCAACCGCATCGAAATTGGCGCGCAACTCCTCCTGCTTGGCCTTTTCCGCAATGGCTTCGAGGATGAAGCCGTGCGTGGTTGTGCCGGAACGTTTCGCCGCCGCTGCAACGCGGGCTTTCAGGTCTTCCGGCAAGCGTATGGTGGTTGTGGACATGGCTGTCTCCTGAAATTGGAAATATATGTTTACTGTAGCACAGTGGTGCTACGGCATGCCATATTAGCCCAGATAACCCATTAGCAAAAACTGCGTCATACCGGCGCAGGCCGGTATCCAGATGATTAACAATTTCCCACGCAAGTGGGGCAACATCATGGTTTTGTCCGCTTCGCGGAGTATCTTTTGATTGCTGGATTCCGGTCTTCGCCGGAACGACGGCCTAATAAACTATCCGGGATTAATGAAACGAGGGAGCGCGTGAAGCTGGCGTAGGGTGCATTTCATGCACCATGGTGCGCACAGCGCACCCTACATGCACGCCCTCACGGTGCCGGATTCGGGTACAACCTGTTCACCGCTTCGATCTTTTCCAGCACTTCCGCCGTTAGCATCACCTCTGTGCTGTCCAGATTCTCCTGCAACTGCTGTACGCTGGTTGCGCCGAGAATCACGCTTGAGGCGAACCAGCGCGTGCGCGCAAAGGCCAGCGCCATTTGCGCCGGGCTGAGTCCGGCTTCCTGTGCGATGCGCACATATTCCTTGCTGGCGGCTGGCACATTGGGCTTGTTGTAGCGTTGGCCGAATCCCTGAAACAACGTAACACGACCTTTCGCCTGAGGATTGGCGAGGTATTTCCCGGTGAGATGGCCGAACGCCAGCGGGCTGTAGGCGAGCAGGCCGACGTTCGCGTGGCGGCACACTTCCGCAAGGCCGTTCTCGAAGGTGCGGTTCATCAGGTGGTAGGCGTTTTGTATTGAAATGATCTTCGGCAGGCCGAGCGTTTCTGCGCAGCGCAGGAATTCGGAGACGCCCCACGGCGTTTCGTTGGACAGGCCGATGTGGCGCACCTTACCGGCTTTGATAAGATCGCCCAGCGCTTGCAGTTGTTCGGCAATCGGGACGCTGTCGCGCTCCTGCGAGATGTCATAACCTACCGCACCGAACATCGGCACGTAGCGATCCGGCCAGTGGATTTGATACAAGTCCACGTAATCGGTCTGCAAGCGGCGCAGGCTACCGTCCAGCGCGGCGTTGAGCTGTGCGCGGTCGATGCGCGGCGTGTTGCGTATCCAGGTGAATCCGCGCGCAGGCCCGGCGATCTTGGTAGCGACGATCAGTTGGTCGCGTTGTTGGCGCTTCAGCCAGGTGCCGATGTAACTCTCGGTGCGCCCTGCGGTTTCGGCGCGCGGCGCGACCGGATACATCTCGGCGGTGTCGATGAAGTTCACGCCGCGCGACACCGCTAGGTCGAGCTGCGCGTGCGCCTCCGCCTCGCTGTTCTGTTCGCCGAAGGTCATCGTGCCGAGCGCCAGTGCCGACACCATCAGGTTGCTGTTGCCTAGCTGTCTGTATTCCACGACCGCCTCATACCATTTTCGGTTGGATTGCGCGTTATGCTCGAATCAATACCCCAATGCCCTCGCGCCCTGATAGAACGCGAAGCTCATGAGCCACGCGAGGGCGAGCGACCATGCGATGACAGACAGGGTATAGCGTATATCTTTCGATTCGCTGCGCAGGGTGGCAATAGTGGCCAGGCACGGTGTATAGATCAGCGTGAACAGCATGAAGCTGTAGGCTTGCACCCAGTCCAGTTGCTGCCCTATTGCGCCGCTGAGCGCATCGCCGCCCAAGCCGTAAATCACCGCGAGCGAGCCGATGACGATTTCCTTGGCGACGAAGCCGAAGATCAGCGCGATGGTGAGCTGTTCGTTGATGCCGAGGGGCGCAAAGAAAAAATGCAGCGCGCCGCCGATCATGCCTGCCAGCGTGTCTGCGCTGGCGGGCGCGGCGGACGGCGGAAGGTGGGTGAGCAGCCAGACCAGCACCACGCCGGCGACGATGAATTTGGTGGCGCGGCGCAGGAAGTGGCGCACTTCCAGCCAGCCGCGCAACGCCATCTGGCGGGCAGTGGGGAAGCGGTACGGCGGCAATTCCAGCACGAACGGTTCGTTGCTTTTAAACCGCCCCTTGAATAACAGCGCGGTGAGTATCGCGGCGGCAAAGCTGAACAGATACAGGCTGAATAGAACAACCGGCGCCGCTTTTGGGGAGAACAGCGCGGCGGTGATGAACACGAAGACTTGCAGGCGCGCCGAACACAGCGAGAACGGGATCACCAGCATGGTGAGCAGGCGCATCGCGCGCGAACGCATCACGCGGGTGCCCATCAGCGCGGGCACGTTGCAGCCGAAACCCATCAGCAGCATGACGAAGCCGCGCCCGTCCAAGCCGAGGCGCGCCATCAACGCATCCATCAGGAACGCGGCGCGCGACAAGTAGCCGCTGTCTTCCACCAGCGCCATGAACAGGAAAAACAGGATGATGATGGGCACGAAGGCGGCCACGGTGGCGACGCCGTTGTAGATGCCGTCCAGCAGCAGGCCGGAGAGCCAGCCGGGCAACCCGGCGAAGGCGGGTTCCAGCGCCGCGCCGCGCAGCCATTCGAGCGCGCCGCCCACCCAGCCCTGCAACGGCTGCCCGAGCAGGAAGATGCCCTGGAACAGCAGGTACATGATGCCGAAAAAAATCGGCAATCCCAGCCACGGGTGCAACATCACGCGATCCAGCTTTTCGGTAAGGTTATCCGACATGCGCACGGGGATTTGCACGGCATGTTTCAGCACGCGCGCCATCTCAGACTCGATATGTTCGTCCTGCTCCAATTGGCTGCGCACTTGCTCGGCCATGCCGGGCGTGGGGTAACGCAATGCCTTGCCGATGGATTGCAGGGCTTCCGGATAACCGGTGCCGTATTTTGCGCTGAGCAGGAAAACCGGTATGTCCAGCAGCTCAGCCATTTTCTTGCTGTCGATGCCGATACCGAATTTCTTCGCCTCGTCGGCCATGTTGAGCAGCACCACGAGATTCATGTTGAGTTGCTTGAGTTGCAGCAGCAGGCTCATCTGGCGCTCGATCTGCGTCGCGTTGAGGATGACCACGGCGAGATCCGGCACGTTGTCGCGCAGGAAGTGGCGCACCACCTGTTCGTCGTCCGAAAAGCCGTGCAGGTCGTAGATGCCGGGCAGGTCGATGATTTCCACCATGCTCGAGCCGAGCAGGATCTTGCCGCTGAGCAGTTCGACGGTGATGCCCGGCCAGTTGCCGACCCTTGCCGCGCCGCCTGTCATGCGGTTGAACAGCGTGGATTTGCCGGTGTTGGGCATCCCCAGTAAGGCGACGCGCTTCATACTCTGCACACCGTGATTTTGGCGGCTTCGTTTCGCCGCAGCAGGATGTCGGTGGTGCCGATGCGCACTTGCAACGGGCCCGAAAAACTGGCCTTGCGGATCAGCTCGACCTGCTTGCCGCTGCGGAAGCCCAATGCCAGCAGGCGCTGGTGCAAGGCTTCTTCCGCATGTATTGCGACGATGGTGGCGGTGTCACCGGGGTGCAGGGTGGCAAGGGTGGTTGCGGGCATGGCGATGGGCAAGTTCAACAGTGAGGGTATTATTTCACAGCCGCCCCGCTTTTGTCGCGCCCTGTGTGGATGTTGTTGCGTGTGTTCGCTCTGGCGCTGAGCATGGGAGCGATGGCGGATAATAATGATATGATTTTGCGTGTTACGCACCTGTAGATAATGGTGTGTAAAATGCACGCCGTCGCTGCTTTGGAATGACACAGCGGAAAAGGCCAAATAAAATGAACTATTTTGTGAGTTGCGTAAGGGCTGCGGACTGTGAATCGAGGCGCCGATGAAAGAGAGAATTACCGGCTGGCTTGCAAATAAGTCGTTGAGCGCTTTTACGCTGATCAGCCTGGTGCTGATTGCCGCCATGGTTGTCGTTAGCGGTTATACCCAATCGAAATTTTTCGAGGATGCGCTGATCGACCGCGAGGCGGAGATCGTCAATCAAATGGTCGTGGCGCTCGCGCTGCATGAATTGCGTGCCGAGGATTTTGACAATTACGCATCAACTGCTTCGCAAGAGCGTTTTGAGCGGGGATTTTTATCGCTGAAAAGCATCCCGGAAGTGATACGCCTCAAGCTCTACAATGCCGACAATGTCATCGTCTGGTCTGACGCGAAGGAGCTGGTCGGAAAATACCTGCCGAAGACTGACGAGCATCTGGCACGTGTCTGGGCGGGAATCCCCAGCGGCGTTTTCGATCCCACCAAGCGCCTCTCGCACGCGAAAGATCCGCTGCCGAATATCCCGCTGGTCGAATTCTATGTGCCGCTCTCGATCAAGAAACAAGGCGCCGCCGGAGGTGAGATCAAGGCGGTAGTGGCGGTTTACCGGTCGGCCAAAGGCTTGGCCGATACGTTGCGGCGCGGTATGTTGTTGCTGTGGCTGGTTATAGCCATCGGCGGCACTTTGCTGTTCTTTGCGCTGTTTTATCTGTTTCGCTTGATCTATCGACGCAAGCGCGAGGTGGAAAGCCAGCTTTACCGGCTAAACACCGAACACGAGCGGGCCGAGATGGCAGTCATCAAGGCGAAAGCAAAATTTCATACGCTTTTCGATTCGATTTCCGATGCCGTTCTTATCGTAGGCATGAATGGCCGGTTTATCCAGGCCAACAGTTCGGCTTGTACGCGCCTGGGCTACAGCCATGAAGAGTTGCTGCAATTGAGCCCGTCCGACATCGATACGCCCGAATACGCGGCGAAAGTGCCGGGGCGAATCAAGACAATACTGGAGCAGGGCAAACTCGTTTTCGAGACGACGCAGGTGAGCAAGGAGGGCATCCCCACGCTGGTTGAATTGAATTCCCGCGTTATTGAATATGACGGCAAACCCGCCATTTTGTCCGTGGCGCGCGATATCACCGAGCGCAAACGGATGGAGAACGAACTGCATCGGGCCAAGGAAGCCGCCGAGCTCGCCTTGGCCGAGCAGCGCCAGCTCGTAGCCATGATCTCGCATGAGTATCGTTCGCCGCTCGCGGTCATCGACTCTGCAACCCAGTTGTTAAGCGTCAAGCTGTTGGCAGAAAGCGATGCGGCTCCCCTCATTGCGCGAATCCGGCGCGGGGTATTCCGCCTCACCAATTTTCTCGATAACTGCCTGGTAGAAGGCAGGATGGATAGCGATGCGCTCGCTTTGCATTCTTCCCCCATCGATCTTTACGCGCTTGCAGAATCGGTGATGGAAAGCGCCCGGCTTCTTTCCGAAAACCATCGGCTCATTCTCGAGCTCGATCCCGGTCTTCCCCTGCTCGATGGCGACCAGCAACTGATCGGCGTCATGCTGCTCAATCTGCTAGGCAACGCCATTAAATATTCTCCGCCAGGGAGTGAAGTCAGATTGCGCATCAGGTGCGCTGGACGGGATTGCACTTTCGAAATCATCGATCAGGGATGTGGTATTCCTGCCGACGAGATTCCGCGCGTCTTTCAAAAATACATGCGTGGCCGGTCTGTCACATCCATTCCCGGTGCGGGGCTGGGGCTGTCGCTGGTTGCAAAGATTGCCGAACTGCATAGAGGTCGCATAGAAATGGCAAGCAGGGAAGGTGAGTGGACTCATGTCACAGCGATAATTCCGCTAAACCTCGCAACCGACCATGAGAAACAGCCACGGGCATCATGACTTCACGCATGCATGAAATGCCGGCTCGTATCGCGGTCGTCGAAGATGATACCGATCTGCTGGATACGATGCTGGAATACTTGCGGATACAAGGCTATCCCGCATGGGGCGCCAGCAGCGCGGAAGATTTTTACAGGCGGTTTTCAGTCGATGCTGCCGATGTGGTCGTGCTCGATATCGGTTTGCCGGGCGAGGGTGGAATCAGTGTCGCGCGCCATTTGCGCGAACTGCCAAACCTGACGGTTATTATCGTCAGCGCACGAGATGCACTGGATGATCGCCTCGCGGGTTTGAAAGCGGGGGCCGACCGTTATCTGGTCAAACCGGTCGACTTGTCCGAACTTCTCGCCAATATCGAAGCCGTCGGCAGACGGGTAACCTCCCCTGTTATCAGCCCAGAAATGAAGGTCGAGATTCAAAAAGAGAAGCCAGTCGCTGCGGCATGGCATCTTGCAAAGCATGATTGGCGCCTGATCGGGCCGAACGGCAAAACACTTAATCTGACTGCGCGGGAATTTCTCCTGCTGAAATGCCTGTTCGAAGCCAATGGTGAAACAGTCTCAAGAAGAGTGATTGCCGACAAAATTATTGGCTCCCGCATTTTTAATAGTGATGAAAGACTGGATGTCATGCTCGCGCGGCTGCGAAAGAAATGCATGACTACACTGAAACAATCGTTGCCAGTCAAGACCGTACACCAGGTCGGTTATGCCTTTATCGCTCCCGCTGTGATTGAATAATTCCGTTTCCGGATAGAAAACTCGCTATTGATCCGGCACGTAAACAGTATCAGTTTCGTCATTCCGGGCTTGACCCGGAATCCAGCAACAACAAATATCGGCGCGCTTTGCGCGCCACTGGATACCCGCCTTCGCGGGTATGACGTTGCTACTATATTGATGCCGGATCAATAAGGAAGCACTGACAGCTCCCATCCCATAACATCTCCCGCAATATTTCCAGTATCGCATCTGTATCGATGGCCCCGCACTCGCTTGTGGGCGTATTTGGATAAAGGCATCCCTTCCGATTTCCCCCTGTTTCTCCGAACGCTACCCGCCTTGGAATTACCTTGGTGGCTACATGGAATCGATGCAAGAAAATGCAAGGTTTTGCAATGTCGTGATAGCGGTTATGTCAGAGAATTCATTAGCATTAATTAATTTAATACTGATTGATATTTCTCAATAACAGGGTCGTTGCGAGCCATACGAAGCTCGAATGCCATTAAAACGAAACATTGGCGATAAATATAACAAATTTATTAGGAGAGGGTTAAGTGATGAAGCAGAATTATCCAGGGCATCCCTTCACCGCCATGCTGCTTGGCATCGCCATGGCGTTGGGCGTTGCAGCAACGGCGCAGGCAGCAGCGACGGACGGCAAGGATCTCGTTCTCAGGGGCGACGCAAAGTGTACGAGTTGCCATGACAAGGACGAAAAAGACGTGCTCGCGATCGGCAAGACGCGCCACGGCGCGACAGGTGACAGCCGCACGCCGACCTGCACCAATTGCCACGGCGATAGCGCGAAGCATGCCGACCACAAGGGCGGCAACCGGCCTTTGCCGGATCGCACCTTTACCAAAGGCACAACCACCCCTGCTGAAGTGCGTAACGGGGCTTGCCTGAGTTGCCATAAGGGCGGCAATCGCATGCAATGGGCGGGCAGCCAGCACGAAGGTCAGGGTCTTGCCTGCACTACCTGCCACAAGGTGCACAACCAGCACGACACGGTGCGCATCAGGGAAGAGCAGACACAGGTCTGTTTCTCCTGCCACAAGGAGCAGCGCGCCCAGACCTATCGCCAATACCATCACCCCATACAGGAAGGCAAAGTTGTCTGCTCGAACTGCCACAACCCGCATGGCTCCGGCGGCACGAAGCTGTTGCATAAAAATACTGTGGCCGAGACCTGTTTCACCTGTCACGCAGAGAAACGCGGGCCGTTCCTGTGGGAGCATCCGCCGGTCAGCGACAATTGCACCAACTGCCATACGCCGCATGGCTCCAACAACGTCGCGCTGCTGAAGAACCGCCCGCCTTATTTGTGCTCATCTTGCCACATAGCGGGCGGCCACTCGACCCAGGGTTTGCGTAGCGGTTATGACCTGGGCGCGGGGGTGACACCCGGAGGAGCCGCAAACCCGACGGCGGCATCTCCCTCTTCCGCTGGAGCGGCGGCCCAGATGGTCGGCAAATCCTGCCTGAATTGCCATACCCAGATCCACGGGAGCAATCATCCGTCCGGCGCCCGTTTTGTTCGATAAGATTTAAGGGAGACATGCAATGAGACACGCAATTGAAAAGCGCTTCAACCGCACCGTTTTGGCGGCCTCCATAGCGGCCATCGGGCTTTCCGCTCCACTGGCTGCGCAGGCAGACGAATCCGGCGACGATATACGCAGCCTGACCAGGCCGGGCAGCCAAGCAGAAATCGGAGTCGGACACGTGGATAAAGGCAGCTACAAGTTCGGCGACTACGGCAGGGGTATGCAGAGGCGCGGGGAGCATTTGATCGGCAATATCAATGTGAGCAATCGTGGCGACAACAACGCGGGTTATCTGGAGATCATCGGACGAAATCTGGGGCTGGATTCCCGGGATATCAGGATCAAGGCGGGCGAGCAGGGAAATTACGGGCTGAGTTTCGAGTATGACGAACTGTACAAACTGCACAGCGATACCTATCAGACGCCTTACAGCGGGATGGGTACTTCGGTGCTGACCGCACCGGCAGGTTGGGCGGGGACGATCGACAGGACGCCCAGCACCCTTGCCATCGATGCGCCCATTGCCGCCACCGTTGTTTCCACCGCCATGATGACCGCGCTTGCGGCCAATATGAAGCAGTTCAACGTCGAGACCAAGCGCAAGGCGGCCGCATTAGGTCTAACCAAGCAGTTGGACGGCGGCTGGGATCTCGCAGTGAACGCCAAACGGGAGAACAAGGATGGCACCAAACTCACGGGTGTGCCATTGCAAATTGCCGGTGGCGGTAGCCGTGGCACGTTGCTCGCGCCCGAGCCGATCAATTACACCACCGACCTGTACGATGTTATGGCGCGTTATACCGGCGAGAAACTGCAAGCGCAGATCAACTATCACGTCTCATTGTTCAAGAACGACAACCAGTCGCTGACCTTCGATAACCTGTTTTATAACGCTGCATCCAACACGGGGGGGAACATGCTCACCGGTCGCCTCGGGCAGATGCCGGATAACCAGTTTCATCAGTTCGGCATATCGGGTGGATATACCCTTAGCAAGGAAACGCGCCTGACCGGCAACTTGAGCCTCGGTCGCATGAAACAGAATGATGCGTTCCTGCCCTATATCACCACGGACGGTATCTTGGCTGCACCGCCGGTGGCTTCGCTCAATGGCAGGATCGATAACACGCATGCGGATGTCAAACTGCACACGAAATTGACGCACGCCGCCGCACTCACTGCCGGTCTCAAGTACGATGACCGCGACAACAAGACGCCGATCAACCAGTATGCCTATGACCCCGCCGACAACACTAACGCGGCCGGATACGCAAATGCCGCTACTCAGGGCTATTTGAGACGGAACACGCCGCTCAGCAAGACACAGAAGGCTTTCTATGCGGATATGGACTTCGAGCTTTCGGAAATCACCAAACTCAAGCTGGGCTACGACTACGACAAAGTCACGCATACTTATGAGCCGACTGCCGGTGACCACGAGCATACTGTCAAGGCAGAAATCAAGCACAACTTCAGCGAAACGGCTTCAGGCGGATTGGCCTATGCCCATTCCGACCGGAATGCCGACTTCTATAACGGGACTGATGCGCTGACAGGTACATATACTTCAGTTTATCTCGCAACCCTGTGCGTGGCGCCAAATACCTTTGTATACAACGGTACAGTAGTAGCCTGTACGGGCGCGGTATCGGCAACCGGCGCCACTTATCCATGGCTGGATACGCCGGCAGTGAGAAAATTTTTCCTGGCCGACCGCAAGCGTGACAAGGTGCGCGCGTTTGCCGATGTCGCGGCCAGCGAAACGCTTGATCTGCAATTCGGTGCCAGCTATTACAAGGAAAAATACCCCGATACCGAAGCCGGCTTCGGCCTGACCAAGGCGACCGGGTGGACGGCCAATATCGACGCCAACTGGGCGGCGACCGAGGCGGTAAGCGGAGTTTTCTTCGCTTCCTATGAGGATTACAAGACCGACCAGAATGGGCATCACAACGCCGGTGGCGCACCCACTAATCTGGATAGGCAGAATAACACCGCCGCGTTCGATGTGAGAACGGGAACAATTACACGCAAAGACCGCTCGCTGACTGCCGGAATGGGCTTCAAGGTAAAACAGAACGATAGCTTTGACTGGGGCGGCGATTTTACGCATGCCAATACGAGAGGTTCTACAGGTTTTGCCGTTCACCCGACGCTGACCGCACTTGGCACCGTCGGCTTGCCCATGCTCGATGTGACATCCCGGCTCAACCGGCTGGAGCTGTTCGGCAAGTACAAGGTGCAGAGAAATATGGTGCTTAACGTGAGATATGCCCATGAGCGATACGATTCCGCAGACTGGGCATGGGACGGGCAGACGCTGACTTCATCAGCGGCTTTCATCGGCAGCGGGCAAACCAGCCCGGATTACAAGGTGAATGTGATCGGCGCATGGCTTTCTTATAAGTTCTAGTGATATTTCTGTAACGGCCGCGTTATCACGAGGATCAAAAGGTCACGGCGTGTGTTGTGAGATTGCCCACCGATGTTTCAAAGACATCACCGATATGTGCGGGCCGGACAAGGCTGATGATGATTTTTTATATTTTTAAGACGAGGAGATTTACATGAAACCAAAAATTGGTTACGCGTTGCTGGCGGGTTGCATGCTGTTCGGATTTTCCGTTGCAAGCGGCGCTTCCGCAGCCGACGTGAACAAGCTTGCCGAAAACTGTGCAAGCTGCCATGGCAAGGATGGTGCCAATACCGATAACGATGTGCCGAATATCGGCGGCTTTTCCGTCAAGTATTTCGCCATGACCATGGATCATTACAAGAAGAAGGAGCGCCCATGTGTCGAGACCAAGATCCGTTCCGGCGACAAGAAAGGTACGACGTCCGACATGTGCCAAGTGGTCAAGGATATGAGCGACGACGACATCAAGCAGGTGTCACAGTATTTCTCAGAAAAGAAATTTGTACGGGCTGCACAGAAATTTGATGCCACATTGGCCGCCAAGGGAAAGAGCATACACGACAAGAGCTGCGAAAAATGCCATTCCGAAGCCGCCAGCAAGGCGGACGATGATGCTGGTCTCCTGGCCGGACAGAAGATGCATTACCTGAAAGAGCAAACAGAGTTTTTTCTTGCCGGAAAGCGGCCTATGCACAAGAAGATGAAGCCAAAACTTGAAGCGCTCAACAAGGAAGAGATCGAGGCGGTCATTCATTATTACGGCAGCTTGCAGTAATCCTGTTTCGGAGATCGAAACAATCCGACAGGTGCGCGATTGATCTAGTCCCTGTGTATTTCACTGTATTTATAAGGAAACAAAGGCATGTCCGACCCAGTTGCAGCAGGCAAACTCAAGAAACTGTGCCAGTTTTTTTGTAGGCCGAGTACCCGATTTTCACTCTTGACCCTGCTGGGAGGCGGTTTTATTGCAGGCATTATTTTCCTGGGTGGTTTCAATACCGTTATGCATGCGACCAACACGGAGGCGTTTTGTATCGGTTGCCACGAAATGAGGGGCAATTACGAGGAATACAAGAAGACCATCCATTATTCGAACCGCACAGGTGTGCGCGCCACTTGCCCGGACTGTCATGTGCCCAAGGAGTTTATACCCAAGATGCTGCGTAAATTCGAAGCGCGACATGATGTGTGGGCGCGCTTCACCGGAAAAGTCGACACACCTGAAAAATTTGAGGCTAACCGCAAGGCGATGGCGGAGCGTGAGTGGGCCAGGATGAAAGCTTCGGATTCTTCCACATGCCGCAGTTGCCACACATACGGCGGCATGAATTCCGAAATGCAGGATCCGGCTGCGGTGAAAAAGCACACGGCCGCCGCGCAAGCAGGCTCCGGAAAAACATGCATCGACTGCCATCAGGGTATAGCGCACGAATTGCCCAAGGATATGTAGGCCCCATGAGAACGATTTTTGCACCGCTGGCGTTAGCGATGATGTTCACCCCGGCAGTCGCGGTGTCGCAGCAGGATTCCGAACTCGCCGCCAAGACGTCTGTAGTTTTGCCGCCCGGCCATGTGCCGATTACGGCCATGCCAGCCAGCATTCCGCTCACCCGCAAGGGAACAGTGCTGGAGGTGCTCGATTCACCGGCTTACACCTACCTGAGGGTAACTGGCGACAAGGTGCCAATATGGCTTGCTGCCTACAAAATCGATATTGCAAAAGGCGCTATTGTCAATTACTCGGATGGCGCGGCAATGTCCAATTTTCATAGCAAATCGTTGAACCGCACATTTGACGCAATTGTTTTTGTGGACAGAATCGTGCAGGAAAAGAAATAACCGGCTACCGGTTGAAACAGGCGGATTTTGGCTCTCATTGGAAAAGCCCGAATACGCATCGATTTGAGTCCCTGCCCCGGCCACCGCCACGCTCTCCGTTTTTCCTCCCCAAGGCGGTGGTCGGGGGTTTCGGGCCATTTGCCGAAATGATTAGTGCGCATTCTCTGGATGCAATCGTATATAATCCCGCGCTTTCCAATTTCAGGTTTTCCCCACATGTTGGAAGTCAGCAATCTTGCTTGCAGCCGAGGCGATCATCGCTTGTTTTCCGGATTGAGCTTTGCGCTGCATCCGGGACAGATCATGCAGGTGCAAGGTGCGAATGGCAGCGGCAAAACCAGCCTGTTGCGGACGCTGTGCGGCTTTATCATCCCGGATGAGGGGAAAATCGCGTGGCGGGGCGAGGATGTGCGCGATCTGGATGAGGATTATTGTGCCGAGCTGTTGTACCTCGGGCATTTGAATGCGGTCAAGGACGAGTTGAGCGGGCTCGAGAATCTGCGTATTTCGGCGGGCCTTTCGGGGATCGAGCTGGATGAGAAGGAAGCGCTGGCCGCGTTGCGCCGCATGGGTTTGCGCGGGCGCGAGAGGCTACCGACCAAGGTGCTTTCGCAGGGCCAGCGGCGGCGCGTGGCTTTGGCGCGGCTGCTGACCAGCGATGCCAGTTTGTGGATACTGGATGAACCATTGACCGCGCTGGATGTCGGAGCTGTGGCCTTGATCCAGGAGCTGGTTGCGGAGCATCTGGCGCGGCAGGGGATGGTGATTTTTACCACACATCAACCGCTGCAAGTGGCCGGGGTGGAAATGCGCAACTTATCGCTATCATGATGAAAGTCATGGGGCCATGAAGAAATCCACCTTGCCCGGTTTGCTGGTGCTGGTGATACGGCGCGATCTGGTGTTGGCGATGCGCCGCCGCGCCGACGTGCTTACCACGCTGATTTTTTTCGTGATGGTGGTCAGCCTGTTTCCGCTGGGGGTGGGGCCGGAGATGGATATGCTGCGCAAGATGGCTGCGGGCGTTTTGTGGGTGGCGGCGCTGTTGTCTTCGATGCTGTCGCTGGGGCGCTTGTTCTCGGCAGATTATCTGGACGGCACGCTGGAACAGATGATGCTGGCTCCCCAGTCGTTGTCCATCCTGGTGCTGGGCAAGATGGCGGCACACTGGATGGTGTCCGGCCTGCCGCTGGTGTTGATGGCGCCAGTGTTGGGTTTGCAGTTTGATATGTCGGCGCAGGCGCTTGGTGTCATGATTATCGGTCTGTTACTGGGAACGCCGGTGTTGAGCATGATCGGTGCGATTGGTGCGGCGCTGACGCTGGGTTTGCGCGGCGGTGGCGTGCTGTTGTCGCTGCTGGTATTGCCGCTATGCATTCCGGTGCTGATATTCGGCACCGGGGCGGTTGAAGCGGTTTCAACCGGATTAAGTGCAGCATCGCACTTGTCCTTGTTGGGCGCGTTGCTGGTTTTTGCGTTGGTATCCACCCCATGGGTGACGGCGCAGGCTTTACGTATTTCTATGGAGTAATGAATTGGCAATAAATTGGTTCAAATATTCCGCACCGACAACCTTCTATGGCTTGGCCGGAAAACTGATTCCGTGGTTCGCGCTTTCCGCCGCGATCCTGTTGGTGATCGGGTTGTATATCGGCTTTGTGGTCGCGCCGACGGATGCGCAGCAGGGTGAGTTTTACCGCATCATTTTCATCCATGTACCGGCTTCCATCCTGTCGATGTTTCTTTATCTGGTCATGGCGGGCTATGCGGCGCTGGGCCTGGTTTTCAATACCCGCCTGTCGGCCATGATGGCCACCGCCATTGCGCCTACCGGCGCGCTGTTCGCTTTCATCTCATTGTGGACTGGCGCATTGTGGGGCAAGCCGATGTGGGGCGCGTGGTGGGTATGGGATGCGCGCCTGACTTCCGAGCTCATCCTGCTGTTCCTGTATCTGGGTTTCATCGCGTTGCACGCGTCGATCGACGACCCGCGCCGCGCCGACCGCGCCAGCGCGTTGCTGGCGATCGTGGGCTCGGTGAACGTGCCGATCATTTATTTTTCGGTAAAGTGGTGGAACACCCTGCATCAGGGTTCAACCATCAAATTCAGTGGCACATCCATGCATGTCGCGATGCAGCAGGCCATGTTCATCACGCTGGCGGCCTGTTGGCTGTATGCGATTGCGGTGGTACTGGCGCGCGTGCGCAGCATCATCCTGGAGCGTGAGCGGAATACCACCTGGATTACCGAATTGCCGGAGGTGCGGTCATGACACGGTGCGCGAATGCG
>JBAQCT010000129.1:0-22566 GCA_049294375.1 Gallionella sp. | reverse complement strand
ATGAACGGCTCTGCCGTCACGCTCGGCATCCTGCTGGCCGCCACGCAGAACAAACTGGCGGTGAACATCGACTGCTGGCTGGCGCTGGCGCAGAATCACATCAGCCCCAAGGCATACAAGCAGAACGACATCGTCACGGCGCTCAACGGCACCACCATCGAAATCATCCACACCGATGCCGAGGGCAGGATGGTGCTGGCCGATACGCTGACGCTCGCATCGCGCGCCAAACCTGACCTGATGATCGACTTCGCCACGCTCACCGGCAGCATGGCGACCGCCTTGGGGGCGCGCTATTCAGGCGTGCTGGGCAACCGCGACGAGCTGATGCAACGTGCGGTAAGCGTCAGCAAACAATGCGGCGAACGCCTGTGCGCCTTCCCGATGGACGAGGATTACGAGGCCGGACTGGAATCCAAAGTCGCCGACATCAAGCAGTGCGCCGCAGCCGGCGAAGCCGACCACATCCTCGCGGCGCGCTTCCTGAAACGCTTCGTCGAGCACGACACCCCGTGGCTGCACATCGATCTATCCTCCAGCCGCTGCGAAGAGGGGCTGGGCATCGTTGCGAGCGACGTGACGGGGTTCGGCGTGGCTTGGGGGTTGGGAATGCTGAGCGGTAGTTAGCAGCGGGGTAGGGGCGAATTCATTCGCCCGGACAATGGGTTTCGTGCGAATGAATTCGCACCTACAAGAGCAACCCAACGTATTCAAATCGGCTTACATTCAATGGTACTAGGCCGAGATATATAGATATTTCGGCATATACAAATTCCAGAGCATTTGATATATGGTGTAGCCCCCTATAAATAGCAGGGTATGACATGGCTGCGCATGACAACAATCAGGGCGCTGATACAAAAAGCTTTCCCACAGCGAACAAATTCTCCCTGCTGCGCCGGCTTTCAATCGCCAGTTTGGCAGCCATGCTTATCACCGCCGCCATCCTGGTATTTCTATATCGGCAGGATCAATTTGCCGAGCACGAGGAAATCGCCGCATACGAGAATGAAAAAATTGCGATCCATCTCACTCACCTGCTAAGCGACCAGATCAACACTCTCATTTTCTCCTCGGAGGGACTCGATGCCCAAACCCTGCGGGCAAACCAGAATGTCGATGCATTCTCTGCCGTGCTGGAAGCGGTTCGCGAACACCATGTCGCCAAGCTCAAAATATTCAACTTATCGGGGGTAGCGGTCTTTTCGTCGGTCAAGGAAGAGATCGGCACGACCAGCAGGCACCCCGACCTGCTGGCGAAGGCGCTGCGTGGCGAAGCGCAGCATAAACTGGAATTCCACAACACGATTCTTGTCCGCTCCGGCGAGTTGCATGATCGTTACATTACCGATACCTACATACCGCTGACTCACGCGGAAAAACTCATCGGCGCCATCGAAATCTATAAAGATTCCACCCAGATGTTTAATCGCTTCAAAACCAACTCGATTCAAATTGCCATAATAGTATTTAGCGCCTTCACAGTGCTGTACGCCGCGCTGTTTTTCTATGTGCGCAGAACTGACCGTATCGTTTCGGAATGGCAGGGACTCATCGCCGAGAGCGAGGCGCGTTATCGCTCGCTATTCGATAACATGCTTGAAGGGTTCGCTTATTGCAAGATGCAGCATGACGACCATAATCGCCCGGTGGACTTTGTTTATCTCAATGTCAATGAATCCTTCAAGCGATTAATGGGGCTGCAAAATGTAACCGGGAAACCGGTCAGCGAAATTATTCCAGGCATCAGGGAACATAATCCGGGATTGTTTGAGGTGTATGATCGGGTTGCTTTAACCGGAATTCCGCAGAAATTTGACCTCGATTTAAAGCCAATAGGCAAATGGCTTTCAATTTCAGTTTATAGCTCGGAAAAAGGATTTTTTGTTACAGTTTTTGACGACATTACCGAGCGCAAGCAGTTGGAGGCGGCAAAGCAGGAAGCGCTGGATCGCCTCCAGAAAATCGCCCACCAGGTACCCGGGGTCGTATTTCAATTCCGGTTGTGTCCCGATGGCAGCACTTGTATTCCTTACGCCAGCGATGCCATCCGCAAGGTATATCGGCTCAGCCCGGAAGAAGTCCGCGAGAATGCGTCCAGAGTTTTTACCGTTGTGCATCCGGATGATTTGGAAGGCCACATGGACTCCATCCGGGCATCGGCGCAATACTTGCTCCCGTGGCTCAATGAGTACCGGGTAAAATTTGACGATGGCACGGAACGCTGGTTGTTCGGCAATGCGTTGCCGCAGCGCGAAGCGGACGGTTCCACGCTCTGGCACGGATTTATCACCGACATCACCGAGCGCAAGCATATCGAAGAAAAACTGCGCAAAATGACCGAGAGCCTCGAAGTGAAGGTGATAGAGCGAAGAAAACAGGTGCGCACGCTTTCGGCGCAGTTGGCAATGACCGAAGAACGCGAGCGGCGCATCCTGGCGCAGGATCTGCATGACAATCTCGGCCAACTGTTGGCCATTATCAAGATCAAGCTGACCTCGCTTGTCGCCGGTTTGTCACAGCCTTCAGTCAACCAGATCGTGGAGCTGGTGGACAAGGCCGACCAGTCCGCGCGGATGATCACCATGCAGTTGAGCCCGCCGATCCTTCACACGCTCGGTTTCGTGGCGGCACTGGAAGGGTTGCGCGAAGAAATGGAACGCACGTTCGGCCTTGCCGTGCATATCTACAACGAAGGGGACCTGAAGCCGCTTGCCATCGGGATGCAGGCAGTACTGTACCGTTCGGTGCGCGAACTCCTGATCAATGTCGCCAAACACGCCAAGGCCAGCGAGGCAAACCTTTCTTGCCTATGCGATGGAAGCCGGGTGACGCTTGTCGTGGGCGACGACGGTTGTGGCTTCAATACGGCGGGTTTCCCTGATACCCTGCCCGAGCGTCCCAGTTTTGGCCTCCGCTCCATATACGAGCGCATTACCAATATCGGAGGCAAAATGGAAATCGACAGCAGCCCCGGCAACGGCACCACGATCACCTTGACCGTGCCATGCTCCATCGCAGAAAAGAGGGGCCACCGATGATCCGGATTATTCTTGTCGATGACCATACGATGGTGCGTGAGGCATTGCGCGTGGTGCTGGAACAAGACAGCAGCCTGCAAGTCGTCGCAGAAGCCGGAGATGGGGAAACGGCGTTGCGGATGGCGGCGGAATTGGCACCCGACGTGATGGTCATGGATGTCGCCCTGCCCGACCAATCGGGTATCGAGACCATGCGGCGCTTGCTCGCCAAACACCCGGACATCAAGGTGCTGGCATTGTCCACTTATCTTGACCGGCGCATCATCCAGCAGATGCTCGATGCCGGCGCCTGCGGCTACATTGCCAAGTCAACGGCCGGCACCGAGTTGAAACAGGGTATTCACAGCGTATTCGAAGGTCGGCATTATCTCTGCTCTCAAGTCGCGGCGCTGGTGGCCAACAACCTGCGGGGTACGCTTTCAGCGTCCGGGAAGCCCGGCAATCAACCGCTGTCGCGGCGCGAACTTCAGGTGGCCACCCTGCTTGCCGAAGGCAAGACCGCGCCCGACATCGCAACCGAACTGCATATTTCGCCGAGCACGGTCGACGTTCACCGCCGCAATCTCATGAGAAAGCTCGGGTTGCACAACGTGGTGGAACTCACAAAATATGCCATCCGCACGGGCTTGATTTTGCCCTGAAGCTTGTTTCATGCAGGTAATCGCTCCCCCTGCTGGCCACCAGAAAATACCGGTAAAACGGTAGTCAAAATACCTGCCTGCGGGTATTCCCTTCTATTCCCGCCCGCATAGAATGGCAATCACCATATTGCCATCAGGGCAATATCCCGCAACGGGAAATTATCATGAAATTATTATGGTCGAAACAACTGAGCGTCGGGAATGTAATCATCGATTCCGAGCACAGGAATTTGATATATCTGGTCAATGACGTAATACGCGCCATCGAAACAAGGGTTCATTACGGCTTGGCACTGACGTTTGAACAGCTCGAACATGCGTTATGCGTTCATTTTTCAAACGAAGAAAAGCTTGCGCAAGCGATAAGTTTTGATTTTTCCAAGCATAGGTTGGCACAGCAATACGGGCTGAAAGAACTGCGGTTTTTGAGGAGCGAATTAGTTGCAAAGGATTGCTTGTGGTCTGACGGTGCAGCAGAGCATTTCACTCGTTTTTTGAAAAACTGGATGATTGATGAGCATATCATCGGGTTGGATATGCAGATGAAACCCCTGTTGCAAACATACGATTACGAATTCTGGCCCAATTTGAGTGGGTAGCGAAGCTGGGCAAATACTCGTCGCGCGATATTCCCAAATTCGTTATAAATCAAGCCCCAACTTGGTAGCAGCCATATCAGGCTAAAGCCGGTTTCACAAAGGATCATGCGTTTGCCACGGATTATCGGGAAAAAAACGCAATGGAAACCTCGACAGCTTCATCCACCCTTGCTCCGACGCTTCGTGCGCGCGTATTGGCGCAGTTACACATTGGGCAGTTATTGCCGTGGCTGGTGCTTGCGGCATCCCTGCTGATAACCCAACAGTTATGGAAGGATGCGCGGCAAGCTGTTATGCAGGAGTTACAAGCTGATTTTGATTCGGCGTGCGTGAAGCGGTCGCTCATACCAAACAGCGTATGGCAGCCCACGAACAGGTGCTGCGCGGAGTGCATGGGTTATTTGGCGCTTCTATAAATGTTGAACGCCACGAGTTCAAGGCCTACATCAGCAACCTGCATCTGGATGAAAGTTACGTCGGCATCGACGGCGTGGGCTTCATCCGGATTGTGCCGCTGGCGGAAAAAAACAGGCATGTTGCCGCCATGCGCGACGAAGGCTTCCCCGATTAGACGCCGGAACGCATCGGTGGTTAATTGGGTAGCTTCACAATAAATTCGGGGACGGCAGTTGAAGTGAAAAAAACGTCAAATGCACCGTGGTTAATTACTCTTGAACGATGATGCGCCTCAATGCGCCGCTAAATCAATTAAATTGTCAGTTCCGGATAATAATTGCATGATTACCCGATAACCTCGAAGTTGCTATATTTGCCCTCATGCGGCCCGACTTCGACTCGCTCCACATGCGCGCGCTCCGGGCCGCGATGCGCCCAGCGCACGATGGCATCCACATCGGCGGGTTCACCCTGCACTACGGCTTCCACCGTGCCGTCGCTACGGTTGCGCACCCAGCCTGCAACCCCCAACCTTTGAGCTTCGCGGCGCATCGAGTCACGGAAATACACGCCCTGCACGCGGCCATGAATCACGAGGTGGAGAGCTTTTTTGGACGTAGGCTGGATGGTCACTTTGCAGAGGCTCCCTTTTTGCATGCACTAGTTTGCGTGCGGATTGGCAGCTTGTCCAGATTGATCGCTTCATTCTTCCAGCCGCCTATATCGAAGATGTCGATAGCAGGATAAAACCACGGCTTTTTATCATTGAATCCACCAGTTATTGAATATCCGATAAGCTGGTACTATTCGCAATAATATAAAACCTTGGACGAATAAATTCCCCTGCAAGCGCAACCGCATACCTCGAGTTTGCGAGCTACGCAAATGATGTAAAGACCATGCCAGATCCAGACGTTCAACACCGTTCGATATTCCTGCTGAAGATGCTCGGCGTAGCCGCGTTTTATGCGCTGCTCACGCATGCCAATCATCTCATCTTCGAGAACAGGATAGCTATCGGTATCGCCGAGCCGATGTGCGGATTTGCGCTGGGCGTATTGTTGATTGGCGGAAGGCAATATGCATGGGGGATATTCATTGGATCGCTGTTGATCAATTCGATATCTGAAGGCCCATTCTGGGGAGCTGCCCTCGTCGCTTCGGGCAATACGCTGGAAGCGCTTGCCGCTGCATGGCTGTTCACTCGCCTCAGCAGCTCGGATTTGCGCCTTCAATCCCTGAGTTCTTATTTGTGGCTTATTTTGGCAGGAAGTATCGGCGGCATCATCTGCGCCCTGACTGAAAGCACGACATGGCTCGTTTCTGGAACGCTGGCCCCCGGAGATTATGGTACGACTCTGGCTCACAGATGGATGGGAGATGTGTTCGGGATCGCGCTGGTTACGCCCCTGATGCTGGCGTGGCAAAAAAGAGAAAAGACGTATGCGAAGTTGACGGAATGGATAATCGAGTCCATTCCACTGCTGTTCCTGACATTCCTGGTGGGGCAAATCATTTTTCTCGGCTGGTTCCATTCCACTGTGGGCATCTTTGAACTGGTCGCAAAAGGCTACTGGATGTTTCTGTTCATTACCTGGGTTGCAGTGCGCCTGGGAACCCGTGGAACAATGATTGTCCTGAACATGGCGGCAATCCAGGGGCTGTTGGGCGCATACCAAGGGGTCGGTTTCTTTGCCAACGATATCGATGAAACCCAACTGACCAATTACTGGTTTTACATGATGACGCTGTCCATGGTCGGCATGGCTTTGTCGACCTACTTCACCGAGCGCAAGCTGAATGAGGAGATATTGCATCGATCCGAGACCAGGCTCCGCACGCTCTATGATTCGACCAGCGACGCGGTGATGCTGCTGGACGAAAAGAGGTTCTTCGACTGCAACAAGGCGACGCTCGCGATGTTCGGCTGTACGTCCAAGGAAGAATTTTGCTCGAAGCATCCCGCCGATCTGTCGCCGCCCGAGCAGCCGTGCGGCACGGACTCCAGAACGCTGGCCGACCTGCAAATCGCCACGGCTATGGAAAAAAGCAGCCACCGGTTCGAATGGGTGCACCGGCGTGCCGATACCGGCGAGGTGTTTTCTGCAGAGGTATTGCTCAATAGCATGACGCTAGATGGCAGGAAGGTTCTGCAGGCAACGATCCGCGACATCACGGGGCGCAAGCAGGCAGAAGAAGAGATAAAGAGCCTGGCGTTTTATGACCCTCTCACCCACCTGCCCAACCGGCGGCTTCTCCTTGACCGGCTCAAGCAGGCATTGGCTTCCAGCGCACGTAGCGGTCGGGAAGGCGCACTGCTGTTTATCGACCTCGATAATTTCAAGACACTCAACGACACCCTCGGTCACGACATCGGAGACTTGCTGCTGAAACAGGTCGCGCAACGCCTCGAATCCTGTGTGCGCGAGGGCGATACCGTTGCCCGTCTGGGCGGCGATGAGTTCGTGGTGATGCTGGAAGACCTGAGCGAACATGATCTCGAAGCGGCCGCGCAGGCCGAAACCGTCGGCGAAAAAATTCTGGCCACCCTCAACCAGCCTTACCAGCTTGCCGCACACGGGCACCACAGCACCCCCAGCATCGGGGTAACCATTTTCAGCGATCACGAACAGAACCAGGATGAACTGCTGAAACAGGCAGACATCGCCATGTATCAGGCCAAGAAGGCAGGCCGCAACACCCTGCGCTTCTTTGACCCCCAAATGCAGGACTCCATCAACGCACGCGTCTCTCTGGAATCCGACCTGCGCCGCGCTGTTTCCGAGCAAGAGCAATTCCAGCTTTACTATCAGCCGCAAGTCGATTCATCGGGCCGTATGGTCGGCGCAGAAGCCCTGGTGCGCTGGCGGCACCCCGAGCGCGGCATGGTGCCTCCCGCCGAGTTTATCCCGCTCGCCGAAGAGTCCGGACTGATCCTGCCTTTGGGGCACTGGGTGCTGACAACCGCCTGCCAGCAACTGGCGGCTTGGGCAACACGGCCGGAAACGGCCCATCTCACCATGGCAGTAAATGTCAGCATCAAGCAATTCCGCCTGCCGACTTTCGTTGATGAAGTGCTGGCGCTGGTCAATTACTTCAAGGTAGCCCCCGCAAGACTCAAGCTGGAAATTACCGAAAGCATGATGGTGGAGCGGGTAAATGACATCATCACAAAAATGAACCTGCTAAAAGCACGTGGCATCAGTTTCTCCATGGACGACTTCGGTACCGGTTATTCCTCGCTCTCCTACCTGAAACTCCTGCCTCTGTATCAGTTGAAAATCGACCAGTCGTTCGTGCGCGATATTGTCTCCGATGACAGCGACAAGGCGATTGTGCGTACCATTATCGCCATGGCGCAAAGCCTGAACCTGAACGTCATCGCCGAAGGTGTGGAGGCGGAAGCGCAACGGCAACTCCTTCTGGACAAAGGCTGTATTAATTATCAGGGATATCTGTTTAGCAAACCGGTCCCGATTGAACAGTTTGAAGCGCTATTGGAACAGGGTTGACCGCTTTTGATGATGCGGTGCACAGGCGGCAGCCCGGCAAAGGTTAAATAATGGCGGTGGCAACTACCCAGTAGCGCGCGAATTTCCCCAACGCCATGAACAGCGCGGCTTTCCACCAGTTCAGGCGCAGCCATCCGGCGGCAACACACAGTGCATCGCCGACCAGCGGAACCCATGCAAGCAGCAACGCGGGGGTGCCATAACTGCGTACTTTATCGACGTGCTTGAGCTGCTGTGTTTGCGGCAGCAGCCAACCCATGCCGAAGCTCACCATGCCGCCCAGAGTGTTGCCAATGGTGGCAACGATAAGCGCAGGCCATAGCGTTTCGGGGTAGCTCTTGAGTACGCCGAACAACACGGCTTCCGAGCCGCCGGGCAGCAACGTGGCGGAAAAAAAACTGCCTATGAAAAGCGATAAGAGGCTGGCAGTATCGCTCATTGCTTAATCGGGTTATTGTCCGCGCAAGACGGAAAAAACCTTTTTCGCCAGATTACCCGTTGCTTCCAGCGGATTCGCGCGAATCGTTTTTTCCTGTTCTGCCATCATCAAAAACAATCCATCCATAGCCTTGCGCGTGATGTAGTTATCAAGTTTGGCATCGGACTCCGACACCAGGCCGAACTTCACGCCCTTACCGGCAAATTGGTCGTATTTTTCCGCGACCTTCACCTTCAGCATCGCCTTGTTGATGATCGGTTTGAACTTGCCTGCCAGCGCGGTTTCGGCGTTCTTGCGAAAGTATTGCGTGGCGGCGTCATCGCCGCCGGTGAGAATGCCTTTGGCATCTTCCACGGTCATTTTTTTGACAGCGCCGACCAGCAGGGTCTTTGCTTCCGGCACCGCGGCTTCGGCGGCGCGGTTCATCGACGTGGTCAATTCATCCGCATACTTGCCCATGCCGAATTTGCGCAGTGCGCCATCCACTTTTTGCAGGCTTTCCGGCAGCGGGATACGCACCTTGTCGTTGCCGAGATAGCCGTTCTCTTTTGCCAAGCTCTTTATTGCGACCTCCGCACTTTGCATGAGCGCCTGTTTCAGGCTGGCGACCTGATCCTTGTTGCTGAAGCTCGAAAGGTCGAGGGCGGATGCACAGGTTGCGGCAAACAGAAACGAGGCGGCGAAAACGGCGCGAACCAGTCTGTGTACATGCATGGTGAGGTTCCTCGAATAATTATTCCGTAGGGTGCGTTCCACGCACCAGTGTCAATGGTGCGTGGAACGCACCCTACGGTATTTCGTTTCCGAATTTATTTTTTGCGTGGCGGCAAAAGATCGGTGATCGTGCCTTCGGCCATTTCCGCCGCGAAACCGAGCGTCTCCGACAAGGTCGGGTGCGGGTGGATGGTCAGGCCGATGTCTTCCATATCGGCGCCCATTTCCAGCGCAAGCACCGCTTCGGCGATCAGCTCACCGGCATTGACGCCGACGATGCCTGCGCCGAGGATGCGGCGCGTCTGCGGGTCGAGCAGCAGTTTGGTGGCACCTTCTTCGCGGCCGATCGACAACGCGCGCCCCGATGCTGCCCACGGGAAATTGGCTTTCTCGTAGGCGATACCCTGTGCCTTGGCTTGCGTCTCGGTCAGCCCCATCCAGGCGATTTCCGGATCGGTATAAGCCACCGACGGAATGGTCAGCGGCTCGAAGAAGCTCTTGTGCCCGGCGATGACTTCCGCCGCGACCTTGCCTTCATGCACCGCCTTGTGCGCCAGCATCGGCTCGCCGACGATATCGCCGATCGCTAAGATGTGCTGCACGTTGCTGCGCATCTGCTTGTCCACCGTGATGAAACCGCGCTCGTTGACCGTCACACCCGCCGCTTCCGCGCCAATGTCGCGACCGTTTGGGCGGCGGCCGACCGCGAGCAGTACCTTGTCATAGAGTTGCGGTTCGGGAGCCTGCTCACCTTCGAAGGTCACTTTTAGGCCATTCTGTTGCGCCTCGATCTTGCCGACTTTGGTCTTCAGGTAGATCGCTTCGTAACGTTTTTCGATACGCTTGTGCAGCGGGCGCACCAGGTCGCGATCCGCGCCGGGAATCAGGCCGTCGGCCAGTTCCACCACGCTGATTTTCGAGCCAAGCGCATCGTACACCGTGGCCATTTCCAGTCCGATGATGCCGCCACCAACGATCAGCATGCGCTGCGGCACATCCCGGAGTTTCAATGCGCCGGTAGAGTCGATGATGCGCGGGTCGTCGTAGGGAAAGCCGGGAATGCGAGCCGTGCTGGAGCCCGCCGCGATGATGGCGTGATCGAACGTGACGGTCTTGCTGCCTTCGGCGCTTGCGATGACGATACTGTTGGGCGAGATAAATTTCGCCTCGCCTTGCACTACTTGCACCTTGCGTTGCTTGGCGAGTTGTTTCAGGCCACCGGTGAGCTTGGCGACGACGCCGTCCTTCCAGGTGCGGATTTTGTCGATGTCGATTTGCGGTTCGCCGAAAGCTACGCCGTGCTGCGCCGCTTCACCGGCTTCGTTGATGACCCTGGCGACATGCAGCAACGCCTTGGACGGGATACAGCCGACATTCAGGCACACGCCGCCGAGGCTGGCGTGGCGTTCCACCAGCACCACCTGCTTACCCAGATCGGCGGCGCGGAACGCGGCGGTGTAGCCGCCGGGGCCTGCGCCAAGCACCAACACTTCGGCGTGCATATCGCCTGCTTCAATCCTGGCTTCGATGATCTGGCTCATGGCTTCCCTTCTCGAATCGTTTGGGTAGGGTGCGTCCCACGCACCGGAAAATGGTGCGTGGGACGCACCCTACATTCTGACCTGCCCGCTGCCCAGCACGATGAATTTCTGCGAGGTCAGCCCCTCCAGCCCGACCGGGCCGCGCGCGTGAATCTTGTCGGTGGAAATGCCGATTTCCGCACCGAGGCCATATTCGAAACCGTCGGCGAAGCGCGTCGACGCGTTCACCATCACCGAGCTGGAATCCACTTCGCGCAGGAAACGCATCGCCCTGGTGTAATTCTCGGTGACGATGCTGTCGGTATGCTGCGAGCCGTAGGTATTGATATGTTCGATGGCCTCATCCAGCCCGGCGACCACGCGCACCGCGAGGATAGGCGCGAGATATTCGGTGCGCCAGTCTTCCTCGGTGGCTTCCTTCATCTGAGATACGATGGCGCGCGCTGCGGCGTCGCCGCGCAGTTCGACATTCTTTTCGAGATAGATTTTGCACAGTGGCGGCAGCACCTTTGCGGCCACGCCTTGCGCGACCAGCAGCGTCTCCATCGCGTTGCACACGCCGTAGCGGTGCGTCTTGGCGTTGTCCGCGATGCGGATCGCCTTGTCGAGATCGGCCTCGTCGTCGATATACACGTGGCACACGCCATGCAGATGTTTGATCACCGGAATGCGCGCCTCGCTTGAGATGCGCTCGATCAACCCTTTGCCACCGCGTGGCACGATCACGTCGACGTAATCTTTCATCGTAATGAGCTCGCCGACCGCAGCGCGGTCGGTGGTGCCCACGACCTGCACCGCAGTCTCCGGCAAGCCCGCAGCACGCAGCCCGGCATGCACGCAGGCGGCAATTGCCTGATTGGAATGGATCGCCTCCGAGCCGCCGCGCAGAATCGCCGCGTTGCCGGATTTCAGGCACAGCCCGGCGGCATCCGCCGTGACGTTGGGGCGCGATTCGTAGATGATGCCGATCACGCCGAGCGGCACGCGCATCCTGCCGACCTGAATGCCGGAAGGGCGGTAGCTCATGCCGCTGATCTCACCGATGGGGTCGGCCAGTTGTGCGATCTGGCGCAGCCCTTCGGCCATGCTCCTGATGGTCTTCTCGGTCAGCGTCAGGCGATCCACCGAGGCCGCGTCCAGCCCGTTGGCGCGCGCTGCGGCCACATCCCTGGCGTTCTCGGCGATGAGTTGCGCGCCGCCATCCATGATGGCGGCGGCAATGGCTTCCAGCGCGCGGTTCTTCGTGGCGGTGTCAGCCTGCGCCATGACGCGCGAGGCCGCGCGAGCCTGCTGCCCGACAGATTTCATGTATTGCTTGATGTCTTCCATGATGTGCCCTGTGTTGCGTGCAGCGCACATTTTATCACCCTAGTGCAGTCTTGTAGGGTGCGCTATGCGCACCATGGTGCATGAAATGCACCCTACCATTGCTTTTCCACCTGTTAAAATGCGCGCCTTTCTTGAATGCAGGCGCAACAATGTCCGACATCCTTAAAAAAATTCTCGCGGTCAAGGCGCAGGAAGTGGCTACCGCCCTCGCCACAAAGCCGCTCGCCGCGATGCGCGCCGAGGCGGAGCAGGCTGTAGCGACACGCGATTTCGTCGGTGCAATCCGCGCCAAAATTGCCGCAGGGCAAGCCGCTGTGATTGCGGAGATCAAGAAGGCCAGCCCGAGCAAGGGCGTGCTGCGCGGCGATTTCCGCCCCGCCGAAATCGCCGCCAGCTACGCGCAACATGGCGCGGCTTGTTTGTCGGTGCTGACCGACGCGCAATTTTTCCAGGGCAGCGCGGAGTACCTGAAACAGGCGCGTGCCGCCTGTGCGCTGCCGGTGCTGCGCAAGGATTTCATGATAGACGAATATCAGGTCTATGAGGCACGCGCGATGGGGGCGGATGCGATCCTGCTGATCGCCGCCGCGCTGGATGTGAAGCAGATGCAATCATTTGAGTCATTGGCGCACAGCCTCGGCATGGCGGTGCTGGTTGAAGTGCATGACGGCGAAGAGCTGGATGCCGCACTACAACTGACCACGCCGCTGATCGGCGTAAACAACCGCAATCTGCGCACCTTCGAAGTAAGCCTGCAAACCACGCTCGACCTGCTGCCGCGCATTCCAGAGGGACGTATCGTGGTCACCGAAAGCGGCATCCTCAAGGCGGAAGACGTCAGGCTGATGCGCGCCAATCGGGTGAGCGCATTTCTGGTCGGCGAGGCTTTCATGCGCGCGGACGATCCGGGCGCGGAGCTGGCGAAAGTTTTTGCTTTTTAACTGCGCCTACTCCTGGATCACCTCAAAGCAGGTGTAGGGTGCATTTCATGCACCATGGTGCGCATAGCGCACCCTACCGCAGCGGCGCTCTACTCCTGAATCACTTCAAAGTCATGGGTAATCGCGGCGGTCGCGCCGAGCATGATGGAAGCCGAGCAGTATTTTTCCGCCGACAGCTTGATGGCTTTTTCGACCGCTTCCGGCTTGATGTTCTTGCCCTTGACGACGAAATGCATGTGGATTCTGGTGAACACCTTGGGATCGGTTTCGGCGCGCTCCGCTTCCAGTTCCACATAGCAATCGGATATGGCTTGGCGGCTTTTTTTCAGGATGCTGACCACGTCGAAGCTGGTGCAGCCGCCCGTGCCGAGCAGCAACATCTCCATCGGGCGCGGGCCGAGATTGCGCCCGCCCGCCGTCGGTGGGCCATCCATCAAAACAGCGTGACTGCTTTCGGTTTCACCGAGAAAAGAGGCCTGTTCCACCCATTTGACGCGAACTTTCATGTTGATTCCTTTCGACTATTGATGTTTCCATAATACGCGACACACACTCCGTTCGGGCTGAGGTATCGAAGCCCCAAGCTGTACGCCAACTTACCCTTCGATACCTCAGGGTGAACGGGTGTAATGATTTATGGAAATCTCAATAAATGCCAGAGATTGCTAACTTTACCCGATACCAGAGCGATCCGATAATCTCGTGGACGAAAATCCTGCTGCCGCCAAACGATTCTGCATTCGGCAAAAATGCCAGCAGGTCGACCCGATAGCGCGTGGTAAAAGCTGTCGGCGCTTCAACCACCTCTAACCCCGCTCGGCGAAATACCTCGGCGGCGCGCGGCATGTGCCATGCGTGAGTCACAAGGTAGATTCTTTTGACGCCGGTCTTTTGCAAAGTCTGAAAAGAATTACGCGCATTTTCAAAGGTATTATCTGAAGCATCCTCGACCCAGCGCACTGGAACCTTGAAATCCTGCTCCAGCGAAACGCGCATTTGCTGCGCTTCCGAAATGCTGTTACCGAGCGGCTTGCCGCCCGTCACGAGAATCGGTTTGCCGGTCTCGCGCTGGAGCTTTGCGCCATAGCGAAGACGAACCAGAGTAGCGCCACTAATGGTATCTTGTCCGGCATATTCCGGGGCGTAAAAATATGTCCCACCGCCAAGTATCACAATCGCATCGGCAACTACAAGCTGCCCGTTGATGCGCTTGCTATCCAGCGCGGCGGTGCGCGCCTCCAGCAAATGCATCGCGCCCTCGGCAAAATAGGGGGTGGAGGTGATCCAGAGCAAACCGAAAGCGCCAAGCAGCAGCGGCTTGGCGAACTTCCGACGGCGGTAAACAAAAAAGATGCCCAGCGCAAGCAAAAGCAGAAGGCTGAGCGGCGGCAACAAAAAAGCGGCAATGAAATTGGTAATAAACCAGGACATATTCAATAAACAGGCGTGAAACGGGTTCATTTTACAGGCTTTCACCCGCCTTCCTGAATTTTTTGCGGGTTTAGGGCAGAAAGCCGTGTCGGAACAAAATGGCTTGCGGTCAAATAGCGTTTGACAGGGTTGGGCTGGCTGCAATAGAATGCGCGCCCTTCAAGGTTTACTTATTGAATTTTTAGGAATTGTGGTTATGAAAACATTTTCCGCTAAACCCCACGAAGTCCAGCACGACTGGCTTCTGGTTGACGCCGCCGATCAGGTGCTGGGTCGTTTGGCCGCACAGATTGCCTCGCGCTTGCGCGGCAAGCACAAGGCGATTTACACACCGCATGTGGATACCGGCGACTTCGTCGTCGTGGTCAACGCGGGCAAGTTGCGCGTGACCGGCAACAAGTCGGAAGCCAAGCTGTACCACCGCCACACGACTTATCCAGGTGGGCTGTACACCACCAATTTCGCCAAGATGCAGGCACGTCACCCAAGCCGCGCACTGGAAAAGGCGGTCAAGGGAATGTTGCCAAAAGGGCCGCTTGGATATGCAATGTTGCGCAAAATGAAGGTTTATTCCGGCACTGCGCACCCGCATGAAGCACAGCAACCAAAACCAGTTAATTTGTTGAAGGCTTAAAGCATGAGCGTGAATTACAACTACGGAACCGGTCGCCGCAAAAGTGCGGTGGCACGTGTATTCATCAAACCGGGCAAGGGCAGTTTTGTGGTAAACGACAAGCCCGTAGATGAGTTTTTCTCCCGCGAAACCGGTCGTATGGTCGTCCGCCAACCGTTGGCGCTGACCGAAACCCTAACCAAGTTCGATATCATGGTAAATGTATCCGGTGGCGGCGAATCTGGGCAAGCAGGCGCGGTACGCCATGGCATTACCCGTGCGTTGATCGACTACGATGCCTCGCTCAAACCCGTATTGAAGCATGCCGGCCTTGTGACCCGCGATGCGCGCGAAGTCGAGCGTAAAAAAGTCGGCCTGCGAAAGGCGCGCCGCCGCAAGCAGTTCTCGAAACGTTAAGTTGTTTTTGGATTGTCCGACAAAGCCGCCCTCGGGCGGCTTTGCCATTTCCGTGTATCATTCGGCAGATGGTTTTGTAGGTCGGGCAAAGTTAACAAGTGCCCTTCTCGTTTGTCCTTTCTCCCGCTTGCGGGATAGAGTTAGAGAGAGGGGATGTACTTGCCCGACAATTTGCTCCAGTGGGCCGCTTCAACAGACTCAGGACAGACATAGCCGCCCTATGCGGGAGATAGCACTCAAGTGAAGAAGCAAAATATGATCAAGGTTGGCATAGTTGGCGGTACAGGTTATACCGGCGTGGAATTGCTGCGCCTGCTGGCGGTGCACCCGCAAGCCGCATTACAGGTGATCACTTCGCGTGCCGATGCCGACATGCCAGTCAGTCAGATGTTCCCCAGCCTGCGCGGCCATGTGGATTTACCATTCACTCATCCCGATAAGGCGCATCTGGAACAATGTGACCTGGTATTTTTTGCCACCCCCAATGGCATCGCCATGCAGCAGGCGCGTGCGCTGCTGAAGGCGGGCGTAAAAATAATTGACCTGTCCGCCGATTTTCGTTTACAGGATATCGCCGCATGGGAAAAATGGTACGGCATGGCACACGCCTGCCCCGACCTGCCCGGCGAGGCCATATATGGCCTGCCAGAGGTAAATCGCGCGCAAATCAAATCTGCCAGACTGATTGCCAATCCGGGCTGCTACCCGACCGCGGTGCAACTGGGTTTTATTCCGTTGCTGGAAGCGGGCGTGATTGATACGGGTAGCCTGATTGCCGATGCCAAGTCCGGCGTTTCCGGTGCGGGGCGCAAGGCGGAAATCGCTATCCTGTTTTCCGAAGCGGCAGATAACTTTAAGGCTTATGGCGTGGCCGGACACAGGCATTTGCCGGAAATCAAGCAGGGTTTGATGCATGTGGCTGGCAAGGAAGTCAGCTTAACGTTCGTACCGCATCTCACGCCGATGATCCGCGGTATTCACGCCACGCTATATGGCAGGCTGACGCGTGAGGTGGATTTGCAGGCATTGTTTGAACAACGTTATGCCAATGAGCCATTTGTGGACGTGATGCCTGCAGGCAGCCATCCGGAAACACGTTCGGTGCGGGGCGCAAACCGTTGCCGTATCGCGGTGCATCGCCCACAGGGCGGCGATACTGTGGTAGTGCTGTCAGTGATCGACAATCTGGTCAAGGGTGCGGCAGGCCAAGCTGTGCAGAACATGAACATCATGTTCGGGCTGCCGGAAGTCACTGCTCTCAACAACGTGCCGTTACTACCCTGAAATGTGGAGACGCGTTAAACGCAGCTTTGGTATTTCCGCACCAAAACTATCGGTGCGGCTGCATATCCCATGGTATTTGCGCTGGAGCCTGATGGTACCATTCGTGGTAGCCGCATTGGCGCTGGCCTGGTGGGCATACGGCAGTGGGCTGGAATTGGCAGGATTCCACCGCGGACAAACACAGGAGGAGCTGGAAAAACTGCGCGCACTAACCTCCAAACTGACCATTGAGAATAAAGAGTTGAGTGACCGTGTTGCGCAATATGAACGGCAAATTCAAATCGAACAGGCCAGCAATAAAGAAACATCCGGGCAAGTAAAAAATCTGTCCGACGAAAATGCCCGCCTTCAGGAAGATTTGGCATTTTTTCAGAATCTTACCGCAATGCATGGCAAAGAAGGTGAATTGGGTGCACACCGCTTGAAGCTGGAGCGCGACAAAATGCCCGGCGAATACCGCCTGCGCATGCTGCTGGTACAAAGTGGGCAACGGGTCAAGGAATTTAACGGCAACTATCAATTGGTCGCTACCGTATTGAAAAAGGGAGTGAGAACCACCCAATTATTTCCACAAAATGAATCCGAGAGCACCCAATTCCAACTCAATTTCAAGTATTATCAGCGGGTTGAACAAAGCATCCAGTTACCGGAAGATGTCGAACTGGAAAGTGTACAGGTTCGGGTATTCGAACAAGGTGCACAAGAACCAAAAGTGCGACGAAACGTCAACTTGTCGTAAAGACTGAAAAAATTCAGCGCCAAAATAAATTTGGCATATGTTTTAAGGAGGATTTATGTTTGGCAAAAAACACAGCAAACCACAAAACCGCATTGACTCCCTGATCGGCGCCGGCACCACTATAGAAGGCAACATAAATTTCAGCGGCGGAATGCGCATTGACGGAAATATTAATGGCAATGTCATTGCCACGCATGGCAAACCCAGCACATTGGTATTGAGTGAGCATGGGCGTGTAACCGGCGAGGTAACCGTCACCCATCTGGTGGTCAATGGCACAATCAGTGGCCCGGTATCCGCCAGCGAATATCTGGAACTACAAGGAAAAGCCAGGGTCGATGGAGATGTGCACTACAAAACACTGGAGATCCAGTTGGGTGCAATCGTTGAAGGACGCCTGATACACAGCGCCGTCGCGGCGCAAGACAAAGTAGTGGCGTTCAAATTGAATAGTGGTGAATAACTTATCAGGAGATAAAAATGAACTCAGTGACAGAAACGCCGGCAACCGGAACACCAGAAAGTGAAACTCAGGACCCGCTGATCTTCACCGATAATGCGGCCAATAAAGTAAAGCAATTAATTGAAGAGGAAGGCAATACCGACCTCAAGTTACGCGTATTCGTAAGCGGCGGTGGCTGTTCCGGTTTCCAATATGGCTTTACTTTCGACGAAGAGGCCAACGAAGACGATACCATATTGAACAAAAACGGCGTGCAATTGCTGATCGACCCGATGAGCTTTCAGTATCTGGTCGGCGCAGAAATCGACTATCAGGAAGGGCTTGAAGGCTCGCAGTTCGTCATCAAGAACCCGGGAGCCACATCAACCTGCGGCTGCGGCTCATCGTTCTCTGTCTGATTTATTTCCGCTAAACAACCACCAGCTAACGCATTGGTAGGGTGGATAAAACGCCGGAGGCGTGTATCCACCATTCTGGGTTTTGAGTAGGATGCGGTACAACCGCATCGTTCGCGATTGATGCGGTTCGTTCCTCACCGCATCCTACTTTGCTTTGCTAGATCGGGCAGACGTTTCCACCGGATTCACCACCACCTCCACCGGACTCGCCCCCACCTGCCCCACCCTCACCGGATTCAGTCGAACCGGGTTTAGCATCACCGGGCTTAACATCACCACCAGCTTTATTTTCACCGGGCTTAGCCGCTTTTGGATCCACTCCTTTTGCATCCGGTTTGCGTTGAGCAGGACCCTGCCCCCTGACCTTGTCCACAAAAATCTTGGCGGGGATATCCACTTTGATGGCGCGCTCAGGCGGAATGATAACTGGAGCAGTATTAGCGCTTCCTACGTAACCGAATTGCCCGGCATTGAGCAGTTGGCTTCCGGCGGAGTTTCTCACTATGATGGTTCCCTCCAACACATCGAGGTGGGTTCCGTCACTGAGCGGGCTACCATCGGCTGGAGGAGGTATATTCTCACAATCCCTCTGGCAGAACAGCACACCGTATTTGGTGCCGCGGATACCCACTGTCGCCGTGCGCGTTTTTACGCTGTAGCTATCCGGATCGCCCCGCTTGCCAATCGCCCCGCTAATGGCGCGCAACCCCCCCTTGACCAGGTTGAATCCGGCAGAATCTTTTTTCGGATCCTGCTCGTCGTAATGGTAGCCTTCGATCTTGAACGTGCTGCTCGGCTTCAGGCTGATTTGCCCGCCATCGGAAAATTTGACGCGCGCATAACTGTCCTTGCCGGTAAACAGCGTGTCCCCGGCAAGCACTTTGCCCCACGCCTTTAGCGATCGAAGCGAACCATCCGCACCCTTGGCCGACAATTCGCCTTCCACGTTCATGACCATGCCAATATCAGTAGCGGCTGTAGCGGCAGCAGCCGCGAAAGCACCGGCCGACATGCCGAAACACAGCCACATGAAACACGCCAACTGTCCAAATTTGCGGATTGCCTGTTTCATTTGCCTATCTCCAAAATACCAGCCAGTAAAAAATGGGGGCGATTCCACCCCCATTTTTCCTGTATAGGTCAAGCGATACTACCATCGTTGTTTTGTTGCAGCATATTCTGCAACATGGCCACCTGCTCGCTCAGATCGGCTGGCTCCAGATGCTGATCTGGGGGTACAGTTTCCGTCACAACAGGCTCAGTGCCGCCATCCCCTGCTCCCGCACCGGAACCTAAATTCTGGAGCGGATCATATGCATCATCCATCACAAGATCGCTGATATTCAAGCCGCTCAGGGCGTTGACGGCCTCCACAACAGATTGCGCGGCAACGGCAACGTCCTGCTCTGCAGCAAACGCAATCTCCACGGCATCTGTCGCATACTCGATAGCCACTTGTGCTTCACCCGTTTCCTGTGCAGCGCTTTCAGCCGCACTCACGACGGCTGCCATGGCCTCCTCGGCATCGACTGCAGCTTGATCAGCAGCAGCAGCAGTGGATTCTTCCAGCGCATTGGCCTCATCGGCAACCGCATCAGCAGCGGCGTATTCCACATTAGCAGCCTCGAGGTCGGCATTTGTATCGGTAAGCGTCTGTTCGGCAGTTGCAACCGCAGCATCCGCATCGGCCTGCGTATAGGTCGAACCAACCTTATCCCCAATCAGGGTAGCCAGTACGGCACTGGCATCGCTGAGTTCCGTAGTGGCATCGCCGACAGCAGCAGTATCTGCGCCATCGATCCTGGCTTGCAGTTCTGTCGCATTGAGGCCGGTGGTTTCATCGACCGCATCGAGCGCAACCGCAGCAGCTTCCTCGGCGGCTGCAACCGCAGCCTCCGCCTCAGTTTGTGTATAGGTCGTACCAGCCATGTCGCCAATCAAGGCGGCCAGTGCAGCATTGGCGGCACTGAGCTCTGCGGTGGCAGTGCCGACAGCAGCGGTATCTGCGCCATCGATCCTGGCTTGCAGTTCTGTCGCATTGAGGCCAGTGGTTTCATCGACCGCATCGAGCGCAGCCGCAGCAGCTTCCTCGGCGGCTGCAACCGCAGCCTCCGCCTCAGCCTGTGTGTAGGTAGTGCCAGCAGCATCACCGATCAAGGCGACCAGTTCAGCATTGGCGGCACTGAGCTCTGCGGTGGCAGTGCCGACAGCAGCAGTATCTGCGCCATCGATCCTGGCTTGCAGCTCTGTCGCATTGAGGCCGGTGGTTTCATCGACCGCATCGAGCGCAACCGCAGCAGCTTCCTCGGCGGCTGCAACCGCAGCCTCCGCCTCGGCCTGTGTATAGTCGGTTTCAACATCATCTCCAATCAAAGCAGCCAGTTCAGCGTTAGCGATGTCCAGCGCATCCTCGGCGGCTGCGACAGCAGCTTGGGCATCAGCGATTTCCTGAGCAGTTGGGCCTGATGCGGCCTGCACGGCATCAGCGGCGGCTTGTGCTGCATCTGCGGCAGCTTGGGCTGTATCTGCGGCAGCCTGGGCTTGTGCAGCAGCGGCCTCCAGCGCGGCAACCCAAGCAGCCGCATCCTGTGCTGCAGGTATTGCTGCAACCCCGTTGTTATATTGGCTTTCAGTGCGCGCCGTGAGCCGATATTCACCTGCATTTCTTTCAGCCCAAGAAGTTGCGTCCAAATAATAAGCGCCCGTCACAGAAGGCGTGTGGAATATGATGGAATTCATATTGCCGCCGCTATCGTCGTTGTGCGTCACATAGTTCCCATTGGCGTCACGGAGGTACAAATAGGCATCCGGTGTGCGCCCCATCGATGTGCCGGCTATATCCACTCCATCCAGTTGGAAAACATATCGCTGCCCGGCAACCAGATCTATGTGATACCAGTCATGGTCAGCACCACCAGCGCCAATCTGGCCTGTCACGTAGCTTCCCACCTGCATCAAGCCTCTAGTTGAGGTGTTCCCGGCCATATCTGCTTGCAGGTCGCTATAAGTGGCATTTTCAGCGTTGTTGTGTGATCCGGAATTACCAGGTGCATCCTGGTCGCCATTGCCATGACCGTTATTGTCATGGTCGCGATCATCATCTTCGCGATCATCATCTTCGCGATCATCATCCTCGCGATCATCATCTTCGCGATCATCATCTTCGCGATCATCGTCTTCACGATCATCGTCTTCAAGTGCAGCCCGTGCTGCATCTGCGGTAGCCTGAGCTGCATCTGCGGCATCCTGCGCAGCATCAGCAGTAGCTTGTGCGGCATCAGCAGCAGCCTGTGCAACGGCAGCAGCATCCTGCGCGGCAGGCACCGCTGCAACATTGTTGTTATATTGATCTATGGTACGAGCCGTGAGCTGATATTCGCCTGGGCGCGCGTTGGCATAAGAACCCGCATCCAGATAATAAGCGCCCGTCACAGAAGGCGTGTGGAATATGATGGAATTCATATTGCCGCCGCTATCGTCGTTGTGCGTCACATAGTTCCCATTGGCGTCACGGAGGTACAGATAGGCATCCGGTGTGCGCTCCATCGATGTGCCCGCTATATCCACCCCATCCAGTTGGAAAACATATTGCTGCCCGGCAACCAGATCTATGCGATACCAGTCATGATCGGCGCCGCCAGCGCCAATTTGGCCTGTCACATAGGTCCCGACCTGGATTTGCCCCGTCGTCGCATTGCTGCCTGCAATGTCTGATTGCAAATCGCTTGGCGCCTGGTTGGTGTTGGTTGTATCCAGCAACGAATCCAGCGTGCTTTGTGCTGCCTCAAGGTCTCCCAATGCGTCAATCACTGCATTTGCTGCGTCCTGAACGTCTGAAGCATGCGTCGCGGCATCCTCGGCTGCGGTATTCAACGATTCCAATGCATCCCGATCGGCGCCCAACGCGGCATTGGCCGTATCCAGATGATCTTGCGCGGTATTGATCGCCGCCGCTGCATCCTGAACATTCGAAGCATACGTCGCGGCATCCTCGGCTGCGGTATTCAACGACTCCAATGCATCCTGATCGGTGCTCAACGCGGCATTGGCCGTATCCAGATGATCTTG
>JBAQCT010000128.1:0-9109 GCA_049294375.1 Gallionella sp. | reverse complement strand
CCTTTGCCGGTGAGGACGGACTGCTTAACATCGAGCGCGAAGTGGAAATGTCCGGGCCGATCCACGACAAGGGTGTGCTAATCCTGCACAACTACCTGTCCGCGCTGTTTTCCCGCAACGCGCCGCTCGCGCTTAACGCATCGATTGTGTTTGAACAGGAATATAACGGCGTGGAGGGCGACTCGGCCTCCTGCGCCGAACTGTATGCATTGCTCTCGTCGCTGTCCGGGTTGCCGCTCAAACAGGGCATCGCGGTAACCGGCGCGGTCAATCAACATGGCGAGGTATTACCAGTAGGCGGGATCAACGAAAAGATCGAGGGATATTTCCGCGTCTGCGCAACCGCCGGGCTGGACGGCAGTCAGGGCGTGCTGATTCCGCAACGCAACCGCCGCCACCTGATGCTGGAGCGCAAGGTCGCCGATGCGGTCGCCCAGGGCTTGTTTCATATCTACACAGCGGAGCATGTCACCGAAGGCATCGAGCTGCTCACCGGATTACCGGCAGGCATCGCGAACGATGCGGGCAATTACCCGCGTGGCAGCGTGCTGGGCCACGCCCAGAAAGCCCTGCTGGCTTACCGCCGCGCCTGCCAGGCATCGGAACGCGCCAAGGCTGAACGCAAGCGTTTGCACAAATAACGGCGCCGGGTACGTGCCTCACCGGACATCGGTGACAACGGAAGGAGGCATCATGAGCAACCTCATCGTGGTCAACAACCCGCGCGACTGGCCGCTCGATATTCCCGGCGTGGCTGTCGTACCGGCGCGCGCCTACCTGACCGATCCGGCTTATGGCGGCGACCACATGGCCCGCGTGTTCAACCTGTGCAAGAGCTACCGTTACCAGACGCTCGGCTACTACGTCTCGCTGCTCGCCGAGGCGCGCGGCCACAAGCCGTTGCCACGCTCAAACACCATCGAAGACCTGCAATCGCGGAACATGGTGCGGCTGCTGACCGAGGGGCTGGACGACCTGATCCAGAAGTCGCTGAAACCGATCAAGTCCGACACCTTCGAGTTCGACATCTACTTCGGCCACAGCGCGGCGAGCCGCCACGAACAACTCAGCCGCCAGCTTTTCAACCTGTTGCAGGCTCCGCTGTTGCGCGCCGATTTCGAGCGGCGCGGCCAACATTGGCGCATCCGCAGCGTGCGGCCGATTGCCGCCAGCGATATCCCGCCCCAGCACCAGGAATTCGCGGTGCAGGCCACCACGGAATATTTCACCGGCCGCAGACGGCATACGCAGAAACGCGCCGCACCGCGTTACAACATCGCCATCCTGCATGACCCCGCAAACCCCGAACCGGCCTCCAATGCCAAGGCATTGCATAAGTTCGAAAAGGCGGCGCAAGCGCTGGGCATGCATGCGGAATTCATCACCAAAGCGGACTACGGCAGGCTGACCGAATTCGACGCGCTGTTTATCCGCGACACCACTTTCGCCAACCACTACACCCACCGCTTCTCGCGGCGCGCCGCCGCCGAGGGATTGGTGGTGATCGATGACCCGGATTCCATCCTGAAGTGCAACAACAAGGTCTATCTTGCCGAGATACTCGCGCGGCATCGCATCCCCGCACCCAAGACCCTGCTGGTGCACCGCGACAACGTGAAGCAAATCGTCTCCACGCTTGGACTACCCTGCGTGCTCAAGCAGCCGGACAGTTCGTTCTCGCTCGGCGTGGTGAAAGTGGAAACGGAACAGGAGTTGCCCGCAAAAGTGAACGGCCTGCTCGACAAATCGGAACTGATCGTCGCGCAGGAATTCCTGCCCACCGAATTCGACTGGCGCGTCGGCATCCTCGACCGGCGCCCGCTGTTCGTCGCGAAATACTTCATGGTTCCCGGCCACTGGCAGATCATCCTGCACGGTGCCGGAAAGCAAAATGATCGCAAGCACGATTTCGTCGAAGGCAAAACCGAAGCGCTATCCGTCGGCGAAGCGCCGGATCGCGTGGTAAAAATGGCGCTCCGGGCGGCCAACTTGATCGGCGACGGCTTCTACGGCGTAGACATCAAACAGGTCGGCAAGCGCCTCTACGTCATCGAGATCAACGACAACCCCAACGTGGACGCGGGCAACGAAGACAGCGTGCTCAAAGACGCCCTGTACCGCGAAGTGATGGGCGTATTCCTCAAGCGCATCGAGGCGCGCAAACGCGGCGCGGCGCGGTGAGCGGCAAACTAATGATTTATCCCAAGAACAGCAACTTATCCACGAAAAACACGAAAGGCACGAAATAAAGCCAAAAGTTGCATTGGCTCGGCGGCTCACCCATGGTGCATCAGTTCATAGCAGGGAGTCTTTTAATCTATTCGGGTTGAATTCCCCGCCGCTTGCGGCGCAGTGGTTTATTTTCGTGCTTTTCGTGGACAACTGCTTTTTATAGATTCAGCGCTTGCGCAACGGATCGAGCAGCGACGACAAACCGTTGTGATCCAGCTCCTGCATCAGCGCAAGCAACTGGCCGATCTCGCCGGGCGGAAAGCCCTCGCGGGCGAACCAGTTAAGATATTGTCCGGGCAGGTCGGCGATCAACCAACCCTTGTATTTGCCGAAAGGCATCTCGCGGGTAACCAGCAGTTCAAGGTGTTTTGGGTTCATTTCGACAAACAGGTTTTATTAATTCGTCAGGTTGCGATTGAGAATAAATCGGGGCTGTTCGCGCATCATCTGATTGCCACCGATAACGCCCCAGAATGCTGTCTTCAGCATGGGCGATGTATCCGGTGCTGGCTCCGGCTTCGTTCGTTAAACGCCTCGACCGAGATTGCCGATTTCTTCCAATGCAGCGCGTGGCGTAATAATGTGCAGCGTGCCGAGCGGTTGTAGGCAAAGCAAATCATCGTCGCCGCTGACCAGCCGGGTAACACCGGCGGCAAGGGCGGCATGTATAAACGCATCGTCTTTCACATCGCGCGAAAAGGATTGCCCGGAAATGGCGGCAGGAACATCCACCCACAACGCGCAAGCACCCAGCTCATGGAGAATGTGTTTTCTGCGCTCGATAGGCAAGTAGCGATCAAACTTCGGCTTCCAGATGCGCGATTCCAGTTCGGCAAATATTGCTGATGAAAACACCAGCCGCCCTTCGACCAGCAGCGTATCTACCAGTTCGGCAGGCGCACCACGAGGCGAAAGCGCCGCGCTCAAAAGCACATTGGTATCCAGGACGACTTTTGCAAAATCCGCCAGCACGGCAGATCAACTCTCGTCGGCCAACAACGCTGCCAGCTTCTCTTCGGTCAAACCGGCGGCGGCAGCGTATTCAGCGCTATCGCGCATCGTCTTGCGCAAGCGATCCGCATAGAAAACCCGCATCGCCTCATAATCCTCCGCACTCACCATCACGCCCACCACCCGGTCATGACGCATTACCCGAACCGGTTCGCGTTGAACCTTGTCGAGAAACTCCCCAAAACGGGTCTTTGCTTCGTTTGCGGTATAGGTTTGCATGGTACGCCTCCGTTATCCATCAATAAGATAGGCTTAATTTAACCGAATCGTTCGATTTGGTCAAATCGAACGATTCGCGCTTTTAACTGGCTACACACCGCCTGCGCCGATTGCATCAACCTATTCCAGGCGTGCAATGCGAAGCTCCTCTAGCCTCTCTCTGGGCATGAATTTCTGTCCCGCGCTAGAATAGCCGCCATTCCTTGGCCAGCCGCCGAACTTTCAGAGCCACCCCATGATTGAAGAACGTTTAGTAAACATCGAAGCAAAAATCACCTTCCAAGAAGACCTGATCGAGGAACTGAACAAAACGGTCTATCAGCAGCAACAAAAGCTGGAACGGCTTGAAGCGATTTGCAAATCGCTCTCGGGGCAGATCCAATCGCTGGCTGAAGCAGGAAATGAGAACAAGCCTGCAAACGAAAGGCCGCCTCATTATTAGCGTGCAGCCCTTTACGTTCGTGGTGAGCTTGTCGAACCATGAATCATGAAATCGGGCAACGTCCCGATTTTACTATTGGAAATACAAGCGTTGAACAACCCGCCATGCTGAACAAACTGACCGACTTTCTCTCTACGATCATCTCCCCCGCCAATGCCGGGAGCCGTCCGGAACACACCCTGCAACTGGCAACCGCCGTGCTGCTGATCGAAGTCATGCGCTCGGATGCCGATAGCACAGACGAAGAGCAAGCTACGGTACTGAACATCCTCAAGGAGCGGTTTCAGCTACCGGATGCGGAAGTGGCGCAATTGTCCGAACTGGGGCACCGGACGGTAAAGGCCGCCAATGACCTCCATCAGTTTACGTCGCTCATCAACCGGGAACTGGAGCTGGCCGAAAAGGTTCGCATCATCGAATACATGTGGCAGGTCGCCTATGCCGACACGCAGATCAGCGCACATGAAAACCATCTGATGCGAAAGATGACCGACCTGCTCCACATACCCCACGGTGATAATATTGCCGCCAAAATGCGCGCCAAGCCTGCCGGTTTTCAATGAATTGTGGTGTGTAAATCGGGTGCTGCCCCTGATGACTTAATTGCGAATCCGCCCCTTTTGGTTCGATTTCTTGTCAGCCATCCCCGCCCCCTCTGCTTATCGCGCAGCTTTGCAAATGCTAACAGCATTGGGGGCTGCTAACCCCGCTCATCGGTGAGCCTGTTTGCGGGTTATGAGAATCGCCCACTAGAATCGGTTAAACTTTCCCTATCGGTTATGCGGGGTTTTTCAGTTTATGGATATGGCAAGTTTGATTTTGCTGCTGTCGTTGGCAGCGATAGGGTGGTTCTGGTTCAACAGCATGAGCGCGCTCGAGATCGCCCGGAATGCGGGGAGGCAGGTTTGCAGCAATGCGAACCTGCAATTTCTCGACGATACGGTCGCCAGCACCGGGCTGGCGCTGGTGCGCGACGAGTCCGGGCGCAGGGTGCTGCGCCGCACTTATCGTTTCGAGTTCAGCGAGACCGGCAATTCACGGCTTGAGGGTAAAGTGATTTTGCTCGGCGACAGGATCGAATCGGTGACGATGGAGCCGTATCAAATATTGCCGTCGACAGACAGCGAGCCGGTGCTCGCCCTGAATTCATGCGACGGCCCGAATTCACCCGATAACAGGAATACTTTTACCGATAATGGCGATGCTTATGGCCGATCTTGCGGCGGCTGCGGAAAATGGGGCGGATCCGGTGGCGCAGGACATTAACCTGCCTGCGGCGAAGATGAGGCGACGAAGACAGCACATAGAGCGCTGCCAGGAGCCGAAGATAAAGCCAACGCAGTAATCGTTTTTAATGCGAATTGGAATTACCCGTACATGCGCACGATGCTGATATCGGCGGCGATCAATCGGCTTGTCATGGTGTTCAGCAGGGATTTCACAAGGCGCAATTCGCAGTCGGTGCCCAGTTTTTCCAGCGCCTCGAACGTGAATTCGGCCACGGTGGCGTCGGACGTCGTTTCCAGCGTGGCCTGCCGGTTCGATCCGCGCTGGATGTAGGCCATCTCCCCGAAGAATTCGCCGCCCTTGACGGTGTTGAGCAAGCGCCCCTGTTTGGTGACCCTCATGGTTCCCGAGATCAGGATGTACATGCTCTGCCCCGGCTCGTCTTCACGCAGTGCAATCGCTCCCACCGGCAGTTTGCGCCACTGGCTGGCATGGACGAGCTCCCAGATTTCCGGGTCGGGGAATTCGCGCAGTTCCGGCATCGCGCGCAGCATGCCGAATTTCTCGCTGTCGTTTATGTCTTGCTCGGATATGCAGAGTCGGCTCAGATTGTCGATGTCTGCTTCGAGAGCGGCCCATGTGGGGTAGCGGTCTTCCGGGTTCCTGGCGATCATCTTGAGGATGATCTTGTCCAGTTCTGCGGGGATTCCGCTCCGGCGCGTGCTCGGCGGCTCGACCATCTTGATGGAAATGTCGTAGAGCAACTCGATCAGTGTGTCGGCCTCGAACGGTAGCCTTCCGGTAAGCAGCTCGTATGCGACAATCCCAAGCGAATACATGTCGCTCAGATAGCTCACGCTATCGCCCTTGATATGCTCGATGGACATGTATGAAGGGGTGCCCGCCGTCACCGCCTGCTTGATCTGTTCCTTGTAAAACACGGAGGAGCCGAAGTCCGTGATTTTCACATTGGTGCCCGACACGACCATGATGTTGCCCGGCTTGATGTCCCGGTGGACGATGCCCTGGTTGAACGCGTATTCGAGCGCGCTGCAACACTTGTAAATGATCTGGAGCGCATCCACGACGGGCAGCAGATTGTCATGGTAAGTGTGGCGGATCAGGCTACCCCCCGGCACGTATTCCATCACGATGTATCCCGAGTCTTCCGTTACGGAGGCTTCCAGGATCGAGACAACATGAGGGTGGGATAATTTTCCGGCAAGCGATGCCTCGTTGATGAATTGCTTGCGGAATGTTTCGCTGGATTCGCGATCACGGAGCACCGCTTCGTCGATCAGCTTTACCGCCACTTCGCGACCCGTGAACGTATCCAGCGCGTGGTATACGCCGCCCGTCGCGCCGATGCCGATCAGCTTGTCCAGTTCATATTTGCCCAGCCTGTGTGGCAACTCCATGTATGGAAATCCCTAAAAAACGGCGGTTCGGCAGTTCAAATGGAGTTCCATCATTTCCGGCAGCCGCATGCGGGCGCGCAGGCTTCCGGGTTTTCATGCATCGCCCGTTCATCGAACAGGATGCTGGAGAGGATGCCCACTCCCTGCCTGGTAAATGCGTAATGCTTCTCCTGGCCTGATATTGCACGAGACATCTTCAGGTCGGCAAGCTCTTCCGGTTTCAACAGGAATGCGGAGCCTTCCGCGAAGCTTTCAATATTGCGCTCGACGACCCGCTCCAGCGCCTGCGGCCGGATTCCATAGACCTCGGCCAAGTGTATGCCGAGCATGACTTTCTGGTTGCGGATGAAAAATATATTCGATTCGATGCGCCCTTCGGAATCGGCTGGCTGTTTGTCTGTCATGACCTGGTTTCTCTTTTGAAAACGATTCATCGGCAAAACGGCGACCGCTTGATCAAACCGGCTCCGCCTGTTTTTGGGGCAATTATGCCACGCTGCCCAAAAACTTGAAGCCGGAAATCCATTGGAATCAGGCTGTTTTCATTGCATGGAGAAAACCGGAATGGGGCGGTTTGCATCGTTCCCATGCTCCGCGTGGGAACACTGGCCGTGCCGCTCTGCGGTATGGGACACGAAACGCCCCCTGATGCGTTCCCACGGAGACCGTGGGAACGAGAAGAAAAGACCGTCTTATACCTGCTCACACAAGTAATCGACCTTGAAGAGCCTATTTCACTTTTTCGAGCATCTTGGCAAAGCGATCCTTGTTCATCGGCATGGTAGCACTCTCTTCAGCCGCTTTTTTCTTGGCTTCTTCCAGATTGCCTGCTTTGCCGACCTGCACGACACCGACCATGCCCATTTTTTTATGCGCATCGCAAACATAGAGATAGATGCCTTCCTTCTCAAGCTTCACCCGGTATTCCTTGTTGAAGGGGCTTTTCCATGCCGGTGCATTGGATGGCGTTAACAGGCTGCTGCTGTTATGCCCGGGGTTGGTTGGAATGAAGACGATGGTGTCGTTGACATTGGCCTTGACGAAGGCGGGTTCAAAAGTAAAGATGCCATCCGTTGCCGAATTATCGAGCATCTTGATTTGAATGTCGGCGGCGCTGGCCGATACGGTGTAAAGAAGCAAACCCAAGATAGCGATGATCTGTGTTTTTAGCGTATACATGTTCGCTCTCCTTTTAAAATAACGGCAACTTCTATCTCTGCCGGTATGGAGAACTATAACCGCAAACCCGAAGCCATACATTGACGCAAGTCAACGAAAACGCAATTTTTGCCTCCTGTGAAACCAGCCTCGCGGGTCAGTCGATAATGGATTCCGCAGGGTGATACTCCAGCCCGAATGCCTCGGCAACCTTCCGGTGCGTCACCTTTCCACCGATGATGTTGAGCCCGTTCAACAGCGCCGGGGATTCCTTGAGCGCCTGCTGGTATCCCTTGTTCGCCAGTTTCAGCACATAAGGCAAGGTCGCGTTGGTCAGCGCCAGCGTCGAAGTGATCGACACGCCGCCGGGCATGTTGGCGACGCCGTAGTGGATGACGCCCTCGACGATGAAGGTCGGGTTCTCGTGCGTGGTCGGACGCATCGTCTCGACGCAGCCCCCCTGATCGATGGAAACATCCACGATCACCGCGCCCTTGCGCATCGTCTTGAGGTCTTCGCGGCGGATCAGTTTGGGCGCGACGGCGCCGTGTATCAGCACCGCGCAGATGACCAGATCAGCTTTGGCGATCTGCTCCAGCACATTATGCCGGTCAGAAAAAATCAGTTGCACATTGGCGGGCATGACATCGCTGAGATAGCGCAGCTTTTCCAGTGAAACGTCCAAAAGGACAACGCTGGCACCCAATCCTGCCGCCATCTTTGCCGCATTCACGCCGACCACGCCACCGCCGAGAATCACCACTTTGGCAGGCGGCACGCCCGGCACGCCGCCGAGCAGGATTCCACGCCCGCCGTAGAGTTTCTCCAGATATTTCGCGCCTTCCTGCACCGCCATGCGCCCGGCCACTTCCGACATCGGGGTCAACAGCGGCAGTTCGCGCGACGGCAACTCGACCGTTTCGTAGGCAATGCACACCGCGTCGGAAACCATATGCGCGCGGGTCAATGGCTCGTTCGCGGCGAAATGGAAGTAGGTGAAAATGATCTGGCCTGGCCGGATGCGTTTCCATTCCGGCTCGATCGGTTCTTTCACTTTCACGATCAGGTCGGCTGCCGCCCACACCGCATCGGCATCGTTTGCAATTTGCGCGCCAACCGCGATGTATTGCGCATCGCTGAATCCCGCCCCCAGCCCAGCGCCTTTTTCCACGATGACCGTGTGCCCCGCCGACACCAGCGCCTCCGCCCCCGCCGGAACCAGCGAGACGCGGTTTTCGTTGGTCTTGATTTCTTTTGGAATGCCTATTTTCATGTATGGCCTTTGTAAGCTGTGAAATCATGAAGGTTCGCTCTCGTTGAGCAAAGAAAGAATTATCCCAAAAAACAGTAAATCTTGTAGGAGCGGGCCATGCCCGCGAATAAATTGTTCGCGGGCATGGCC
>JBAQCT010000127.1:0-4906 GCA_049294375.1 Gallionella sp. | reverse complement strand
ACCGGCAAACAAATCAGCGACATCGTCAACATCGGCATCGGCGGCTCCGACCTCGGCCCGCTGATGGCCTGCGAAGCACTCAAACCTTATTCAAATCCGAAACTGCGCGCACATTTTGTCTCCAATGTGGATGGTACGCATCTGGCCGAAACGCTGAAAAATCTGGATCCGGAAACCACGCTGTTCATCGTCAGTTCGAAGACCTTTACCACGCAGGAAACCCTGACCAATGCACGCTCGGCGCGCGCCTGGCTGGTCGAAAAACTGGGTGCCAAGATGGATGTCGGCCGCGCTGTGGCAAAACACTTCGCTGCCGTATCCACCAACCTCAAGGCCACCGGGGAATTCGGCATCAACCCGGACAATGTCTTCGAGTTCTGGGATTGGGTCGGCGGGCGCTACTCGCTATGGTCGGCCATCGGTTTGCCGATTGCGCTGAATATCGGCATGGATAGATTCGAGGAATTGCTGGGCGGTGCCTATGCGATGGACGAGCATTTCCGTAGCGCGCCGCTGGAGAAGAACATGCCGGTGCTGCTGGGATTGCTCGGTGTCTGGTACGGCAATTTCTTCGGCGCCCAGTCGAACGCCGTGCTGCCCTACGATCAATACCTGCACCGTTTTCCGGCTTACCTGCAACAACTGGAAATGGAAAGCAACGGCAAGCGCGTGGATCGCGACGGCAACGCGGTGGATTACGACACCGGCATGGTGATGTGGGGCGAACCCGGCACCAACGGGCAGCATGCGTTCTACCAGCTCATCCACCAGGGCACGCGCCTGATCCCGGCGGATTTCCTCGCACCGCTGCACAGCCATAACCCGATCGGCGAACATCACGCCATCCTGCTAGCCAACTGCTTCGCTCAAACCGAAGCGCTGATGCTCGGCAAGACTACCGAGGAAGCGCGCGCCGAACTTGCCGCGCAAGGCTTGCATGGCGAGGCGCTGGAAGCCCTGTTGCCGCACAAGATATTTTCCGGCAACCGGCCAACCAATACTCTGCTGTTCGACCGGCTCGATCCGCACACGCTGGGCATGCTGATCGCGCTTTATGAGCACAAGGTATTCGTGCAAGGCGTGATTTGGAACATCAACTCGTTCGACCAATGGGGCGTGGAGCTGGGCAAGCAACTGGCCGGGAAAATCTTGCCGGAACTGCGTGGCGCGGCTGTCGCTTCCCGGCACGATGCATCAACCGATGGTCTCATCAGACATTTTTCAGGGCATGCTTCCTGAACATGGTGGCTAACAGGCGCTGCTGTTAAGCCTATGGCTTACTGACAGGATTAAAAGGGCTGCTTGCCATCCATTCTGTCATGGCAATGAAACGGCTATCCGATTGGGCGATTTTGTTGAGCATGGCCCTCAGAAATGCGCTCGAAAAACGAGCCTGCAACCCGTCGCTGGATTGGCGCAAACGCTCTCCATCAATGCATAAAGCCACGAGCATGGTGGTAGCCACCACGCTGGCGGTGCGGATTTTTGCTACCTCGTCGAGATATGCGATCTCGCCAAAACAACTCCCTGTTTTCATCTGATTGATCTTTGCCCCATTTTTCAACACGTCGGCCTCCCCGACAATGATGACGTAAATGCTTGTGCCGGCCTCTCCTTCCGAGACAATTGGTTCACCCGGCTTATAGAGCATTCTGGTGCTGATCTGGATGGTTTCCCAAAGTTCTTTCTGGTCAAACCCGCTGAAAAAATCGAGCTTGGACAGCGACGCGTATTTGGAGCTGTCGCTGACAATTTCTTTGTTGCCAGATGCTGATAGCGCCCCTTCCAAGTCTTCGCTGAATGCCTTCCATTCACCGTAGCGTTGCGCCGGGTCACGCGCAATTGCCCGCAATATGACCTCAGAGAGCCTTGGCGGAATATCTTTCCGCCACTCCGATAGCGGTGGGGGATCAACATAAAGCTTTTGATAAATCAGGCTCTCGGACGTTTGTCCAGTGAATGGAAGATGGCCGGTGAGCAACTGATAGGCCATCAATCCGGTGGCATAGATATCGAATTGGACATTGGGAGAGGCATTTTTGAATTGCTCTGGCGGCACATAATTAAACGTTCCAACGCCGAGCACTTGCGTATCTTCGCCACTGGACTGGTAACAGGCACCAAAATCCGAAACCTTGATGTCGCCATTCTGGTCGAGAAGAATATTGCCGGGTTTGATATCGCGGTGCAATATACCGACGGAGTACACATACTCAAGCGCCTTGCACACCTTGAATATAATCTCGACTACCCGCTCGACGGGCAGCAGCTTGTCCGGCTGTGTAAAGGGCTTCAGGGTTCCGCCGGAAAGGTATTCCATGACAATATACCCGCCCGCCTTTATCAATCCCGCCTCGTAGGTGTTGACAATAAACGGGTGTTTGAGCTGGCCGGATAACCGGATTTCATTCATCCAAAGCTTATGCAGCCTACCTCCCCCATTTTCTGTGTCTTCCAGTTGCGCAACCTTGATAGCAACTTGCCGGTCTTCAAACTGATCGTATGCGAGATAAACAACACCGCTTCCGCCCTTTCCGATCATTTTTAATATCTTGTAACGCGCGCTTAATTCCTCCGCAATCGATGGGTCGAAAAATTGATCGGAAAATTGATCTGGGGACGTTTCTGTTGATGTCATGGCACAGAAATTTTACAGTATCGTGCAAAAAAATAATCATTCATTGATGCATCATCAAGCGGATGCTATGAAGTTTCCATAAATACTGACTTGTGAGTAAACTGACCCCTTGAAAACCGCCGAAGCAGCCATGATTACCCCAATGCAAATTCTCAGCGATGTGTTCGGCTATGCCGCCTTTCGCGGCGAGCAGCAGGCTATTGTCGAACACATCTTAGAGGGCGGCGACGCGCTGGTATTGATGCCTACCGGCGGCGGCAAGTCGCTGTGCTACCAGATTCCCGCGCTGTTGCGGCCGGGCACGGGCATCGTGGTGTCGCCGCTGATCGCGCTGATGCAGGATCAGGTGGATGCGCTCATCCAGCTCGGCGTGAAAGCGGCCTTCCTCAACTCCAGTATCAGCGCCGATGCCGCACGCGAGGTGCAAGGTCGCCTGCTGCGCGGCGAACTCGATCTGCTCTATGTCGCCCCGGAACGCCTGCTGATGCCCAGCTTCCTCATGCTGCTGGAGCAGGTGCGTGAAACATCCGGGCTGGCCTTGTTCGCCATCGACGAGGCGCATTGCGTCTCGCAATGGGGGCACGACTTCCGCCCCGAATACCGCGAATTGACGGTTTTGCACGAGCGCTTCCCCGAAGTGCCGCGCATCGCGCTCACCGCGACGGCGGATGTGCCGACGCGCGGCGAGATCGTCGAGCGGCTGGCGCTGGAGCGGGCGCGCCAGTTCGTTTCCAGCTTCGATCGCGCAAACATCCGCTATCGCGTCACGCAAAAATCAAATGCGCGCAAACAGTTACAAGAGTTTCTTGAGGCTGAACATGAGAATGAGGCGGGCATCGTCTATTGCCTGTCGCGCAAGAAAGTCGAAGAAACTGCCGTCTGGCTAAAGGAGCGCGGCTGGGATGCGCTGCCCTATCACGCCGGACTGGATGCCGCGACACGCAGCCAGAACCAGAGCCGCTTCCTGCGCGAGGAAGGCGTAGTGATGGTCGCGACCGTGGCGTTCGGCATGGGCATCGACAAGCCCAACGTGCGTTTCGTCGCCCATCTCGACCTACCCAAGAGCATGGAAGGCTACTACCAGGAAACCGGTCGCGCCGGGCGCGACGGCCTGCCCGCCAACGCCTGGCTGGCCTATGGCTTGGGAGACGTGGTGCAGATGCGCCAGATGATCGACGGCGGCGACGCTCCCGAGGAACGCAAGCGGCTGGAGCGGCAGAAGCTGGACGCGCTGCTCGGCTACTGCGAATCCACGGCCTGCCGCCACCAAACCGTGCTGCACTATTTCGGCGAGGAACATCCGGGAGATTGCGGCGCATGCGACAACTGTCTCGAGCCGGTGGACACTTGGGATGCCACCGAGGCTGCGCAGATGGCGCTGTCCTGCGTGTATCGCACCGGGCAACGCTTCGGCGCGGGGCACTTGAGCGATGTACTGACCGGCAAGCTCACCGAACGCGTCGATAAATTCAATCACCACACCCTTTCCACCTTCGGCATCGGCAAGGAACTCAGCCCTTCACAATGGAGCGGCGTGTACCGCCAACTGGTGGCGGGCGGCCTGCTGGAAGCCGACATCGAAGCCTACGGCGGCCTGAAACTCACCGAGACCGCCCGCCCGGTGCTGCGCGGCGAGCAGAAAGTCTGGCTGCGTCGCGACGCCGACCCGGCGGTTCAAAAAGCCGGGCGCAAGGCGCAGCGCGCCGAGCGCCTCAGCAAATCACGCGAACCGTTTACCGGGGCGAGCGAAGACCGCCTGTGGCTCGCGCTCAAGGCCAAACGCACCGAACTCGCCCGCGAGCAGGGCGTGCCGCCTTACGTCATCTTCCACGACAGCACCCTGCTGGAAATTCACAACCAGCGTCCAGCCAGCTTGGACGAGTTTGGCCGGATCAGCGGCGTGGGGCAGAACAAGCTGGCGCGTTATGGCGACGAATTTCTCAGGGTGATCGAGGATGCGGCGAATCGAAAATAATATTAGACAGTCCATGTTACTGTCCATATAGCCGTAGATAAAATCAAATACCCTTCCTCTGCAATTAGATAGTCAATCAATTACAAGTTAAAAATCCTCTTGACATGCGCTGTCTAATTGGTTAAATTTAAACTGTCTAAATTTTACAATTAAACTGTCCAATTTATGTTAACCAGTTTTGAAGTGATGCAGGCGGCAAATATTTCCCGTGCCACGCTCAACAACTACATCTCGCAGGGGCTGTTGCCGCGCCCGCTGGTGAAGAATCCGGAACCGGGTACTTCAACCCAGGC
>JBAQCT010000126.1:0-10067 GCA_049294375.1 Gallionella sp. | reverse complement strand
TCTCCAGCCTGAAGCGGCTGTTCCGCTACCTGCTGCGGCAAGGCAAAATCGCCACCGACCCCACGCTGCAAATCGATACGCCCAAGCTGCCGCGCAACCTGCCCAAAAGTCTCACCGAGCAGGATGTAGAACAACTGCTCGACGCGCCGAACACACAGACCCCGCTGGGCCTGCGCGACCGCACCATGTTCGAGGTGCTGTACGCCACCGGCCTGCGCGTATCGGAGCTGGTGACGCTGCGCATCACGCAGGTGAGCATGGACATGGGCGTGGTGCGCGTGATGGGCAAGGGCAGTAAGGAACGCCTGGTGCCGCTCGGCGAAGAAGCGCTGGACTGGCTGCGCCGCTATCTGGCGGACGGGCGCGGCGTGCTGCTCGGCAAACAGGTCAGCGATGCGCTATTCGTCACCGCCAGAGGCGAGGGCATGACGCGCCAGATGTTCTGGTATCTGATCAAGAAGCATGCCAGAACGGGCGGGCTGAACAAACCGCTGTCGCCGCACACCCTGCGCCACGCCTTCGCCACGCACCTGCTCAACCACGGCGCGGACTTGCGCGTGGTGCAGATGTTATTGGGTCATGCGGATATTTCCACGACGCAGATTTATACGCATGTGGCGCGGGAGCGGTTGAAGCAGTTGCATGCGAAGCATCATCCGAGGGGGTAGGGCGTCAATAAGCGAAGCGCATTGCGCCGCATGGAAAATCGGGAAACATCCGGCGCATTACGGCTTTCGCCTAATGCGCCCTACGCGAGCTGTATCTCTTTTTGAGATATAATCGCTCGTATGCACATCATCACCCATCGCCGGATTGTGGCGGCACAAAAGGCGCATCCGCAATGTGCCAGTGCGCTGGAGCAGTGGTATCGCCTTTGCAAAAAGGCCGGGTGGCGCAATTTTGCAGAATTGCGAATGCTCTTTCCCGGCACCGATAAGGTGGGCGACGTATTTGTGTTCGACATCGGTGGAAACAAACTGCGCCTGATTGCCGCGATTCACTTCAACACGGGGCGCCTGTTTATCCGGGCGGTATTGACGCACAAGGAATATGACCAAGGAGGCTGGAAATGAACGCACGGCTTAAAACAGCAATACAACACTGGAGCTATGTCGCGCCACTGTTGCAACCGGCGCGCAATGCAAAAGAATATGCCGCTTTGGTCGAAGCGCTCGATGCGGCGCTAGATGCGGGCGGTGCAAACGAAAACCACCCGCTCGCCCGGCTGGCAGAGTATCTGGGCGATCTGGTTGCCGAGTACGAAGCCAAAGACAAGATGCCGCCAGCGGCGACAGGTGCCGAGGTGTTGCGTTACCTGATGCAGCGCGATAACTTGCGCCAGATAGACTTGCCCGAGCTGGGCAGCCAGGGCGTTGTGTCCGAATTGCTGTCCGGACGACGCGATTTCAATGCCCGACAGGCCAAGGCGTTGGCAGCGAGATTCGGGGTTTCGGCGGCGATGTTTTTGTAAGAGATATTAGGAGCGGGCTTGATTGATGCGCTTTGCGGATTAGCGACAACCAGTAATTGATAGAAAGGACATGGCATGAGTTCTTTGGCTAAAGCAGTAAGTTTTGATGCCAGCACGATGTGGGTGGATTTCACCGATGGGCGCAGGCTGGGCGTTCCAATGGCTTATTTTCCGCGCCTGCTGAAGGCGCAGCCGGAACAGCGCCTGCGCTATGAAATCAGTGGTGGCGGCAGTGGCCTGCACTGGGACGAGTTGGACGAAGACATCAGCGTCGAAAACTTATTGCTGGGTATTGGCGGCATGAGCAAGCGTAGGGTGCATGCGAAGCGTCATCCGAGGGGGTAGGGCGTCAATAAGCGAAGCGCATTGCGCCGCATGAAAACTGAAAACATCCGGCGCTACGCTGGCTGAGAGATTCTTCACGCTTTGCAGCAAGTCCAGATACAACAAATGAGGTTCCCATGATGTGCCTGTTCAATGTAGGATAACAGGCACTATTCTAGGCGTGTAGCGGATTAAAACTTTGTGCGGCTGCTACATAATTCCGCTTTCTTTTTGGCGAAGCAAAAGAAAGTGACTAGCTGCCGGGCTACCCCCGGCGGTGTTGATTTTGACTTTGTATTTGATGTTGGGTTACGCGGTGAAGCAGCTAACCCAACCTACACAGCTGCGCTCAACCCAGCCTACGAGCTGGATTCCGGCCTACGCCGGAATGACGGGCTACTTAATCTGCCCCCGCTCAATACTAACCCCCACCATCTTGCAATTCCGTATCGCCTGCAACTTGGCGACGCTGACCTTGACCCATGGGGCTTTGAAATCCTTGAGGATGATCTGTGCGATGTGTTCGGCCAAGGTTTCCAGCAGGGAGAAATGGCCTTCGCTCAGGACGGTCTGGATGTGCTGCGCGATGTCCGCGTAGTCCAGCGCGTCCTCGATTCGGTCGGTCTGGCAGGCGCGGCTGTCGGGCAGGGCGATGTCGAGGTCGATTTGCAGGGTCTGCGGCGCGCGCTTTTCCCATTCGTAGATGCCGATGAGGGTTTCAACCTTGAGTTCGCGCAGAAAAATGATGTCCATGTAATAGCCTGTTGTGCCGTCCATGCTTCGATGCCTCAGCACGAACGGTAAACTCGTGTATCTCGTTAAAGGAATATCCGTTCGCCCTGAGGTATCGAAGGGTGAGCGGATGGTTCGATGGTTTATTTTGGCGGTTCTGGAGCATTCGAGTAGAATCCGCGCTCGCATTTTAAGGTATTTCGGATGACGAACCTGATTTTTGTAGTCGCCGCCTATCTGCTGGGCTCGATTTCTTTCGCGGTGTTGATGAGCAAGGCGTTCGGATTGCCCGATCCACGCAGTTACGGTTCCGGCAATCCCGGCGCGACCAATGTGCTGCGCACCGGCAAGAAGGCGGCGGCGGTGCTGACGTTGCTCGGCGATGCGGCGAAGGGCTGGGTGGCGGTATTTGCCGCGATGCAATTCACCGCGCGCGATGAGCGAGGGGTGCTGCTGGTTGCGGCGGTGGCGCTGGCGGTGTTTCTCGGCCATGTGTTCCCGATCTTCCTGCGCTTCAAGGGCGGCAAGGGAGTTGCGACGGCGCTGGGCGTGCTGCTGGCGTTGAATGTTTGGCTTGGGCTGGGCGCGCTGGCGACCTGGGTGCTGATGGCGCTGTTGTTCCGCATCTCGTCGCTGGCCGCGTTGACCGCTGCCGTCGTTGCGCCGGTTTATGCGGTGCTGCTTGGCTTGCCGCGTGAGTGGGCGCTTGCGTCAGGCGTTCTGGCGATGCTGCTGATCTGGCGGCACAAGCGCAATATCCGGAACATCCTGGCGGGAAAAGAACCTCGGCTCGGCAAGCGCGATGCCTGATTATTGCTGAGGATAAAGCAGCACGAGCCGATAACCGGTTGGTCTCAGGTCGGCGGTGCCGAGATACAGCTTGACGATGAGTTCGTGATTGGGCAACAGGCCGGCCTGCTCGCTTTCCTGCGGCGGCAGATAATCCTTCGGTTTGAAAGTGCGTCTCGCAACCGGCTTGTCATGCGTATCGTTGAGCGTGAGCTCCAGATTCGGGAACGCCTGCGGGTAGGGTGCGCGGTTGCGCAGCAGGGCGTTCAGGATGATCTGGTTTTCGTGCTCGGCGTCGGTTTCGAGGTCGGAGGACTCGATGCTCATCAAGGCTGTATTTTGCTGTAGCGGCACGCTGCACCCGAGTATCTGGCAGTAGGCCACGAGTGCGGGTTTCAGGCCGGGCAGGCGCGCGGCGAGGTCGCCGCGAAAAAAGTAGACGGCTTGTGCGAACATGAGCAGAACAAGCAGAACGGAAGCGGCCACCCAGGGCCAGCGGCGATATTCTGGTTTCGGTTCGCTGGCGATCTCGTCTTGCACGATGGCGACTTGCTCGGCCAGTGTCTTGGGGTGTAAAACGATAACCTTTGAAGGCCGCTGCTCGGTCGGAGAAGCCTCGCCATCAGGCTCAGCGTGAGCATCATCGGGCTGGCTGGGGCCGTGCGTTTCACCATCATGAGCAGGGAGTTGTACTTCCGTGAGTACAGTTTCCGGGGGCAGGGTTTCTGCGCTTTGGGTTTCTTGGTTTTGGGCTTCTTGGCTCTGAACTTCCGGAGATGAGGCTTCCGTAACAGCGGTTTCATCGGTAACTGGAAGGGCTTCTTTTAAACCGGTTTCTTCGGGAGTGCCCGGCTCATCCGGTATCGGCAGTTCAAGCTGCGGGCTGGGCTGATCCGGAATAAAGCTGGGGCGGGCGTCGAAGGCTTTCAGGCAGTTCCCGCAACGCACCATGCCCTGATGCGCTTCGAGTTGCGGCTCGGCGATCTTGAAACGCGTGTCGCAGTGCGGGCAGAGTGTCGTTCCGCTCATGTTAGCGTTTCCGACCCGACAGGCATGCCCAGCCCTCCTCGAAAATCGGGGTGTTCAAGTCGAACCATTGTCGGTAGATACCCATCACGTCTTGTGCCTGCTCCTCAAGGATTCCCGATAGCACGATTTGCCCGCCTTGCCGCGTGGCGTTCGCCAGCAACGGGGCCAGCATGCGCAGCGGGTTGGTCAATATGTTCGCCATCACCAAGCCGTAGCTGCCTTGCGGCGCTTCATCGGGCAAATAAAACCGCGCATTTTCGACCCGGTTCGCGGCGGCGTTGTCGCGGCTGGCGGTCACAGCCTGTGAGTCTACATCAACACCGGCGGCGCGTGCAGCCCCCAGTTTGAGTGCGGCGATGGCGAGGATGCCGGAGCCGCAGCCGTAGTCCAGCACCGATTCGCCTCCCTTGAGATTATCGTCCAGCCAGCGCAGGCACAGTCGCGTGGTGGGGTGACTGCCGGTGCCGAAAGCCAGGCCGGGGTCGAGTACGATGTTGACGGCATTGGGATCACTGGGAACATGCCAGGTCGGCACAATCCACAGGCGCGCCGAAATCCGGATTGGCTCGAACTGGGATTGGGTGAGGCGCACCCAATCGTTGTCGGCCAGCGTCTCGATGCGGTGTTCGGGGAGTTGGCTGAGGCCGATGCGGCTGGCGGCTTGGCGCAAAATGGCCGGTACGTCTTGATCGTCGTCGAACAATGCGCTGATACGGTTGTGTTGCCACACGCCGGGCGGCGCTTCACCGGGTTCGCCGAAGATCGCCTGCTCGTCTGGCGTATCCGCATCTGCATCCAGCAAGTCTACCGACAGCGCGCCAAGTTCCAGCAGCGCCTCGCTCAACGCTTCGGCATGTTGCGCGTCGGTGTCAATGACCAGCGTCAGCCAAGGCATTTATCCGGTTCCATTTCGAAGGCCAACAAACCGGTAGGGTGCGTCTCCCACGCACCAACGATGATGGTGCGTGGGACGCACCCTACGGCTTTGCTGTTGATTGAACAATGAAATTATTTGCCCTTGGTGCGTTCGGCCAGCCGCTCTTCCAGGTAATGAATATTGGTGCCGCCGCGCATAAAGGCTGCATCCTGCAGCAGTTCGCGATGCAGCGGGATATTGGTGTCGATGCCTTCCACCCACATCTCGGACAAGGCTGTGGACATCCTGGCCATGGCCTGTTCGCGCGTATCGCCGTAAGCGATGATCTTGCCGATCATCGAGTCATAATGCGGCGGTACCAGGTAGTTGTTGTAGGCGTGCGAATCCACGCGGATACCGGGGCCACCCGGAGCATGCCATGAGGTGATGCGCCCCGGCGACGGGGTGAATTTATAAGGGTGCTCCGCGTTGATGCGGCATTCTATTGCATGTCCGCTGAACTCGATGTCGCGCTGCTTGAATGCCAATTTCTCGCCTGCGGCGATGCGGATTTGTTGTTGCACGATGTCGATGCCGGTGATCATTTCGGTGACAGGGTGTTCCACCTGCACGCGGGTATTCATTTCGATGAAGTAGAACTCGCCGTTCTCATACAGGAATTCGAATGTGCCCGCGCCGCGATAGCCGATCTTGCGGCAGGCTTCGGCACAGCGTTCACCGATCCTGTTGCGCATGCGCAAATTGAGCGATGTGGCAGGCGCTTCCTCGATGATCTTCTGGTGGCGGCGCTGCATCGAGCAATCTCGTTCTCCCAGATGAACCGCGTTGCCATGCTGGTCGGCCAGTATCTGGAATTCGATATGGCGCGGATTCTCCAGAAATTTCTCCATGTACACCATGGGGTTGTTGAAGGCAGCCTGCGCCTCGGTTTTGGTCATGGTTACCGCATTCAGTAGCGCCGCTTCGGTATGCACCACACGCATTCCGCGCCCGCCGCCCCCGCCTGAAGCCTTGATGATGACCGGGTAGCCGATGCTGCGCGCGATCTTGACGATCTCGGCGGGGTTGTCGGGCAACGCGCCTTCCACGCCGGGCACGCAGGGCACACCGGCTTTTTTCATGGCGATCTTGGCGCTCACCTTGTCGCCCATCAGCCGGATCGTTTCGGCGCGCGGGCCGATGAACACGAAGCCGCACTTTTCGACGCGCTCGGAAAAATCGGCATTTTCGGACAGGAAGCCGTAGCCGGGGTGGATAGCCTGGGCGTCGGTCACTTCCGCCGCGCTGATGATGGCGGGGATATTCAGGTAGCTTTGCGACGAAGGCGCAGGGCCGATGCAGACAGACTCATCGGCCAGTTTCACATATTTGGCATCCGCATCCGCTTCGGAATGCACCACGACGGTTTTAATGCCCATTTCGCGGCAGGCGCGCTGGATGCGAAGTGCGATCTCGCCACGGTTGGCGATCAGGATTTTTTCAAACATTATTTTGGCTCCAAACTTGAACGTGGCGCAAAATCACGAGCCAGGAATTAACCGATGACAAATAACGGTTGGCCAAACTCTACCGGCTGGCCATTCTCTACCAAAATTGCCTTGACGACTCCCGACTGGTCGGCGTCGATTTCGTTCAGCAGCTTCATCGCCTCGATGATGCACAAGGTGTCGCCGCTGTTCACGGATTGGCCGACATCCACAAAAGGCTTGGATCCCGGCGAGGCCGAGCGGTAGAACGTCCCGACCATGGGCGATTTCACCACATGCCCTTCCGGTGCGGCGGGTTGGGTGGGTTCTGCGACCGCAGCCACCGCTTGCGGCGCGGCGGCAACGATGGTCTGTTGCGGTGCGGGCGCGTAGGCTTGCATCGCGGAGGCGGCGGTGCGTGTGATGCGGACGCGCTCTTCGCCCTCGCTGATTTCCAGTTCGGCGATGCCGGAACTTTCTACCAACTCAATGAGTGTCTTGAGTTTGCGTAAATCCATGATGCCCTCCTCTTAAGCTTGATTTTTATAGTTTAAAGCGAATTGCACGGCAAATTCGTAACCTGCCGCGCCCAAGCCGCTGATAACGCCAACGGCGAGATCGGAGAAAAAGGACTCTTTTCTGAACGCTTCCCGCGCGAATACGTTGGAAAGATGTACTTCGATAAATGGGATGGCAACCGCCGCCAGCGCATCCCTCAGGGCTACGCTGGTATGGGTGAATGCTGCCGGGTTGATGACGATGAACTGCACTCCCTCGACGCGCGCCTGTTGCACGCGGTCAACCAATGCTGCTTCGGCGTTGCTCTGGAAGCAAGACAGGTTTGCGCCCTTTGTGCTGGCTAATGTCGTTAAACGTGCGTTAATTTCGTCTAACGTGACGTGCCCGTATACCTCCGGCTCCCGGCTCCCGAGCAGGTTGAGGTTGGGGCCATGCAGCACAAGAATGTTTCTGGCAGGGCTCGATTGGCTCGTTTTCATGCGCGCAGTTTGCCGCAAATTGGGGTGAATTGTCCAGTAGTTTGGCGAAGATAGCCAAAAAACGTTAAATTCCAGCGGCTTGCAGCGATTTCAAAAACTGCTCGGCATCCTGATAGCCGGTCACGCGAAAATCACCCAGTTCCTTGCCATTGTCATCGAAAAACAGGATGGCAGGCGGGCCGTACAGGCCATAGCGTTTGAGCATGGCTTGGTCGGCTTCGCTGTTGGCGGTGACGTCGGCCTGCAGCAGCAACACCGGCTTGAGTCTGGATTGCACGGCGGCATCGGCGAAGGTGAAACGCTCCATTTCCTTGCAGGAGATGCACCAGTCGGCATAAAAATCCAGCATGACCATTTGTCCGCGTCCATTGGCTTGCACACGCGCCTGTGCGATGCGCCGGTCGAGTTCCGCAACATCCTTGACGCGTGAAAATTGCAGCGTGGTGGGAAGTGGCGCTTCTGCCCTGCCGATAGTACCCAATGGCCGCAGAATGTCGCGCGCCCCGGACAGCGCGCCGATCAAATAAGCCACGCCGAGCAACAGGGCGATCAACCCGACGCCCTTGAGCAGTTTATGCCAGCCGTTGGCGCTGTGCGGCAACGGATCCAACGCGCGCAGGTAAATTCCGGAAAAGATCAGCAGTGCCGCCCACAGCAGCATTTGCGCGCTAATGGGCAGCAGCGGCTGGACGATCCAGATCGCCAGCGCCAGCAGCATCACGCCGAAGAATTTCTTGACCGATTCCATCCATGCGCCGGCCTTGGGAAGCAATACGCCCGCCGAGGTGCCGATCAGCAGCAGCGGCGCGCCCATGCCCAGCGCCAGCGCGAACAGTGCGACTCCGCCCAGCACGGCATCGTGCGTCTGGCCGATGTACAGCAGCGCTCCTGCCAGCGGCGCGGCCACGCAGGGCCCCATGATGATGGCGGACAGCGCGCCCATCGCGAACACGCCGGACAGGTGCCCGCCGTGCAAATGATTGCTGGTGTCGGTCAGCTTGCTTTGCAGCGCTGTCGGCACCTGGAACTCGTAAAAACCGAACATGGACAGCGACAGCAACACGAACAGCGCGGAGAAACTACCCAGCACCCAAGGCGTTTGCAGCGCGTTGGAAATCAGGCTGCCCGAAAATCCGGCCGCCACACCGGCGGTGGCGTAAGTGATGGCCATGCCCAGCACATAAGCCAGCGACAGGACAAAAGCGTGCATCCTGGTGATCTTGTGGCCTCGCCCGACGATGATGCCGGACAGGATCGGGATCATCGGGAATACGCAGGGAGTCAGGGCGAGCAATAGCCCAGCGCCGAAGAAGAAGGAGATGATCAGCCAAAAGCTGCCGCCCTTGAAGAGTTGTGCGATCTTTGTATTTTCATTCGGGGTATTTCCATTGCCCGGCAAGTTTGCCGAGGCAGGCGCGGCAGGCAGCGGCGTGATGGCCGACGGCGGCGGCGCTTCGGCCATCGAGGGCGACGCGCGCTGGCCGGTTTTGGCGTCCGGCAGGTCGAGCTGTATCGCCTTTTTGATGGGGGGGTAGCATAGCCCTTCCTCGCTGCACCCCATATAAGTAGCGTCCAGTGTGATGCCTGCGGCGGCATCGCGCATGCGGCTCAGGGTAATTTCCGCCTGGATCGAGCTGTGGAACACTTCTGTTTGGCCGAAAGAGGGGTCTTGCTTCATTTCGCCTCTCGGCAAATTGACTGTCTTGATATTGACCGTGCCGTCCTTGACCTCGAATTTGATTTTGTCCCTGTATAAATAGTAGCCGGGAGTTATTTTGAAATTAGCTTGCAGGGTATGTGCGTCGCGCACCATGACTTGCAGGCCAAAAGCCTGATCAGGCGGCAGGAAGCTGGGTTTTTTTGCGCCGCCCAGACGATCCAGCAAGCCTTCCGCGTTTGACGCGTGGGCCGTAAAGCAGAGGAGGAGCAGTAATACGAAACGCATGGTCTATTCCTGGAGATTGCCGGTTTCCCCGGCTACCCAGTCCAGATAGGCGGGCAGCCCGGCCTTTACAGAGACAGCGATAATTTCGGGAAGTTCGTAAGGGTGCGCCGCGCGGATCAGTTGTTCGAGGCGCGGATAGGCGGTTTGCGTGGTCTTGATCAACAGCGGCACTTCGGTTGCGGTTTCGATTTCGCCCTGCCAGCGGTATGTCGAAGTGCAGGGCGCGAGCTGGTTCACGCAAGCCGCGACTTTCTCTTCGACCAGCCGCTGCGCCAGTTGCCCGGCAGCCTGCGCGTCTGGCAGATTGGTGATGACTAATAGAATATCGCTCATCTCGGAACCTGCCGTTGGTGATGAATATGATTCTTACTCGGAGCATTGTATTGTTTCTGTAGGTGCGAATTCATTCGCACATAGCTTGTTGTCCGTGCGAATG
>JBAQCT010000125.1:0-20438 GCA_049294375.1 Gallionella sp. | reverse complement strand
GGCATCGTGCTCGGCAACCTGGTCGGCCTGATCGACTCGGATTATCAGGGGCAAATTTTCGTCTCGCTGTGGAACCGCAGCCAGATTCCGTTCACGCTGGTACCGATGGAACGCATGGCGCAACTGGTGATCGTGCCGGTGATGCAGGCGAAGTTCAATATCGTCGAAGAATTTCCGTTGAGCGAGCGCGGTAGCGGCGGGTTCGGCAGCACCGGCAAGCATTGAACCTAAAAACGACAATTCATCCACGAAAAACACGAAAGGCACGAAAAATACGAAAAAATTCAAAAAGCTCCGTGCTACGAATTGACATCCAATGGGTGATTCGTCGAACCAATACAATTTATTGTTTTATTTCGTGCCTTTCGTGTTTTTCGTTAACCAATGACTTGGCGCATGTTTCACCGCGCTTAGTCAGATGGCTAGTTAGTTCATCAGGACAACTGCTTTTTCTAGGTTGAAACCGTAGGATGTGCTAATTGCCCACTTTACGTATGCTGTAAAATCGTCACCCGATTTTCATAAATTCAGGTTGTAATCACCATGCGCGTTTCACAATTTTTCATCTCCACCCTCAAAGAAGCCCCATCCGAGGCAGAACTGCCCAGCCACAAGCTGATGCTGCGCGCCGGCTACATCCGAAAACTGTCCAGCGGCCTGTACACCTGGATGCCGCTCGGCCTGCGCGTGTTGCGCAAGGTGGAAAACGTCGTGCGCGAGGAAATGGACAAAAGCGGCGGCATCGAATTGCTGATGCCTGCCGTGCAGCCCGCAGAACTGTGGCATGAAACCGGGCGTTGGGCGGTGTTCGGCCCGCAGATGCTGAAAATCAAGGATCGGCACGACAACGATTTCTGTTTCGGCCCGACCCACGAGGAAGTGATCACCGACATCGCGCGCCGCGAGATCCGCAGCTACCGCCAGTTGCCGGTCAACTTCTACCAGATACAGACCAAGTTCCGCGACGAGGTGCGCCCGCGTTTCGGCGTGATGCGCGCGCGCGAGTTCGTGATGAAGGACGCCTATTCGTTCCATGCCGACTATGCGAGCCTGGAGCACACCTATCAGGTGATGCATGACACCTACAGCCGCATCTTCACCCGGCTGGGGCTGCAATTCCGCGCCGTCACCGCAGATACCGGCGCGATCGGCGGCAGCGGATCGCACGAATTTCACGTGCTGGCGGATTCCGGAGAGGACGCGCTGGCTTATTGCCCCGCTTCCGATTACGCCGCGAACGTGGAAATGGCGGAGGCTGTTGCGCCAAGTACACCGCGCGCGCCTGACACGCAGGAGATGCAGAAGGCCATCACACCCGGACAAAAAACCATCGAGGAAGTCGCCGCGTTCTTCGACACCTCCGCGCAAAGTATACTGAAAGCAATCGCGGTAATGACACACGAAAATGAGTTCGTGTTGTTGCTGTTGCGCGGCGACCACACCCTGAATGAGATCAAGGCAGGGAAGGTGTTGGGGGGCTTCCGTTTTGCAACCGATGACGAGATACACCGCAACATGAACTGCCGCGCCGGATATATCGGACCGGTTGGCGGCAAAGTGCGCATGCTGGCTGATCGCGCCGCCGCCGCGCTGAGCGACTTCATCTGCGGCGCAAACGACGACGGTTTTCATTACACCGGCGTGAATTTCGGACGCGACGTGCCGCTGGATGAAGCGAACGTACATGACCTCCGCAACGTGGTTGCAGGCGACCAGTCGCCGGACGGCAACGGCACGCTGGAAATCTGCCGTGGCATCGAGGTCGGCCATATTTTCCAGTTGCGCAAGAAATATGCCGAGGCGCTCAACGCCACTTTTCTGGACGCGCAAGGCAAGGCGCAAATCATGGAAATGGGCTGCTACGGCATCGGTGTTTCAAGGATCGTGGCCGCCGCCATCGAGCAAAATTACGACGAACGCGGCATTATCCTGCCGAGCGCAATGGCGCCGTTCCAGGTCGCCATCGTGCCGATCGGCATGGGCAAGAGCGCGGCGGTGCGCAAGGAGGTGGAACAACTCTATGCCGGGCTTGTCGAAGCGGATATTGAAGTATTGCTGGATGACCGCGACGAGCGCCCCGGCGTGATGTTCGCCGACATGGAACTGATCGGCATCCCGCACCGCATCGTCATCGGTGAGCGCGGCCTGAAGGAAGGCAACGTCGAATATCAGGGACGGCGTGATGCGCAGGCGCAACCCGTCCCATTGCAAAACATGCTGGAGTTTGTAAAGTCGAAACTATGCAACCAAACAAATCAGGATTAAGGATCGAGGAGCGAAGAGCGGATAAGCCCCTCTGCTCGGCTATTGGCTCAATCCTGATGAAACACCTAGCCATTCGACTAGGCGAACAAACAACGTTCGCCAAGTCGCTGGTTATCAATCCTCAATCCTTGATCCTGAAGGCCTTGCCGCTGTGCATGGCAGGCGCATTGTTCTCTGTCGCCGCATTCGCCGGCGCGCAACGGGAAGAGGCACTTTCCGCCAGCGTCCGCGCGGTATTGCAGCGTAGCGTGTCGGATCAGGCCTCTCCCAAACTGGTGTTCAACACGCGGGATGAAGCGAACAGGTGGCTGGATGAAATGTCGCGGCGTCTTCAGAAACGCATCCCGGATACCGAATACCGCATCGACTTTCTGGGCTCGGTGCACTACGAAGCGAACCGTGCCGGGCTTGATCCGCAAATGGTGCTGGGCTTGATCGAAGTAGAAAGCGGCTTCAAAAAGTATGCCGTTTCCAAAGCAGGCGCCCGGGGTTACATGCAAGTGATGCCGTTCTGGGTGAAGGAAATCGGCGCCACCGGACACAACCTGTTTCACCTGCGCACCAACCTACGCTATGGCTGCACCATCCTGCGCCACTATCTGGATATGGAAAACGGCGACCTGTTTCGCGCGCTGGGGCGCTACAACGGCAGCCTGGGCCGCCCCGAATACCCGAATCTGGTGCTCGCCGCATGGCGCAACAACTGGGCATTACCTATACCGTCAGCAAAAACGATACCGGCACGCCGCCCCAGCTATAAAATTCTGGCCAATCCGGCAAGCCGCATAAACCTAAAAACGGCAATTCATCCACGAAAAACACGAAAGGCACGAAACAAAACAATAGGTTGCATTAGATTGGTGACTCACCCGTTGGGTATTCATTGGCAATGTGGGACTCTTTGGATTCTTTCGTGTTTTTCGTGACTTTCGTGGACAACTGCTTTTTCTAGGATCAGTCGAATTTCTTCCCTTTGATATAGCTCTCGATGCTCGCGCGCGTCACTTCCCCATCCTGGTAGCTCACCTTTTTGCCGTTTGGCGCGTATAGATAACTGGTCGGCAACACCTTCATCTGACCGATTTGTCTCACAATTTTGCGATTGCCCATTACGACCGGGTAACTGATGCCGTGCGTTTCGGCAAAGCTGGCTACTTTACTGCTGGATCCGGACTCTATGGCGATACCGATCACAACCAGATCATTATCCTTGTGCGCGTCGTGCAAACTGCTCAATTCGGGAATCTCGCTCAGGCATGGCGGGCACCAGGTTGCCCAGATATTCACCAGCACCCATTTGCCGCGATAATCCTCCAAACGATGCGTCTTGCCCTGCAAATCTTCCAGCGAGAAGCCTGTCGCATGGATGGGGAACGACAAGGCCAGCAATAACAAGCCGCAAGCCAGTTTCTTGAATATTTTCATATTCCTAGTGCCCGTGTTTTTCCGGGGTCTTCCCTGCCGATTCTTCTTTGTCCGTGCCGTGTTCTGCGGCATGGGTCAAATACAGCGCCAATGCGATCAGCGCGATACTTGCCCCGAGATAGACTAGATCGAGCGGGGTGGTCATTTTCATGTTGAGCGCCTCTTCAAATAGCGTAACGATCATGATCATCAGGATCACTTTGGCCAGGCGCGATTTCAGGTCGTCAAGGTTGCTGATCACCAGTATCTTGCTGGAAGCCTTGCTGCCATGCGCCTGGTCGATGTCGCTGATAAATAGTTCGTACAAACCCAGCGAAAAGATCAGCATTACCGTCGCCAGCAAATATCCGTCCACCACCTCCACGATATGCGATACCGTGCTGTCGTGCAGCGCCTTGCGCGCCTCCGCACTCATGCCGGAATCGGCATAGTGCAATGCATGGCCGAACAGGTTCACCACATCCACGGTGGCCATGTAGAAAATTGCGAACCCCGCCAGCAAACTGCCTATGACGGCGGACAAGATGACGAAACGGCTATTCCACAACGCGCCTTCAAACAATTTCTCGATGAAATTCATACGGCACCCCCGGTAAAAAGTCGCGCATTAAAGCGTAAATAACCATCTCAATCAAGCATCTGTGCCAGCACCGTTTTTAACTCATTTATTGGGCCGCATGTCAACATCGAAAATAGAAGCAATTATTGCCTCTTTTTACGGTAATGGGATTGGCGGCACGGGGTGAGAATCAATCAAGGATGTCGTTGTTCCTTCCTGCCTTTCGCACCATATATCAAAGCATCAACAGACAAACATAACTGGCTGATTATTAAAGATCAGCCTCAAGGGAGCTATTAAAATGACGCAAGAAATCAGCACCGAAGTGCTGTTGGAAAAATATGCGGAACCCGGTGAAACCTCCATTGAGGATGTGCGCCGCCGCGTGGCACGCGGCCTGGCGCAAGCCGAAAAGCCGGAACAGCGCGCAAAATGGGAAGAGGCATTCTTCCTGGCGCAGGAAAACGGCCTGGTGCCCGCCGGGCGCATCAATTCGGCTGCCGGATTGAAGATCCAGGCGACCCTGATCAATTGCTTCGTGCAACCGGTGGGCGATGCGATCTCCGGCATCAGTAACGGCAAGCCGGGTATTTACGATGCGTTGCAGCAAGCCGCGGAAACCATGCGGCGCGGCGGCGGCGTCGGCTATGACTTTTCGACCATCCGCCCCGAGGGGGCGATGGTTAAAGGCACCAATTCCCGCGCCAGCGGGCCGATCTCCTACATGCGCGTGTTCGACCGCTCCTGCGAAACCGTCGAATCGGCCGGCGCGCGGCGCGGCGCGCAGATGGGCGTGCTGCGTTGCGACCACCCCGACATCGAAAAATTCATCCACGCCAAAGACAAAGGCGATCTGCGCAACTTCAACATTTCCGTCGGCGTCACGGATGCCCTGATGCACGCCGTGGCAAACAACGAGGATTTCGAGCTGGTGCATGTTGCCGAGCCGTCTGCCTTGCTCAAGGAACAGGGCGCCACGAAACGTGCCGACGGCAACTGGATATACCGCAAAGTGCCTGCTGCCGAGCTGTGGAAGCAGATCATGGAAAGCACCTACGACCATGCCGAACCGGGCGTATTGTTCATCGACCTGATGAACCGCGACAACAACCTCGGCTATATCGAAGTGATCGAAGCGACCAATCCCTGCGCTGAGCAACCGTTGCCGGCTTATGGCTGTTGTTGCCTGAGCTCCATCAATCTGACGCTCATGGTGGACAATGCATTTACCGCAAAGGCGGCTTTCAATTACGAACAGTTCAAAAAACTGGTGCATGTCGGCGTGCGCATGCTGGACAACGTGCTGGACGTCACTTCCTGGCCGCTGCCCGAGCAGCACCAGGAAGCACAGAACAAGCGGCGCATCGGGCTGGGCTATACCGGGCTGGGCGACGCGCTGGTGATGCTCGGCCTGCCCTACAACACCGAAAAAGCCCGTGCGTTCGCCGCCGAGCTGACGCGCGTGATGCGCGACGAGGCCTACCTCGCGTCGGTTGACTTGGCCATCGAGCGCGGCGCCTTCCCGCTGCTGGATGCCGAGCAATACCTCGCCGCGCCGCGCTTTGCCTCGCGGCTACCCGAGAAGATCAAGGACAAGATACGCAAACACGGTCTCCGCAACAGCCACCTGCTGTCGATCGCGCCCACCGGCACCATCTCGCTGGCGTTCGCCGACAACGCCTCCAACGGCATCGAGCCGCCATTCTCATGGTTCTATACGCGCAAGAAGCGCATGATGGACGGTAGCACCAAGGACTACCAGGTGGAAGACCATGCCTGGCGCTTATACAAGGAACACGGCGGCGACGTGGACAACCTGCCGCCCGCGTTCATTACCGCGCTGGAAATTTCGGCGATCGACCACATGAAAATGGTGGCCGCCGTTGCACCTTTCATCGACACGGCGATCAGCAAGACGGTCAACGTACCGGCCGACTACCCCTACGAAAATTTCAGGGAACTCTACACGGAAGCATGGAAAGCCGGCCTGAAGGGGCTGGCAACCTATCGCCCCAACAACGTGTTGGGTTCCGTGCTGTCCGTCACGCCTGCCAAGAAGGAAGAGCAACCGCAAGACCTGCTGTTCGATCAGGATCGCCGCATCGTGCTGGAAGCCGCGCCCAAGCCGTCTCTCGCATCGTTGCGCTGGCCGGGTCGCCCGGAACTGCCCGGCGGCAGCGAAGGCTGGGTTTCCCAAGTGGTGGAACACCCGCTCGGCAGCTTCGTGATCTTCGTTTCCCATACCCGGAACGGCAAGAATCATCCGTTCGAAGTCTGGGTAAACGGCGGGGAGCAACCGCGCGGCCTCGGCGCACTGGCAAAATCGCTGTCGATGGACATGCGCGCGCGCGACCCGGTATGGCTGCGCATGAAGCTGGAAATGCTGATGAAGACCGCCGGGGATGACACCTTCGACATGCCGATGCCCCCTGACGGCGAAGTTAGGCGCATGCCCAGCCTGGTGGCGGCATTCGCGCACCTGCTGAAATACCGCATCGAGGATTTGGGCGCGCTGGAAGTCAACGAAGGCGTCACCACCCCGATGATGGACGCACTGTTCGCCAAGAAGGAACCGAAGACCGGCACCGACGGCACGATGAGCTGGACGGTGGACATCTCCAATGCCGGCACCGGCGACGATTTCGTCCTGGGCCTGAAAGAACTGAAGCTGCCGGACGGGCAGCGCCGCCCCTACTCGATGTGGCTGGCCGGGGTTTATCCGCGCGCCCTCGACGGCCTGTGCAAGGTGTTAAGCCTGGACATGCGCGTCATCGACCCGGCCTGGATCGGCATGAAACTGCGCAAGCTGCTGAATTTCGGCGAACCGCTGGGCGACTTCATGGCACGCGTGCCGGGCGGAGAAAAAATGGAAAGCTACCCCTCGACGGTTTCCTATGTCGCCAAGCTGATCATTCACCGTTACGCGATGCTCGGCATCCTCGACGAGCACGGCTATCCGGTGCAGCAAATGGGCGTGCTGGAAGTCCCCACGACGCAGAACAAGTCATCCGGGATCAAACCGATGACCGGCAAAGTCTGCAAGGAGTGCGGCAACGCCACGCTGATCAAGAAAGACGGCTGCGAGTTTTGTACCAGCTGCGGGACGATAGGGGCATGCGGTTGAGGAAACTACCGCTTGCAAGGATGCGATGAGCGATACCGATAACGATCCGCTCGGTGTGTTTGGCGCTTCCGCCGAAGTAACGCTAATCGAATCGTTGCCGCCGCAAGGCGGCAGCGAACATCGCAGGGAAACTCGCTACAGGGTCACATGGAAAGTCGATGTTGTCGTCGAAGGCGAAGACTTGCATGACGGGAGACTCAATGACATTTCCCTGCATGGTGCGTCAATCCTGCTTGGGCGCAACCTTAAAATCGACACCGAAGTAACGCTACGCATTTACATACCCTCAATAACCGGCCCTTATCCGCCGACTGTTCTGACAGTCTACGGTATGACGCGCTACACCGTCCACGATTCGAATGATCTGCTCTTCAGGGTCGGTATTGCCTTTACCGATTTTGGCATGCTGTCAGACCGCGGCTACCTGAATGAACGCCTGACAAGCCACCACTTCGAAATTATGTAGCGTCCAAATAAACCACCACGCTGCAAGCAGCGGGGTATTGGGTAGGGTGGATAAAACGCCGAAGGCGTGTATCCACCATTTGTTTCGGTGGATTCGCGCTACGCGCTTAATCCACCCTACGAAAATCGTTACGCCGCAAGCGACGGAGAATTCAACCCGAAGAGATTAAAAACAAAGGGGGCAAAGCCCCCTTTTAACCGTATGGCGGCATGCTTCTCCACGCCGCTTGTGATTTTTTTAACTGTCCGCGTTGATTTTGGCTATCAGCTCCTGAAGCACGCCTCCCGCTTTCTCCTTGTCTATCTGGCAAGTACCGGCATTCGCGTGCCCCCCACCGCCATATTGCAACATCAATTCGCCGATGTTGGTTTTTGAAGTGCGGTTGACGATGGATTTTCCGGTGGCAAACACCGTGTTCTGGTGTTTCACCCCCCACAGCACATGGATGGAAATATTGGTTTCCGGGAATAGCGCGTAGATCATGAAGCGGTTGCCGGCGTATATGGTTTCCTCGTTGCGCAAGTCGAGCACCACCAGATTTTTATGCACTGTCGAGCAGGATTTCAGTTGCGCCTTGAATTTCTCCTCGTGCTCAAAGTACAGATCGGATCGTTCCTTCACATCGGGCAATTGCATGATCTGTTCGATGGTGTGCTTCCGGCAATAATCGATCAACTCCATCATCAGATCGTAATTGGAGATACGAAAATCGCGGAACCGCCCCAGACCGGTGCGCGAATCCATCAGGTAATTGAGCAACACCCAACCGGTCGGATGAAGAATTTCTTCGCTCGAGAATTGGGCGGAATCGGCCTTATCCACCGCGGCCATCATGTCGCTCCATTCGCGCGGAAACACCTTGTATCCGCCAAAGTGAACGAATACCACGCGCGCGGCGGAAGGCGCATCGGCATGGATGATGTGGTTGGCGCGCTCGCCGGTGTTGCGTATGATTTCGGAAGAATGATGGTCGAGCACCAGATGCGCGCCGGCGACATAGGGCAGGTTGGTAGTAATGTCGCGTGGGCCGATTTCGATCTTGCCGTCCTGCATATCCTTGGGATGCACGAACTTGATCTCATCGATCATATTGAGGTGCTTGAGCAACACGGCACAGACCAGGCCATCGAAATCGCTACGCGTAACCAGACGAAACTTCTTGTTTTCCATGATGCCCTCCTTATGATGTTTGAACAATATTATTGACTTTCCCATAATTCATGGCATTCACCGTAGGGCGGGCTTTGCCCGCCGCGTCGGGCGTAGCCCGACCTACTAAAGCAGAGTAGTTGTCTTCTATTATGGGAAGCTCAATAGCCGAGAAAATTATACTGCAATTCCCCGCCGCCAGAAATTTGAGTTTGTCGGGTTACGGCGCAAAACCGCGCCCAACCCAACCTGCGCTCTATGCCGGCAATCCCCGTTTCAGCAACTCCTCGAACTCCTCAGCCGGAACCGGCCTGGAATACAGATACCCTTGCGCATAGTCACACCCTGCGGCGACCAGAAGATCACGCTGATGCGCCGTTTCCACCCCTTCGGCGATCACTCTTATGCCGAGCTTGTGCGCCATCACAATGATAGCCTCGCACAATGCCATATCGTTATGATCTGTCTCCAGATGACGCACGAACGACTGGTCGATCTTCAGGTAATCGATATCGAATTTTTTGAGATAGGACAATGACGAATAGCCGGTGCCGAAATCATCGATGGAAACCTGGATGTCTGCGTTGCGCAGCGTGAGTAACGCGCCATTGATCGATGTATTCGAATCCAGCAATAATCCCTCGGTAATCTCGATGACCAGGCCTTGCCCGGGCATGTCGATATCCCGCAAGTGCGACAACCATACCGCGTGTTCATCGCCGTCCTTGTAGAATTGTATCGGCGACTTGTTCACGCTGACCTGAAACACGGGGTTGTACAGTGTTCTCCAGTGTTTGGCCCAGCGCATCGACTCATAAAACACCCAGTCGCCGATTTCCAGGATGAGCCCGGTTTCTTCGGCCAGCGGAATGAATTGCGCAGGGCTGACCATGCCCCTTTCAGGATGCTGCCAGCGGATCAATGCCTCCGCCTTGTTAATGCGCCCGGTAGCCAGCTCGACGATAGGCTGGAAATGAACCGAGAACTGGCCGGCAGCCAATGCGCTACGCAAGTCGTTGATCAGGCGCAGCCGGGTCTGCGCGGCCTCCTGCAGGGCGTGCGTGAAATAGCTGTGGCGGTTGCGCCCTTGCTCCTTGGCGACATACATTGCCTGGTCGGCGTTCTTGAACAACCCTTCTATGGTATTGGCATCGTTCGGGTACAACGTGATGCCGATACTGGCCGACACGTAAGCCACCTCCTCTTTCAACTGGAAAGAAGCGGCGAGTTTCTCGATGATGCACTGTGCGACCCGCTCGACGCTGGTGACATCTTCAATCCCAACCAGCAGCACGGTGAATTCGTCGCCACCCAGCCGGGCCACGATATCGGTCGCGCGCACGCAATCGGCAATGCGGCGCGACGCCTCGACCAGCAGGATGTCGCCTATATCGTGCCCGAGGGAGTCGTTAATTTCCTTGAAATGGTCGAGGTCGATGAACATCAGCGCAATCGGAAGGTTGCTGCGATTGGATTTTCTGATTTCCTGTTCCAGCCGCTCGCGGAACATGCGGCGGTTCGGCAGACCGGTCAAGGTATCAAAGTTCGCCTGCCTCCAGATCGTTTCTTCGGTTTTTTTCTTGTCGGTGATATCCTCCTTGACGGCCACAAAATTATTGATCGTGCCCTGCTCGTCCACCACCGGTGAAATGGATACCTGCTCAAAATACAGCTCGCCATTTTTCTTTTTGTTGCATATTTCGCCACGCCATTCATGGCCGGCCAGTATGGTTCTCCAGAGCTGCGCATAGAAATCTGCGCTCTGTTTGCCTGATTTGAGTATGCGCGGGTTCTGCCCGATGGCTTCCGCAAACGAATACCCGGTGATTACGGTAAATTTTTTGTTGACATACTCGATGGTGCCATTCGGATCGGTGATAACCACCGTGGCCGGGCTGTTTTCCACGGCGCGGGAAAGCATCAGCAGTTTTTGCTGGGCCTGAACACGGTCGGTGATGTCCTGAATAATGGCTATGCCGTACATGAGCTTCCCGTTTTCGTCCCGCATGGCGGAAACGGTCAGATCTCCATGCAATATGCTGCCATTTTTGCAGATAAATTTTTTCTGTATATTGAAGTGATCAATTTCGCCCGCGAGCAGCTTATTTACCCACATCGAGTTCAGCTCGATATCATCCGGGTGGGTTATTTTCTTGAAATCGTGCGCCAGCAATTCATCTTCTGAATAGCCGGTCATTTCACTGAATGCCCGGTTGATCTTCAGGTATTTGTAATCCGGGCCGATCAGGTTCATGCCCACCTTGGAATGGTCGAAGATGGAGCGGAATCGTTCCTCGCTTGCGCGCACCACTTTCTCTGCCTGCTCGCGTTCGGCAATGTTCAGCACCAGGGGGCGGAAAACAACAAAATAAAATATGGGGGAAAGCAGAAGGGAAAGCAGGGACGCATCCAGCAACGTGGAAACCACATCGGGCATGGGGGGCAGCAAGTGCACGAAAAACATCACCAGCGCTTCTGCAAGAAACACCGACCCGGCCAATACGGTCAGCAGCCATGCCGCCGACTGGCGAAACCCTTCAGCAAGTGTGTACCTGAACCGCTCCTCGCTTGCGCGCACCACTTTCTCTGCCTGCTCGCGTTCGGCACCGTTCAGCACCAGGGGGCGGAAAACAACAAAATAAAATATGGGGGAAAGCAGGAGGGACAGCAGGGACGCATCCAGCAACATGGAAACCACCTCGTGCATGGGGGGCAGCAAGTGCAGGAAAAGCATCACCAGCGCTTCTACAAAAAACACCGACCCGGCCAATACGGCCAGCAGCCATGCCGCCGACTGGCGAGTCTCTTTCTTCTGTGGAGCTACTGTCTTATCGGGCATGGCTTGAAATTTTTAGAGGCTCCCTATAAGAATCCCTTGATGGCGTTACCTTCCGAAATCAATCACCCCGGCAAGTGTAGCATGCCCTTCAGGAAAACTAGTGCTGCGAACCAGCAATAACGAAACAATCTGGCTTATTTGTCATCGTGTAGGTCGGGTTAGCGGCTTCATGGTTCGCCCTTCGGTACCTCAGGAGGCTCACCACCGACGGACGTAACCCGACGCCTGTATTCAATAGGGGCTTTATGTTGGGTTACGGCGCAAAGAACCGCGCCTAACCCAACCTACATGCTGCACATGCTTCGTAATCAATGTGTTCTACTAGGGGCTCTTCCTGAATGCAATTGCCGACGCCCATATTCCCAGTGCGAGGTAGCATAGCAGCGACCATTCCGGGATACCAAGAGCGAGGAAAGTCCAGCCTTTCTCCGCGCACTCGCCGGAACCATGCATCAGTTGCTTCAATACATCGGTCATCGGCATGACTTCGAGCATGTAATCCAGCCCCGGCCCACACGCGGGAACCTGGTCTTTAGGGAGATTTTGCAGCCAGATATGGCGTGCCGCGACACCGATGCCGGATAGCGAGAGCAGCCCGGTCAATACGGCATACACACGTTCTCCCGCGCGCTTCGGGCCATGCAGTGTAGCCAGCACAAATACCGCCATGATGGCGATAAAGATCACTCGTTGCACCATGCACAGCGGGCAAGGATCTTGATGCTTGACGTATTGCAGAAACAAGCCAAAGCCCATCAGGCTGCCAGCAAAGAGCGCACCGCACAGGTACAGCCAGCGGTTGGAAATGTTCTGCCAAAGCTTAAGCATGGGTTATTCCATTTCCTCTATCCACGCCGCCTGTATCGCTTCGAGAACCTTTTCGCCGCCGTGTTTCGGGTCGTCGTGAAAATCTTTCAGCGCCAGTACCCAGTTATGCAGATCGGTGAAGCGCAGGCTCTTTGGGTCAACCTCGGGATGCGCTTCCGCCAGCTCGATGGCGATCAGCCTGACATCAGTCCATTTCATTTGGTGCTCCCATCATCCTAGAAAACTCATTTCACCACGAAGGACACGAAGATTTTTGCGAGTCGAGCATAAAGCTACCCATCCCTGCCAACCCCGATTCGTGTAGTTGCATGATGTTTACCGTTCACCCATTAAGGTGAGCCATGTTTAATTATGGCGACATTGCATCGTTCCCATGCTCCGCGTGGGAACGCTGGCCGTGCCGCTCTGCGGTACGGGACGCGGAGCGTCCCCTGATGCGTTCCCACGGAGACCGTGGGAACGAGAAGACCTACCCATCAACTGCGTTTTCCAGAATCATTATTCTTTCGCCAGATTGATAGTGTACTTCGGAATCTCCACCACCAGATCCTTATCCGCGACGATCGCCTGGCAGGACAAGCGGGAATGGGGTTCCACTCCCCACGCCTTGTCGAGCATATCTTCTTCCATCTCGTCTGCCGGTTCAAGTGAATCGAACCCACTGCGCAATATGACATGGCAAGTGGAGCACGCGCACACTTGCGCACAGGCATGCTCGATCTCCACATCATGCTGCAACAGCGCATCGCAAATCGAGATTCCCGGTTCAACATCGAATCGCGCTCCCTCCGGGCACAACTCCTCATGCGGCAGCACAGTAATCTGCGTCATTATTTCGTTTCCAGCTCGGAAATATTCTTGCCCGACAAGACGCTCGACACGCTTTTATCCATGCGCTTTTGCGCGAAACCAACGGTCGCATCGTTCAATGCGGTGACGGCGCGTTTGATGGCAAGGTGATCGGCCAGATGATCGGCAAGTTGCAGTGTATCGCGCAATATACCCATTTGCGTTTCGATTTGTGAGCGTTCGGACTGACCGAGCAAATCACCATCCTGCTCAAGCGCATGCTGCACCGCTTCGAGCAATTGTTGTGCCTCGGTTTGCTGCTCGCGCAACGCACGCGCCTGCATATCGTCCTGCGCGTGTTGCGTGGAATCCTGCAACATGCGCGTGATCTCCGCGTCGGATAACCCATATGAAGGTTTGACCGTGATCGCCGCCTCGATGCCGCTGCTCATTTCGCGTGCAGACACGTTCAGCAAGCCGTCGGCATCCACCTGGAAGGTCACGCGGATACGCGCTGCGCCCGCCACCATCGCCGGAATACCGCGCAATTCGAATTTCGCCAGCGAGCGGCAATCGCTCACCAGCTCGCGTTCGCCCTGCACCACATGGATGCTCATTGCGGTCTGCCCGTCCTTGTAAGTGGTGAATTCCTGCGCGCGCGCGGTGGGGATAGTGCTGTTGCGCGGAATGATTTTTTCCGCGAGACCGCCCATGGTTTCGATGCCGAGGCTGAGCGGAATCACGTCGAGAAGCAGCCAGTCATCGCCGCTGCGGTTGCCCGCCAGCAGGTTTGCCTGAATCGCCGCACCCAGCGCCACAACCTTATCCGGGTCAAGATTGGTCAGCGGCGTTTGCCCAAAAAATTCCCCTACGGCATGTTGGACTTGCGGCATACGCGTCGCGCCACCAACCATCACCACACCCTTGATGTCCGCGATACCCAGCTTCGCATCGCGCAACGCACGGCGCAACGGTTGCAAGGTGCGTTGCACCAGATTCTGCGACATCGCCTGAAACTCGCTGCGCGTCAGCACGCTGTCGATCAACTCGCCCGTCGACAGCATCGCTGTGATACGCGCCTCGGCATGTTCGGTCAACTGTTCCTTGGCGGCGCGCGCGTGGGTCAGCAGCAGGCGCGTATCCCGCGGGCCGAGCGCGGAGAGGTGATTTTTTTCCAGCAACCAGCAGTGGATGCGCTGGTCGAAATCATCGCCGCCCAATGCGGAATCACCGTTGGCCGCGAGCACCTCGAACACGCCGCGCGAAAGGCGCAGGATGGAAATATCGAAGGTGCCGCCACCCAGATCGTACACCGCATATACACCCTCGGCGGCGTTATCCAGCCCGTAGGCAATCGCAGCGGCAGTCGGCTCATTGAGCAGCCGCAGTACGTTGAGCCCGGCCAGGCGCGCCGCATCCTTGGTGGCCTGCCGCTGCGCGTCGTCGAAATAGGCCGGCACGGTGATGACTGCACCGACCAGTTCGCCGCCCAGTGCGGCTTCTGCTCGGTTGCGCAATACCCTGAGTATCTCTGCGGATATTTCAACCGGGCTTTTTACCCCGGCGACGGTACGCAGTTGCAGCATGCCACCCTGTCCCGAGCCTCCGGTCGAAGGGGAGTCCATGAAGCGATAGGGTAAGCGGCTGATCTCGCCGACGTCCTTGAGGCTGCGCCCCATAAAGCGTTTGACCGAGACGATGGTGTTGGCGGCATCTTCGCTCTGCATGGCCTGCGCCGCCTCGCCTACCACAACGCCGCCATCCGCCAGGTAGCGCACCACCGAAGGCAACATGGCACGGCCGTTCTCGTCGTTAAGCACCACGCTGATGCCGTTGCGCACCGTTGCCACCAGAGAATTGGTCGTGCCGAGATCGATGCCCACCGCCAGCCGATGCTGGTGCGGCAAGGTGGAAAGGCCGGGTTCTGAGATTTGTAGTAGCGCCATGTTTGGTCGCTAGTCGTTAGTCGTTAGTCGTTAGTTGGCGTTGTCCGCTATGCGGGTTTGCTTTAACTAGCGACTAACGACTAATGACTAACGGCTTCCTTTCAAATATCTATCGCGTCGTAAGCGGCATGGATTTCTTCCGCGAGCCTTTCCATGAAACGCAGTTTGCGCACCACTTCTGCGGCCGCCGCATAATCTTTTTCAGTATCGATTTTAACCGCAAGCTGCGCCTCAAGCTCGCGCGTTTCGCTCTGCAACCGGTTTTCGATCTGCCCCAATGCCGCGGTATCCCGCGCCTGCTGTGCTTCGCTGACCGCCTCGCGCCACTCCATCTGGGCCATCAGAAAATCCAGCGGCATCACATTGTTGTTCTCTTCCTGGATATCCACTCCATGCAACGACAACAGGTAGCGAGCGCGCCGCAGCGGGTTGCGCAACGTCTGGTAGGCCTCGTTCACCACCGTGGCTCGTTGCATCGCCAGGCGCTGTTCGGCATCGGGTAGATGAGCAGATTTGTCGGGATGAACCCGCGCCTGCAAGGCGCGGTACTGCTGCTCAAGTTGCGCAGTATCTATCCGATAGGACTGCGCAAGGCCGAACAGATGGAAATGATTTTGCTGGAGATCGAAACTGGATGATTGCATCAAACGCCGAAACTCTCGCCGCAGCCGCACTGGTTCTTGACATTCGGATTGTTGAACCTGAACCCCTCGTTCAAACCCTCGCGCGTGTAGTCCAGCTCCATCCCGTCAATATATGGCAGACTTTTCGGGTCAACCAGCAATGTGACCCCATGGCTGGCGAACTGTATATCGTCGCTGGCCGCTTCGTCGGCGAATTCCAGTTTGTAGGCCATGCCGGAGCAGCCGCTGGTACGCACACCGATGCGCAGGCCGAGGCCCTTGCCGCGCTTGGTGATAAAATTCTGCACATGCTTGGCCGCATTTTCAGTCAGCGTAATTGCCATGCCCTACTCCTTGCACTTTTCCCCACAGGCTGGCGTTTCCACCATTGCACTGTGCTTGTTCTTGTAATCCGCCACCGCCGCCTTGATGGCGTCTTCCGCCAGGATCGAGCAGTGTATCTTCACCGGCGGCAATGCCAATTCCTCGGCGATTTGCGTGTTCTTGATCTGCAGCGCCTGATCGACGGTCTTGCCCTTGACCCATTCGGTGACCAGCGAACTGGATGCAATCGCCGAGCCGCAACCGTAAGTCTTGAATTTGGCGTCTTCGATCACACCGTCCTTGCCCACCTTGATCTGCAATTTCATCACGTCGCCGCACGCCGGCGCACCGACCATGCCGGTACCCACTTCCGCCGCATCCTTGTCCATGGAACCGACGTTACGCGGATGTTCGTAGTGGTCTAAAACTTTTTCGCTGTAAGCCATTTTTTTCTCCTTAGCTAGTAGCTCGTAGTCTGTAGCGGGTAGCCGAATTTGCCACGAGCTACCGGCTACACGCTGCGAGCTTCAATGTGCAGCCCACTGCACGGAATTCAAGTCCACGCCGTCCTTGTACATTTCCCACAGCGGTGACAATTCGCGCAGTTTGCCGATCTTGCTCTTCATCAATCCGATAACGTAATCGACTTCCTCTACCGTGGTGAAACGCCCGATGCTGAAGCGGATCGAGCTGTGCGCCAATTCATCGCTACGCCCCAATGCGCGCAGTACATAGGACGGCTCCAGGCTCGCCGAAGTACAGGCCGAACCGCTGGACACCGCGACATCCTTGACCGCCATCATCAGCGATTCGCCCTCGACAAAATTGAAACTCAAATTAAGGTTGTGCGGCACGCGGTGCTCCATGTCGCCGTTGATATGCACCTCTTCCATTGCCATCAAACCTTTCAGCAGGCGGTCGCGCAGCATGCGGATGCGCTCGTTCTCCTGCACCATCTCTTCCCTGGCGATGCGAAACGCCTCGCCCATGCCGACGATCTGGTGCGTCGGCAAAGTGCCCGAACGCATGCCGCGCTCGTGCCCGCCGCCGTGCATCTGCGCCTCGATGCGCACACGCGGCTTGCGCCGCACATACAGCGCGCCGATGCCTTTCGGGCCGTAGGTCTTGTGTGCGGAGAATGACATCATGTCGACTTTCAGCTGCTGCAAGTCGATCACCACCTTGCCGGTCGCTTGCGCCGCATCCACATGGAACAGGATGCCCTTGTCGCGGCATATCTCGCCGATCGCGACAATATCCTGGATCACGCCGATTTCGTTGTTCACCAGCATGATGGATACCAATATGGTATCTGGGCGCAACGCCGCCTTGAACTTATCCAGATCGAGCAGGCCGTTTGGCTCGGGGTCGAGGAAGGTCGCGCTGAAGCCCTCGCGCTCCAGTTCGCGCACGGTATCCAGCACCGCCTTGTGCTCGATGTGCATGGTGATGATGTGCTTGCCCTTGCCTTGGTAAAAATGCGCCGCGCCCTTGATGGCGAGGTTGTTCGATTCGGTCGCACCCGAAGTCCAGACAATTTCCTTGGGGTCGGCATTCACCAGCGCGGCCACCTGCTCGCGCGCCAGTTCCACCGCCGCATCGGCTTCCCAGCCAAATGCATGGGAGCGGCTCGCCGGGTTGCCGAATTTTTCGGTGAGATAAGGGATCATCTTCTCAGCCACGCGCGGGTCAACCGGTGTGGTTGCGGAGTAGTCCATGTAAATGGGGAGTTTCATATTATCCGTTGCGCCTTTTTCGATTGAGCCAAAATCACTGCGTATCGGGAGTTTTTCTTCTCACCGCAATATGTGCAGTTCCATTTGTCATGGCTTGTGTTTTAGCCTGGCTATCCACCAATTGCTGCAGCGTGACAGAGGCCAGATAATCGAAAATCCTTTCATTGAGGCCCATCCACAAATCATGGGTAATGCATTGCCGGTCATCATGGCAATTACCCTTTCCGCCGCAATTGGTCGCATCCAGAGGCTCGTCCACCGCAAGGATGATCTCGGCTATCGTGATTTTCTCCGCGGGCCTGGCGAGATAATAGCCGCCACCTGGGCCGCGCACGCTTTCCACGATCTTGCTGCGGCGCAATTTGCCAAACAATTGTTCCAGATAGGATAGCGAAATCTTTTGCCGCTCGCTGATCGCCGCCATCGTCACCGGATTTTGTCCGCCACACATCGTCAGGTCAGCCATCGCCGTCACGGCAAAACGCCCCTTGGTGGTTAATCGCATATCATTCTCCAATCGTTGATTGCGTTCAGATTGCCCAACAAATAGCTTTGGGAGCCATCCAAACTTCGATAGATGAATAATAAAATACCCTAATCATTTAGTCAACTATTTTATTCAGATGATTAGGGTCAAATTTATCGGCGGTAGCACGCTCTTCCTCCACGCGCACGCCCATTTTCTCAAGCTGTTGCAGGATAAAATCGATGCGCTGATCCACCGTCACACTGTGCCCGATCAGGCCGTGCAGCGCTTTATTCACCGGATCGTTCTGGTCGTTGCCGATGCCGTAGGCATTGAAGCCGCCCGCATTTTTCTTTTCTTCATCGAGGATGCGTGCCGGGATGCCTGCCGCCGTCGCACCCGGCGGAACATCCTTGACCACCACCGCATTCGAGCCGATCTTGGCGCCGCCCCCGACGGTGATCGGGCCGAGTATTTTCGCGCCCGCGCCCACCACCACGCCGTTGCCCAGCGTCGGATGCCGCTTGCCTTCCTTCCATGAAGTGCCGCCCAGCGTGACGCCGTGATAGAGCGTGACGTCGTCGCCGATCTCGGCGGTCTCGCCGATCACCACGCCCATGCCATGGTCGATAAAGAAGCGCCGCCCGATGGTGGCACCCGGATGGATCTCGATGCCGGTAAACCAGCGCGCAAAATGCGACAAAAAGCGCGCCAGCCATTTCAGGTTGGCGTGCCACAAAGCGTTCGCCATGCGGTGCATGATGCGCGCATGCAAACCCGGATAGCAGGTCAGCACCTCGAAAGTGGTGCGAGCCGCCGGATCGCGGTCGAATACGCTGGCGATGTCTTCCCTAATGTTCTTGAACATCCTGATGCTCTTCCAGATAGCGTTTTTTAAGCCGTGCATTGTACCCGGTTGTCACGCTCAATATGCCACGCAGAATGTTGATTTCCTCCTGTTCCAGCCGCGCGCGGGCATATAAACGGCGCAGGCGCTGCATCAGCCGTGCCGGGTTCTGTGTGGTGAAAAAACCGATTTCGAGCAAGGTCTTTTCCAGATGCGCAAAAAAACCCTCCACCTGCTCATGCGGCGCAAGCCACGTTTCAGGCGCGACCGGTATATCGCCTTGCGCCGCCACATTCAACTCATAGCCCATCACCTGCACCGCCGCCGCCAGATTGAGCGACGAAAAATCCGGATTGGCGGGAATATTCACCAGCACCTGCGCCTTGCCCATTTCCTCGTTGGTCAAGCCGGACATCTCGGTGCCAAACAGCAACGCCACCGGTTGCGAGGCCTGTTGCAGCAACAGCGGCATCGCCTCGCGCGGCGTCTTCACCTCGATTGAAATATCGCGCAGCCGTGCGGTCATCGCCACCGTGAACACCACCCCCTGCAATGCCTCATCGACGGAACCGCACACCACCGCATCGCGCAGCAGATCGTCCGCTCCGGCGGCCATCGCCTCGGCCTGCGGATCAGGAAAATACCGGGGATTGACCAGATACAAATGGCGCAACCCCATCGTCTTCATCGCGCGCGCCGCCGCCCCGATATTGCCCGGATGCGTGGTGTGGCTGAGGACGACTCTAATGTTATCTAACATAGTTTAAGAGCAGTCGTTAGACGTTAGTCGTTAGTTGGTGCCGTCCGCTTCGCGGGTTCTGGTTTAACTAACGACTAGCGACTAACGTCTAGCGACTGTTTTCATAAGTGTTAAAATGCGCGCTGGATTCCCCAGCTCATTAAAAAGGTCGTACCAACTATGCACCCCATGCTCAACATCGCGGTGAAGGCCGCGCGTCGCGCCGGCAATCTGATTCACCGTTCCGCCGACAAAATCGACCATCTCACCATCACCAAAAAATCCCATGCGGATTTCGTCAGCGAAGTAGATC
>JBAQCT010000124.1:0-24826 GCA_049294375.1 Gallionella sp. | reverse complement strand
CCAGCCGGTCTGCGATGCCGGGGTCCATGTAACGCGACATGGTAGACTTGATGCGTTTCTCGCTGCTGATGTCTTCGATCACGAACATCGAGCCGATGCGCTTCTGATCGACGTTGAGCAGCGGCTGTACGGTAAAGTTGACCGACAGCGTCTCGCCCGCCACTCGCAGCGGCGCATCCATGGAAGTTTGCTGCTGCCCGCTTTCTGCCACCTGCTTGAGCTTCTCCAGCACCCAAGTGTTGTCGCCCGCGAAAAATTCCGCCACCGGCTTGTGCAGCACCTCCTCTGCCCTCGCCTTGAGGATGCGCAGGCCGGCCGCGTTACAGGTGGCGATGGCTTCGTTCTCGTCCAGCGTGATCAGCCCGTTCGACATTGATTCGAGCATGGCGTCGTTGTAATTCTTCATCGCCTGCACATCGGCAAACAGCTTGGCGTTTTCCAGCGCGATGGAGATTTGCGCGGTAAAGGCGCGCAGCCGCGATTCGTCGTCGACAGTGAAGGGGCCTCCGCGCCGGTTCAACACCTGGGTTACGCCGATGGTCTTGCCGTGTTTATTGATGATCGGCACACACAATATCGAGCGCGTGAAAAAACCTGTCTTCTTGTCGAATGCGGGGTTGAAGCGCAGATCGGCATAGGCGTAGGGGATGTTGATGGATTTGCCCGAAGTAAACACAGCGCCCGCGATACCGAGGTGGTTGGGCAAGCGTATCTGCATCGACTCCAGCCCCTGCCCGACCTCGGACCATAACTGGTTGGTTTTTTCGTCGTTGAGAAACAGCGTGGAGCGTTCGGCATTGAGCATGCGCGTCGCCTCGCCCATGACACGCTGCAACAGCGAACTGAGCTTGATGTCGGCAGTGACTTCGGAAACGACGTCGATAAACTCCATTTCCTGCTTGTGGCGCGCCTTCATGCGCTCGATAAACTGGGCGCTTTGCAATGCGAGCGTACCCTGGCTGGTCATCGCCTGGAGCAAATGCAAATCCTGCCGGGTAAATTTACCTTTGCGCTTATTCAGGGTCTGCGCGACGCCGATGACTTCGCCTTTCAGCGTCTTGATCGGCACACACAGGATGTTCTGCGTGACAAAGCCGGTCTGCTCGTCGACAGAACGGTTGAAGCGCGCATCCGAATAGGCATCGTGGATAATCAGCGGCTCGCCGCTGGTGAACACAAAACCGGCGATCCCGCTGGTGTTGAGAATGCGTATCTCGCGCTGCATATTGCCCTGTGCGGCACGCGTGTAGAGTTCATTGGTGGCCGGATCGTTGAGGAACAGCGAGCCGCGCGCGGCATTAAGCTGGGCCGTAGTCATTTCCACCAGCGCGTTAAGCACCTCGTCGAGCGTATCGAACTCGGCCATCTTGTGCGAGATATTGAGCAGTAACTCGGCCATGCGCAGGCGGCGGCGCTGCTGCCTGCCGTTGTCGGCCAGCGGTTTCGCTTTCCTGGGTGCAACCTTGGCAGTCGGTTTTTCCATTTTTAGCTGGCTCCGGTTGTTAGCGGGCTCATGCCTTGGCGTGCTGCGCTTCGATCTGATCGCGCAACTCGCGGATTGTGCCATGCAACTGGGCGATTTCGGCATTCGCCCCGCTCACTGCCTTTTCAACGCTGCCGTCCTTCTCAAAGCGCGCGAGTTCGAGGGCATCGCGCAGCGAAACAATCGTCGCTTTCAATTGCTGAATGTCATTATGGCTGGCGGCAATGGCTTGCTGCACCGCCATTTCGCGTTCTCCCCGCGCCTTTTCCAGCTCTTCGCGCAATACGGTCACCGTGGTTTTCAGTTGCGCAATCTCGGCATTGGCGGACAAGGCCGATTTGCGTAACTGATCACCCACATCGGCATGCGCGGACTCCAACTCCTGCCGCAATGCCAGCACCGTGCGCGTCAAATCACGCAGCTCCGCTTGAGTCCTGGCCAGTTCGTCTTTGTCTCGCGTCATTCCGGTTCCACTGTATTGGCCGCTTTGCCACTTGTCGCAGCTTGCATGTTATCGGCATATCTTACCACTGGTGGTATATTTTTCGGCAAACTGGCGCTTCACAACCCCCCAAAAAAAAGGCCAACCGTGCGGTTGGCCTTTCCGTTGAGAAATTACCTGCTATCAGGCGCGTTTCTTGAATTCGTTGGTGCGCGTATCGATTTCGATCTTGTCGCCGATTTCGATGAAAGCGGCAACAGGCAACTCGAAACCGGTGTTGATCTTGGCGGGTTTCATCACCTTGCCGGAAGTGTCGCCGCGTACCGCGGGTTCGGTGTAGGTAACTTCGCGCACGATGGTGTTGGGCAACTCGACAGAAATCGCCTTTTCGTTGTAGAACACCACTTCGCACGGCATGGCGTCTTCGACGTAGTTGATCGCATCGCCCATGCATTCCGCTTCGATTTCGTACTGGTTGTATTCGCCGTCCATGAACACGTACATCGGGTCGGAAAAATAGGAATAGGTGCATTCCTTGCGATCCAGAATGATCTGGTCAAATTTGTCGTCGGCGCTGTACACGGTCTCTTTGGCGGCTTCGGTCAACAGATTCTTCATCTTCATCTTGACCACCGAGCCGTTACGACCGGAGCGGCTGTATTCCGCCTTGAGAATGACCATCGGGTCTGTACCGACCATAATGACGTTGCCTGCGCGGAGTTCCTGTGCTGTTTTCATGTTTACTGCCCCTCAATTTCGAAGGCGCGCATTCTACCGATTTTTCGGGAAAAATCCAGTAGATTCAACGCCAGATTGTTTTCTGCCAATTCTCGCGCCCATCCTTGGGCGCGCTGCCGCAGCATAGACCGGTATGCATGGAAATCGTTCCATGCCTTTTCGATTGGAATAGGCGATGCCTCGCCGTTCCATGCTTCCCACAGCCCACGCAGCGCCTGAGCCGCTTCCTGCGGTAACCCGGCGCAATACCGCGCCATGAAGGCGCGCAGCTTCTGCATATGCACGCCATCGCGCTGCGGATAGATATGCCAGACAAAGGGCCTGGCCGCCCACTGCGCCCTGACGCAGGAGTCCTCGCCGCGCACAAAGTTGATGTCGCACGCCCACAGCAACTCGTCATAGCGCTCCTGCTCGACGAACGGCAGCACGCGCACCTCCAAGTTGTCGCGCGCATAATCACTGCTCGCGCGGGGTGCTGCATCGCCGAAATACTGCCGAACCTGCGGCAAGATGCGCCCCTCCGGCACTAGGCACAGCACCGGCTGCGCACCGTTTGCCCAAGCATCGAACAATCCCGCCAACACATCGTTCTCATAGCCAAACAGCGATATCTTCAGCGTCTCCGCCGAAGGCGTTTCCATGCCGAGCGATTGCCAGAACCCATTCTGCTGCGCGGCATCGCCTTGAAACGCATCGCGCCGCGCGAACAGGTCGCGCTCCAGCAATAATCCGCCGGTCTGTTTGGTAAAACCGGGAAAGAAAAAATATTTTGTCAGCGGCAAACTGGGATGCGGAGAAGGCAGGCCGTGGCAGCCATGCACCCAATCTTCTGCGCTCAGATATTCAAGATTGATCCAGACAGGTTTGCTTTCCTGCTCGGCCATCGCTTCGAGATAGCCCTGCGGCAGCTTGCAGGAAAACGCTTCGATCACTAGGTCGGCGGGCTGGATCGCCTCCTCGCTTCCGTTCGGGCTGAGGTATCGAAGCCCATTCTGTGCCCCAAGCGCTTCTCCGTTCACCTCCGTCGATATCTCAGGGCATGCTTCGTACCTCAGGGCGAATGGGCTATCTCCCCCATGCCAGTGCCGTATTTCCACACCACGGCAGCGCTGGGCATCCAGTGCGGCATCCGCCTCATGGCACAGTTTGGCCAAACTGCCCAGATCGTCCACCCACAGCCTGACTGCAAGGCCATGCTCATTGGCCAGTTGCCGCGCCAGCCGCCAACACACGCCAATGTCGCCGTAATTGTCGATGACATTGCAAAAAATGTCGCAGCGGTTAATTGATTTCTTCATCAAAAGTTATTCCAATTTCCGTTAAAAACGACACGAATTCCAATAGTGTAGGAGCGGGCCATGCCCGCGAATATGTTGGTCGCGGGCAGGGCCCGCTCCCACAATTAACGCTGTTTATAATGCGAATTGAAATTAGACAGACTCCGGTAGTTTTTCAACACCCTGCCAGTCTTACTGTGTCACAAAGCGATCAAGGGATGCAGTGCAAGGCAAAATCGGGCGAAAAAGCGGAGTTTACATGCAGTAAATGAGCATTTTGAGTCCGATTTTAACGCCGCAATGCGCCCTTCAGTGCTTTGTGACACAGTAAGACTAGAACTCAAATACCTGCCCGCGCTGCAACAACACCGGCTTGAACTCCGGTATGGCGTCGAGTATTTCGCGCAAGGTATCGTTCTCTCGCCCCGCTTCCATGTGCACGATGAACAATTCCACCGGGCGTTGCAGCAGGCGCAACCCCTGTGCCAGCAAATGTGCGGTCATGTGGCCGGAGCGCGCAGCGCCTGCCGCATTGGCGTTCAGAAAAGTAGTTTCAACCAACAGGTATTTCAAATTGCCGATGCCATTCAGCGCGCGCCAGAATTCTTCGCAGAAGGTTGTGTCACCGCTGTATACAAGACTGCCTGCGCCGCTATCCAGTTGATAACCCACGCAGGGTACGGCATGCCGCGTGGGTAGCGCGGTAAATTTTCTGCCATTCGACTCTACTGTCTCGCCCGGCGAAATCGGCTTGAAGCGGATGTATGGGTGCTCCGGCGAAGGCAACGCGGTATAGTCCGGCCAGATTTCGCCGTTGAAGATGTTGCGCCTGATTGCCGAAATGGTCTCGGGCAGAGCATGCACGGTAAGCGGCTCATCGCGGAAATTGCCTGCGGCATCGGCCAGCATGGGCAACATGCCACAGTGGTCGAGATGGGCATGGGTGAGAAAGACGGTATCGATGGCGATGGCCTGTTGCAAACTCAGGTCGCCCGCGCCGGTGCCGACGTCGATCAACAGATCGCCGTCCACTTGATAACAAGTGGTGCGCAGATCACCGCTAATGCTGCCGTTGCAGCCAAGTACGTTTACTCGCATGGAATTGGCCTTGAAATAAACTTCATACGCCTTCCAGTTTATTGCCCGGCACGAGGGTTAAGGGTTCGAGCCTATGCTCACCCATGAAAGCGCCCGGCTATCAGGTGTTGCCTGCCGACCTCACAGTTGCCTGAACTGCTTGGCTAATTTAAGACTCTGCCCTTGATAGTTCGAGTTAATGTCTTGCCCGTACAGAAGCTCTGGGCGAGCCGCCATACGCTCATAGCGAAGCCACCCAACCGTCTGTCCATGTTCGAGCAGGAAAGGCACTTCGTGCGAGCGCACTTCCAGGACTCCCCTACTGCTTCCCGCTTTATTCAGCCTGGCATTCCAGCCGAATCCGGGGTCAAAAAAACCGGCATAATGAACCCGGAATTCGCCTGCGCGGGTATCGTACGGCAACATCTCGGCCGCATATTCCGGCGGCACCGCGATCGCTTCTTTGGTCATCAGGATATAAAACTCGTCGGGATCCAGTATCAGCGAAGAGGTCTTGTGAAAGCGGATCGGCTCCCAAAAATCCAGCGGGTCGTAATCGCGCCTTTCCAAGTCAATACGTCTGGCATGTTTCTTCGCGCGATATCCGATTATTTCGTTTTCCTTGCCCGAGCCTTGCAAATCCACGGTGAAAGGCAGCATCCCTGTCTTGATTGATTTCGCGTTTGTCTCGTGGTCGCTGGAGTCAACAATCTGGCCTTCATCGAGCAGTTTTTTCCACTCCGCAGCCGGGATGGATTTGGCTTCCTCTCCCCGTGAGCGGCGGAATCTGAGTTGGTTCAGGCGGGTGCCGGTTTTCACCACGACACTGAAACTCCGGGGCGCAACCTCTATAAACAGCCCGCCTTTATAACCCTCGCTTACTTGGTCAAAACTGGTCGCTTCATCTGCAATCAGGCGTGTCAAAATATCCAGCCTGCCCGTCGAGCTTTTCGGGTTGGCGAAGGCGGCGACATCGCTTTTCAAGCTGATGGCTTCCAGAAGAGGGATGACATAGACCCGCCCTTTTTCAAGCACAGCACCTTTGCTGAGGTCGATTCCAAAGGCATCAAACCGATTATCAAGCTGCCTCATTTTTTCGAGCACTTTCATTCCCTTGCCGGGAAGAAAGCTAGTATCCACGGGATAAGCATATTTGCCGAGGCGCAGGTCTATGCTGGCGGGCTGGACTTGGTCATCATCAATCTTTGCTAGCACATCCACATCATTCTTTTCTAGTTCTAGCTCCGTCCCCATGATCTCGCCGCTGCCCAGCATCTCCTCGATCTTCTGGCTCGGAAGAATGCCGGTATAGTCGCCTACGCGAGTCGATGCCATCGAGCCAGAGTTGGCGGCTGAATCAGCTTTCATTATCACTTCATTCATCGGATTTACTCTTGTATATTTGATTATTATAACCAAATTGAAAAGGCGGCCTCGCGTTAGTTTCGGCGTAAAGAAAGAAACCCGCATGAGGACGATTGTGCAAAATCATTCGCGATATAAAACACCGTTCAGGATTAAGAGCCTATTTCAGTAGGTTTCATAAATCATTACACCCGTTCACCCTGAGATCGAAGGGTAACCCGTGGGGGTGGGAATTTTGCGAGTGTAGTCAACAGGGACTGCGCGAATAAACCCTCGCGCAGCCACTTACTTTTACATTGACGATCTGCTTTAGGGAAATATGAAGTGCAGCTCAGTGTCGATAGCCGTCATTTCTGGAATTAAAATAGGCCTCAAATTAGTTTTTAGTCTACGTCGCGAAAGTGTCAGACAAGTACGCCCAGCCCCAGCGCTACCCTGAAGCCGTCTTAAAAATTCGCGAGGAGGGATGGATGCAAGGATCGCAGAAACCGGAATGTACTAAAAGTACGTGAGGATTTCGAGTACCGCGCAACGCCACAGACTCCCTCCGCAGCAATTTTCATGCAGGCTCCCCGCAGATCACCCTGTTCCGGCCACCATGCTTGGCCTGATAAAGCGCCTTGTCTGCGGCGGCAACCATCCGGTCGGCCAACTGGCGATGCTCGACAGCAGGGTCTTCGACGGGCAGCATGGATATCCCGATCGAGATGGTGACATTGATCGATTGCCCCGAATTCGCATGCAGGCTTTCTTCCGCGATGCAGGCGCGAATCCGTTCGGCGATCTGGCTGGCGTGGCGCATATCGGTTTGCGGCAGGAGCGCGACAAATTCTTCGCCGCCATACCGGGAAATCGTATCGCCCACCCTCATATGCGACTGGATGAAGCTGGCAACGCTCATCAGCACTTCATCGCCCGTCTGATGGCCATAGGTATCGTTGATGTTTTTGAATTTGTCGATATCGAGAAACATGCAGGCCAGCGGCTGATTGTGGCGGCGGGCCTGGCTGACTTCGATCAGGCAACGGTGATCGAAGTAGCGGCGGTTCTGAACGCCGGTCAACGCATCGGTCAGCCCCAGCAGTTTCAAACGCTCCTGCGAGAGGGTATTTTCCAGGCAAATAGCGATGATTTCGGCCAATCGCTCGAGGAAGTCCGTCCCGCAACCGGCGATATAGCGTTCCGGGTTGGCGCTGCCCGAATGAAGGCTGCCGATCAATTCGCCATGACGCATGAGCGGCAGGAGGGCAACCGATGCAATGGCACCCGGCGGAGCATTGAAAATTTCCTGATGATGCGGGGCTTCGAATGCTCCCAGATAGGGCTCACGGCTTTCGCCATACAGCGCTATAAGCGTATCGGGCGACTGGAGCAGCGTGAGCCCGCTGCATGCCGCATCATTGCCGAGCCCATTCTTCAGTGCCCGAATGACCTCGTATTCCCGGTCGAGCAGCGCGAGGGTGACAAACTCCACCCCGAATACCAGTTTATATTCGGAGAGCAGCAGGTGAATCAATTCCGGCAGCGAGTCGGCGCCGATCAGCTGGTGCTGGAGCTGATCGAAGCGGCGCATCTTGCTCTCGTTTTGCCGTGCTTCGTTCAGCAAGGTTTCCAGTTGTCGGCGAAGAAGATCGTTTCCCGCTTGGAGCTGATCACTCGATTTTGCATTATCGGCCATCTGACTTTACCTCTTGAAAAGTTGCCCAAAAACCGGAACCTTCATGCATTTCCCGCATGCCCCGCTGCCGTCAACCCCATATCACATCAGGCACTTTCAATCTTTCCACCGGTTTGCCGCCCAGCAAATGCTCTTCGATGATGGCGGTCACATCGTCCTTGCTTACGCCGCCGTACATCACGCCTTCCGGATAAACCAGCACGCTGGGGCCGGTGCCGCAAGTACCGAGGCAACTGCTGCCCGCTACCGCATAGCGCCCCCATAACTGTCTTTTTTCAAATTGCTGCATAAATTCCTGCAACACATCTCCGCTGCCTTTCGCCCCGCATGAGCCGCGCGGATGATCCAGCGGACGGGTTTGTGTGCAGACGAATACGTGTTTTGCTGGCTTACCCATTCATAATCTCCTGTTTAAAATTATTTTTGATTCCTGTTTCACCCACAGCGGGTGCGCCACAATTGTAAGATAGAAATCCCTGTTTCCGGCAGAAATGCCGAAGTATCGAGAAAACATCAAGCAAGTCTGGAGCTCGATGGCTACCGGCTCCTCCGCACTTTTCAGGCCGTTCCACCCACCGTCAGGCCGTCAATCTTGACGGTAGGCTGCCCCACTCCGACCGGTACGCTCTGGCCTTCCTTGCCGCAGGTTCCGACGCCGGGGTCGAGTGCCATGTCATTGCCGATCATCGAGATACGTGTCAGCACGTCCGGGCCGTTGCCGATCAGCGTCGCGCCTTTTACCGGACGAGTGATCTTGCCGTCTTCGATCAGGTAGGCCTCGGCGGTGGAGAACACGAATTTGCCGCTGGTGATGTCCACCTGACCGCCGCCGAAGTTCACCGCATACAGGCCATGCTGCACCGACGCGATGATTTCCTGCGGGTCTTTGTCGCCGTTCAACATATAAGTGTTGGTCATGCGCGGCATCGGCAGGTGCGCATAGGACTCGCGGCGCGCGTTGCCTGTCGGCGCCACGCCCATCAGGCGCGCATTCAGGCTGTCCTGCAAATAGCCTTTCAGGATGCCGTTCTCGATCAGCGTAGTGCACTGTGCCGGGTTGCCTTCGTCATCCATTTGCAGCGAGCCGCGACGCCGTGCCAGTGTGCCATCGTCCACGACCGTCACACCTTCTGCCGCGACGCGTTCGCCGACGCGACCGGAAAATGCCGAACTGCCCTTGCGGTTGAAATCGCCCTCCAGCCCGTGGCCGATCGCCTCATGCAACAGGATTCCCGGCCAGCCGTTGCCCAGCACTACGGTCATGTTGCCCGCCGGGGCGGGCGCGGCATCCAGGTTGGTCACCGCCTGATGCACCGCCAGCGCGGCATATTTGCGCAACATCGCATCGTCGAAATAGCCGTAATCGAAACGCCCGCCACCCCCCGCCGAGCCTTGTTCGCGCTTCCCGTTGCTTTCGACGATGACCTGCAAAGACAACCGTACCAGCGGGCGGATATCGGCGTTCATCAGGCCGTCGCTACGCGCCACCATCACCACTTCGTATTCGCCCGCCAGCCCGGCCATCACCTGCACCACACGCGAATCGAGCGCGCGCGCGTAGCCTTCGAGCCGCTCCAGCAATGCAACCTTGTCCGCGTCATTGAGGCTGGCGATCGGATCGTGCGGCAGGTAAATCTCGCGCCGCGAGCCGTGATGCAACATCGGAGCGATCTGCTCGCCGCCCTGTTTGGCAATCGCGCGCGTGGCCTGCGCCGCGCTTTCCAGCGCATTCAGGCTGATGTCGTCGGAATAGGCGAAAGCGGTCTTCTCGCCGCTCACCGCGCGCACGCCGACCCCCTGATCGATGTTGAAGCTGCCGGATTTGACGATGCCCTCTTCCAGCGACCAGCTCTCGGCACGGCTGTACTGAAAATACAGATCGGCGTAATCGAGGCGGTGCGCCATCATGCTGGCGAACACCTGCTCGATATGGTGCGTCTCGATGGAATGCGGGGTCAGGAGCGATTGTTGTGCAGTGGCAAATAAATTATCGAACGGCGTGGTTTGATTCACGGTATTCCTTTTCAACAGGTATGCAAGGTGCGGTGCGTCAGCGCGGGAAGGCTGGCGCGCAGGCTGGTTTGATAGGACGGGTTCACTTCGGCGACCACCACGCCCGAGCCGCGCGGCAACCTGTCCAGCACGCCGCCCCACGGGTTGACAATCATGCTGTTGCCGTGTGTCTCGCGCCCGTTGACATGATAACCGCCTTGCGCGGCGGCGATCACGTATGCCAGATTTTCCACGGCGCGTGCGCGCACCAGCACCTCCCAATGCATTTTGCCGGTGGTTTCTGTGAATGCGGACGGCAACACGATAATGTCCACCTCTTTCATCGCGCGGAACAGCTCGGGGAAGCGCAGATCGTAGCAAACCGCGAGGCCGATGCGCCCGAACGGGCTATCCACCACCACGACCCTGTCGCCCGGTTCTATGGTTTTGGCTTCGTCATAACGCTCGTTGCCCAGCTCCAGATTAAACAGATGTATCTTGTCGTAGCGTGCAACTTGTTTGCCATGCTCGTCGAACACCAGGCAACTGTTCAGCACCTTATCCGGTGTGCTGGCTGCCAGCGGAATCGAGCCGCCGACCAGCCATACCTTGTATTGGCGCGCAGTCTCACTGAGAAAAGACTGTATCGGCCCCTGCCCCGGCTGCTCGCGCACCTTGATCTTGTCCTGGTCGTTCATGCCCATGATGGCAAAGAATTCCGGCAATACCACCAGGCGCGCACCCTCTTCGGCGGCTTTCGCGATGAGGCGGCGCGCCTCGCTCAAGTTGCCCGCAACATTGGGGCCGGAAGCCATCTGGATAGCGGCAACCTTGAATACATTGATCGGCGGGGAGTATTGCTGCGTAGTGCTTTTCTGTAACATGAGTTTTTTCTTCTTACGGTGATTGATTTTTCTTTGCCTTGAGCGGCACTTCGCCGACCTTGACCACTTTCGGATCGCTCCAGATGCCGCTGATGTGATATTCGAACGACACCAGCTTATCGAGCGGATGACCCAATACCTTGTTGACGAGCAGCGCGCCCATCCATCCCACCGGCCCGGCGGTAAACCCGAGCAACGATACGCTATCGCCCAGCGTCGGCAAAACTACCACATGCAGATCCTGTGTTTCATGATTCAAATCGACGCTGCCCTTCATGGTCACTTCAGCGGAAGCCCCGTCAATACGGAAATCATTCGTGTGGATCACACCACTCTTGATCGCCGCATTGCCATTGATACTATCGAACTGGAAACCATCGCTGAATATATCGGTAAAATCGAGCGTGATACGCTTGGGTAACGCCTGCAGGCTGAGAACACCGAGTAGTTTGCCGATACCGGGTTCCATTTTCAGGAATTGCCCCTTGTTTGCATCCAGTTTGAGCGAGCCATCCAGCGAAACATAGTTGAATTCATTGGGATTGCCGGCCCATGACAAATTCCCCGCCAGTTTCCCGCTGCCGCCCTTGACAGTATTGGGGTAACCGGAACGCGCCAATATTTTTCCCGCATCGCTGATTTCCAGTTGCAAATTGACTTGAGTCTGCGTGCCCGCCCCCGGCACGTTACTGGCGCAGCCAGCCGATTGTGTGAGGGGGCGCTGCGCTCCCGCACCGGACGCTTGCGCGCACCGTGCCAGGCCGCCCACTTGACCGCCACGCCAAACGCCATCTCCGAGCAAACTGGCTTCCGGATTGGCAATGTACAAACGATTCAGCTTCCAATCCTGCCCGTCCGGGTGGCCTGCCAGTTCAAGCCTGCCGATTTGCTTGCCTTTTATCTGTAAATTTTCAATCGAAATATCCAGCGCGGAAAGATTGCCTGGGCGCATGGTATTGTCTATTAAATGCGTGTTGTCCGGTATGGCCGATAGAGATGGGGGTTGTTCTGCAGGCCACTGGAAATTTCGCAGACGCGCGACGATCTTGCTGGCTGTACCCAGTGCATGCGGCTGCCATATCACTTCACCATTCAATGCATTGCTGGATAACTGGGCTGCCAATCCATCGCCGCGTTTGGTCGCATCGATGTGAATTTCATTGATAACCCGCCCATAGCCGGTAAGTTTTTCGATGTCCAGGTTTATTTCGGTAATTGGCAACGCCAGGCTGGAATCCTGAGAACCGCTCGCCAAACCCTCCCATCCCTGTATCGACAGCACGGGCAAACTGCCGATTAGCCGTACACCCTCTTTGCCTCGCGAAGACTCCCGCCCCCATTGGGTATCCGGCAATTTTCCCTGTTCGCCGAATCTGAATATGCCCCTTTTGACAGCCATCGCACCGCTTTCTTCGCGACGCATCAGCCGCACACTGAGCAGCTTACCCAATTGCGCGATGATGATATCCTGGCCATTGGCGATATTCTTTTTCTCCAGACGCAACGGCATCGCTTCGTCGGCAGCCTTGGAAAAAGGCTGTGGCAGGTTGGAGCCTATACCCTGCAGATTGGAATTGATGACTATTTGCGCGGATTTTTTAGCTATGTTGATGTCTGCATTCCATGCGGCGCTGCCATGCAAATAATTCAGTAACGGGTGCGGTTCGTTCTTGCGCAAAACATCAAGATTGTTATGCCCTTTCACCGCGGCATGCACTACCCCGTCCGAAGTGGCCTGGGCATCGATGCTGGCAGCCCCACCCAGTATTTCCGCCGACACTCCGTTTGCCTGCATGCCCGATTCGGTAAAGGATAATTCACCGCGCGCCTTGCGCAATAGCGGCACCCCTTCGCCCAGGTCAATATCGCTATCCTGCACCCGGAAAGTGCCGGCCACCTTCACAGGTTTTTCGCCCCCCGCCTCCGACACGTTACTGGCGCAGCCAGCCGTTTGCGTGAGGAGGCGAGTGGGCGACACTCCCGCACCGGATGCTTTCGCACACCGTGTCGTATCGCCCAGCGGAATATGTAAAAACAGATCCAGATGCCCGTTACCGCTGGCGCTCATACCATCGGTAAACCCTTCTATATAACCGCGCACCGGGCTCTGCTGGATGAATTTCAAAAAGATATTGCTTTCGCCCGTGGCGCTGCCCTTTATCTCCAGCGGCAGATCGGCGCTCTGCAAATCCGCAATGGTGACGCTGAGGTTCTGCAAACGCGCCCCCATGATGGCCGCAGACGGCGACTTTACTTCCATCCTGTTGCCGCGTATCCAGAATTCACCTGTGATGTTTTCGATGCGCGGCCAATCCTTGTCGAATTCCATCACAACATCCTGCGCATGTCCGCCGATTTCAAGCAGCGCATCTTCCGTGCCGTCCAGCGGGAAATCGCTCAGGTTTCCCTTGACGCGCACACGAAAATCCTTTGTGCGGCCCGCCAGCATCGCGCCCTTAAGCCAGTCGCTATCTTCCTTATCCAACGCAGCCAACGGGGTATAACGGGCAGCGCGCCTGATGTCGCCGCGCGTCAGGCTGGCCGTCAGGTCCAGCACGCCCAGCGTGCCCGCCTTGGTCTGATAACTGCCATGCAGGTTGCCCTCCAGATCTTCGTTGGCAACCGTAACATTATTGACGTTTATCAATAATTCCCCGTGCTTGCGCTGCCAGCCTGCCTGCCCCGTCAAAGTGTCAAAAAACAGCGGCTCGGGCATCACGCCTGGCGCGTCGACAGACAATTGATGTGATCTAATATTCAGCTTGCCCTTCTCTTCATTGCCATCGACATCCACCGACAAGCCTGAAAAACCCGGTGTTTCACCAACCTTGCGCACTGCAAGATTTTCAAACATCCCCTTGATCTTGTAGCTGGCAGGTTTTTCGAAAGTTCCTTGCCATTGCGCGTTCAGGTTGGATACCCTCCCCCTTGGTGCATAGGCATGCAACTGGGTGCGCAAATCCGCTTCGAGTGGCAGGAAATTGGCCAGGCCGGCGAGGCTCTCCAATTGCAATTGATTGGCGCGTATCTCAGTGCTGGCGGGGCGTGTATCATTTGCCGTTACATTACGAAAATAAAAATCCGTGGGCTGCAACTCGATCCCGCCCTGCAACCGCATCGCCAATTTCCTGGTGGAAATTTCCAGGCCGTCCGCCAAATCTTTCCATACGAAACGCCCGCGCAAATTATGCAATGCCATTTCCGGTACATCATCGGCCAGTTTGGTCACCACATTACGCAAAACCAGATCGGTCGTAACCTGCACAATCCCGCCTTTTTCAAAACCCAGCCAGCCACGCAATGCGCCGCGGCCACGGCTGAATTCCTTTGGCAAATCCAACCATGGGCGCCATGCGGTGATATCGGCATGATCCAGCTGCGTAAACATCTGTCCACGCCACTCGCTAAACGAGTCAAAACTATCGCCGTAAAAATCGCCGCGCACGTCCAAAGGGGTTGCCAGCTCATCTGGCGGCTTGGCATGCATGGCAAACTGGTGATGATCAAACAAACTCTCGATGCGCAAATCCACATTTCCCAGCAGCAAAGGAGGGGCAGCACGCTTCTCGTCCAACCAGGTAATGAGGGCTTGACGCACCACCATGCGCGACTGGCGCAACAACCAATCCGCCAGATCCTTGTCGTTGCTTTTCTTGGAGAGAGGCACGCCGCCAATATAGACTCTCCCCTCTGCATCCCGGCGTATCAGCAGTTCGGGCCTGTCGATCTCGAGGCTGGCCAGCCGCAATTCGGCAGTAAACAGCGACATCCACGATACGCTGACATTGATATTGGGCAATACCAGGGCGGCCTGCCGTTGTTCATCCAGGATGCGCATGTCACTGAAATTCAGGCGCGGCCTGAAACCCTGCCAATCCCCTTCGATCTTTCCGATGGTGACGGGATTACCGATCGCGCTTGACAGCGAAGCGGTGATCTCGCCATGGTACTGTTCTATGTTGGGCAACAGCCAATAACGCAATACAATGATCGCGATCGCCATCATCATGGCCAAGGCTGCGGACGCGATAATGGCAAACCGCGTCAACCAGTTAAAGCTGCGCCAAAGCAGGCGGACAGGAAGAGAGTTCAGCATTGAGTTCAGTTATTTAGCCGTTAGTTATAGCGTGTGTTTGCGAATCTGTTTGGCCCGGATTAATTTAACCGGCCGCTGGCGTCCAACGATTCGCTGCTACCTCGATTTAACTAAACGACTGGCGACTAATTTCCAATCATAAGACAATACGCATTCTAACTTGAAGCGCTCCCCCATGAATACCGCAACGGATACACTACCTGCAATCTTCGATGAATTGCTGCAAAAAACGCTGCATTGCAGCCGTTATGCCAAACACCTGCTGGAAGCAGACCGGCCATTGCTGGATTGGTTGCAGAAAAATTACGCTACGCCGTGCAACCGCGCGGAAATCCACGCATTGTTGCAGCAATCCGGGCTCGATCTGAACGACGAAATATTTCTTGCGCGCGCCGTGCGCAGGTTGCGCAAACAGGTAATGGTCAAGCTGATCCTGCGCGACCTCAACGGGCTGGCCGATTTGGGCGAAGTGATGCAAGCGATGACCGCGCTGGCGGAAATATGCGTGCAACAGGCCCAGGCCTGCCTGATGCAAGCCTTGCAGGCGCAATTCGGCACCCCGTTGGGCGAAACGAGCGCAACACCGCAAGAATTGCTCGTCATTGGCATGGGGAAGCTGGGCGGCAATGAATTGAATGTCTCGTCCGATATCGATCTGATTTTTATCTACCCCGAAGATGGTGAAACCGATGGCCCACGCAAGCTGAGCAACCATGAATTTTTTACCCGTCTGGGCCGACGCCTGATCAGCATCATCAGCGAACTCACTGCCGACGGTTATGTGTTCCGCGTGGATATGCGCTTGCGACCCTATGGCGACAGCGGCCCGCTGGTGGCGAGCTTCGCCGCGCTGGAAGAATATCTGGTCAGCCAGGGGCGCGAATGGGAGCGCTATGCATGGATCAAGGCGCGCGTGATATCTCCTGCACATAGTCCGCAAATCGCCGAATTAGAACGCTTGACCCAACCGTTCGTGTTCCGCAAATACCTCGATTTCGGCGCAATCGATTCGATGCGCAAGCTGCACGCGCAAATTCGCCAGGAAGTGCAACGCCGCGACCGGCTCAACAATATCAAGCTCGGCCCTGGCGGCATACGCGAAATCGAATTCACCGCGCAGGTATTCCAGTTGATACGCGGCGGACGCGATGCCCAACTGCGCATCCGCCCCACACAGGAAACGCTGCAACAACTCGCCAAAAATAACCAACTGTCTGCGCATGCAGTTGACGATTTGAATAAGGCCTATATTTTCTTGCGCAACCTCGAGCACCGGCTTCAATATCTGGATGACCAACAAACCCAGGAACTGCCCGAGAAACCAGAAGATCAGGAAATCATCGCCCAAGCCATGGGCTACGCGGATTACGCCGCGCTGCTGGGTCATCTCGACCGCCACCGCGCACTGGTCAGCCAGCAATTCGGGCAAATCTTTGGCGAGCAGGGCGAAACACAGGACGGCGCGCAGTTCTGGAACGAAGGCATTACCGATGAAGAATTGAGCGCGCATCTGGAAAGCCTCGGATATCGCGCTGCATCCGTCAGCGCGCAACACCTGCAACAGCTGCGCAACGGAAGCCGCTACCGTCAACTGCCTGATATGAGCCGTCAACGGCTGGACAAGCTGATCCCGCAATTCGTCGCGCTGAGCGCGGAACATGGCGATCCCGATGCGACGCTTTCCAGGCTACTGGCTCTGTTGGAAGCCATCAGCCGCCGCGCGGCTTATCTCGCCTTCCTCGCCGAATACCCGCAAGCCTTGCAACGCATGGTCGCCCTGGTCGCGGCCAGCAGTTGGGCGGGAGAATACCTGACCCAGCACCCTGCACTGCTCGATGAATTGCTGGATGCGCGCGAGATTTACCAGCCGCCGGAATGGGCGAAGATCGACCTCAACCTGCAAAGCCGCTTTGCCGGTTGCGCCGGTGACGAAGAACGCCAGATGGATGCGCTGCACCATGTCCAGCAGGAACAAATATTCCATCTGCTGGCGATGGATCTGCAAGGCTTGCTGCCGCTGGAAAAACTCAGCGACCACCTGAGCGATCTCGCCGACATGCTCCTGCGCCACATGCTGAAGCTGTGCTGGAACAGCGCGCGCAAAAAACACAGCGAAGACGCAAAATTTGCGATCATCGCGTATGGCAAACTGGGCGGAAAAGAACTCGGCTACGCCTCCGATCTCGACCTGATCTTTCTTTACGACGACGACCATCCCGACGCGCAGGAAATCTATGCGCGGCTGGGCCAACGCATCAACTCGATGCTGGGCAGCTACACTTCGTCAGGGCGACTGTATGAGACCGATCTGCGCCTGCGCCCGAATGGTGCAAGCGGTTTGCTGGTGAGTTCCATCGCGGCATTTGCCGAATATCAGCGCAGCCAGGCCTGGGTATGGGAGCATCAGGCGCTGACACGCGCCCGCTTCTGCGCTGGTGACGCGCAAGTCGGCGCGGCGTTTGAGAGCATCCGCCAGCAAGTGCTTTGCCAGCCGCGCGACCTGGCGGTGTTACGCAAGGAAATCGTCGAGATGCGCCAAAAAATGCGCGACGGCCATCCCAACAATACTGAATTATTTGACATCAAGCACGACAGCGGCGGCATGGTGGACATCGAATTCATGGTGCAATATCTCGTGCTCGCTCATGCGCATCAGCACCCGCAACTGACGGCAAATGTCGGCAACCTGGCCTTGCTGAAAATGGCGACCGAGTTCGGTTTGATCCGCCCCGATCTTGCCGAAAATATCCGTACCCTGTATCGCAACTTGCGCCAGATCCAGCACCGCATGCGGCTCAACAACCAGTCGCAATGCCGCATACCGCATGGAGAAATCGACACACAGGCGAGCCGGAAACTGTGGGATGAATTATTCGGGGAAATCAGCGCGCACTGACCAGCACTAGCTATTTCGATGCCTGTTTTTTAGCCAACCTTATACGCACCTTCCAGCCCATCGAACCCTCGCCACCCGCTTCCCACAACTTGCCGTGCAAAGTGTAGACTTGTAAAACGCCTGTCAGCCTGGCGTCTATCAAGTTACCCTCCCCGTCGATCCTGCCGGAAAAAGTGCGATTTTCGTTGTACATAAAAACGCTACCCGAAATCTGCCCGTTGTTGACTGCAAGCACGATGTTGACTTTCACCGGCACATTGAACAAGCCACCATAGGTTTCCAGTTCGCCGCTCCATACTCCGTCATGATATTTCGCCGTATCTTGCTTCAAATAATGGATCACACCCGGAATCAGGTTGCTCCCCGGCCCGATATACGCCCCTTCCCAGCGTCCTTCGGCTGTTCTGGTAAAGCTGGTGGTAACATGGCCGCCACTTCCGAGAAACTCCAGCTTCTCCCCATTCATCCTCCAGAAAGATTCGTTACCGTGGCAAGATTTGATGGCATTGCCGTATGCACCTTTTATGGGAAGCAACTCCACGTTGCAAATATGCCCGGCGGGAGCAAACAGGGCGCCGGTCGAACGGCCAAATTCCCATTTTCCCACGAGGTCGGATTCAAGCGTCCGTGCTTGCTGCGGCACGGCTTGTGCGGCCTGATTGAGCCTGTCTATGCGCGCGTGCGCCAACCCGGAAAATTTTCCCTCCGGATAATGCCTGAGATATTCCTCCAGATCACCGACACTGGCGCTATCCTTTACCGACTTCCACATCTCGAGTTCAACCAGAACCGGGTCGACCGCCCCGCCCTGTTGAGGCTCGACATCCGCACGGCCTTCCATTTGGGTTTTTGCCGGTTTGGCAAAAAAGAAATCGCCCGTCAGTGATGAGGATTCCCACGGGATTTGCTGGTCGTTTGTGGCGTTGGATACCCTTATGCGCACCTGTTTGAACACGTCTTCGATGCGCCGCCCCGGCTCTGCCAGCGCGCGCAACAACTCCGAGGTATACAGCCCATTCTTGCCGGTTCCGTCCGCCGCGACCTTGCCGGGCGCGGTCGCATAGGCAACCAGCACCCCCTTTGGCGCATCGACTTGCGCCAGGCCATTCCCCGCACCGCTACGAAAACGCCGCTCGAACGGATTGTTGCGGCAGGCATCGAGAATAACCATCCCGACACGCGTAGCCGACAGTTGATCCAGCACCAGATCGAGATCGACCGATTCGCTGCGCACGGCGGACTCGCTTTCAATCGCCGCATCGACAGGAACAAGAAAATTCTTGCCGCGCACCTGCATACCATGCCCGGCGTAATAAAACAGCCCAACCCCGCCGCTGGACAGTTTCTCGCCAAACAGGGTGATGGCCCGATTCATTTCCTTCTGGGTTGAATCCGTCCTGAGAATGACATCGAATCCCAGCGCTTTCATTTTTTCCGCGATGGCGCGCGCATCGTTTCCGGGATTTCTTAGCGAGGAGGAATCTTTATAGACCGAGTTGCCGATGACGAGCGCGACGCGCCTCTCGTCAGCCTTTGCGGAAAGCTCCATGCCCCGTTCCTGCGCAAATGCAGTCGAATAGCCAATCAAGGCCAAAGCGATTGCAAGAAGGCAACCCGGCAAGCATGACAGCCGCATAAAAAACCTTTCATGTGCGGAAAAAAATGCCTTGAAGCGTCTGATTTCGCTATTGGCTTGCAGGGTGATCATATGCGGTGGCTTGCTTGGAATGAAAATAATTCTAACATGGCTCGTGCCATATCAATCATCGCCACCCTCGATGCCGGAGGGCGGCATTGAAAGAACAGCGTGCCCCTCTGTTATCATTGCACCATGCTCAATATCCAGAATCTGACTTACCTTCAAGGCGGCATCCCGCTGTTCCAGCAGGCTAATCTACAGGCATTCGCCAACCAGCGCATCGGGCTGGTTGGCAAAAACGGCTGCGGCAAAACCACGCTGTTCCGCCTGATACGCGGCGAAATAAAACCCGACGGCGGCGAGGTCTCGCTGCAAAGCGGCAAGACCATCGCCTATGTCGAACAGGAGATTGAAAACTCAAACCAGCCCGCGCTGGAGTTCGTGCTGGACGGTGATGTGCAGTTGCGCCGACTGGAAAAAATCCTGGCGCCCGAAAATAATGACATCAATCACGATACGGCATGGTTCGAAGCCCAGCAGCAGTTCGAGGCCATCGACGGTTACGGTGCCAAGGCGCGCGCCGCGCAACTGCTGAACGGGCTGGGCTTCGCCAGCGACTCGCTGGAACGCCCGGTAACCAGCTTCTCCGGCGGCTGGCGCATGCGCCTGAATCTGGCGCGCGCGCTGATGCACCGCGCCGACCTGCTGCTGCTCGACGAGCCGACCAACCATCTCGACCTCGAAGCGATCCTCTGGCTGGAACAATACCTGTCGCGCTATCCCGGCAGCATCCTGCTGGTTTCGCATGACCGCGAATTCCTCAACGCCAGCGTGAACCGCATCGCCCATGTCCACGACTGCATCATCGACAGCTATTCAGGCGATTACGACAACTTCGAGCGCGCCCGCGCCGAAAAAATCGCCCAGCAGAATCAGGCATTCCAGACCCAACAAGCGAAAATCGCGCATCTGGAAGACTTCGTGCGCCGCTTCCGCGCCAAGGCCACCAAGGCCAAGCAGGCGCAAAGCCGCGTCAAGGCACTGGAAAGAATTACGCGCATCGCCCCGGCGCATGTCACCGACGGCCATTTCGAGCTGGAAATCGAAGCGCCAGAACGCAGCCCCGACCTGCTGCTGCGCGCCGATAAAATGGGCTTCGGCTACGGCGACAAGAAGTTGTTCCAGAACGTCGATCTGGTGCTGCGCGCCGGTGCGCGCATCGCGCTGCTCGGGCCGAATGGCGCGGGCAAATCCACGCTAATCAAGCTGCTGGTCGGCGAACTTGCGCCCACCTCGGGCAAACTGGAGATCACCCCTGACATCCGCATCGGCTACTTCGCCCAGCACCAGCTGGAAAACCTCGACAGCGCGGCCACCCCGCTACAACACATGGAGCGGCTCGCGCCGAAGGAAACTGCGCTGGCGCTGCGCACCTTCCTCGGTCGCTTCGGCCTGGCAGGCAACGACGAAGATCGCCCGGTGGCAAGCTTCTCCGGCGGTGAAAAGAGCCGCCTCGCGCTCGCGCTGCTGGCTTGGCAAAAACCGCACCTGCTGCTGCTCGACGAACCGACCAACCACCTCGATCTGGACATGCGCGACGCGCTCACCATCGCGCTGGAGGAATACACCGGCGCGGTGGTGCTGGTGTCCCACGACCGCAGCCTGATCCGCGCCGTGGCCGACGAGCTGTGGCTGGTCGCCGACGGCGATGCCAAACTGTTCGACGGCGATCTGGAAGACTACAAGAGCTGGATCGAAGCGCGCCGCCCGCGCGAGGTGGTTCAGGTTCCGCCGGAAAAGCAAAAGCAGGAAACCGCCGCTAGGCCGAAGAAAAAGGCGCTGCTGTCAAAGCAGATCAAGCTCGAAGCCGAGCTAAACAAGGCGCAAGCCGAATTGGCGGAAATCAACGGCAAGCTCGGCGATCCGGCCACCTATGCCGAATGCAGCGGCGACTTCATCGCCGACCTGAATATCCGGCGCGAGCGCATGGAAACCAGAGTCACAGAACTGGAAGAAAACTGGCTGGAACTGGAGATGAGTCTGGAGGAAGCGGTATAATTCCAATTCTAAATTAACAGTGCATTTTCGTAGGGCGGGCTCTGCCCGCCAAATAAAGCTGTCGGGCGTAGCCCGACCTGCGGATTATTGTATTTGTAAAATGGAAATGGAATAACCCGGAAGCTGAATATTCCCGGCAATGCCCATAAGCGGCAAAGCCGGGGTATCTATTTCACGGGTTATATTTTCACGATACCGGCAATCACTTCTGCTTTTTCTCGCCAGCACAACCGCTGTTGTTCACCATACCGTTGGGCATGACCGTATTGCACAAAGTCGTGCCGGTCAGCGTAGCATTGGCGATGTTCGCGCCGGTCAGATCGGCATCGGTCAGGTCGGCATTCAGCAGGATTGCGCCGGTCAGGTTAGCGCGCTCCAGTTGCGCGCCGCGCAGCACAGCCTTGTTCAGGTTGGCATCGGTCAAGTTGGCTTGCGACAGGTTGGTGCGTGTGAGATTGGCGCGCGTAAGATTGGCTTCGGTCAAATTGGCCTTACCGAGATTGGCCTTGAACAGGTTGGCTTGCGCGAGATTGCCCATGTATAGCTGTGCGCCGGAAAGATTGGCAGAGCCAAGGTTGGATTCAGCCAGCGCCGCATTCATGCATACCGTGTGCTGCCGGATCGCGCAGCCGTTGATCGAACCTTCCGTCGCATCCGCTTGATCGGCCTTGGCGGCTTTTTTGGCGGAACAGTTCGCGCCGCTGTTCACGATGCCATTCGGCATCGTGGTGCGGCAAAAAATGGCCTTGTTGAATTTTGCGCCATCAATCTCTGCATCGGTCAGATCGGTGTCGGTCAAATTGGTTTCGCTGAAATTTGCGCCCTTGAGCCTGGAGCCCGTCAGATTCGCTCCAGTGAGATTGGCGCCGGTCAGATCGGCTCTATACAACGTGATGTCGGTCATATCCGCTTCGGTAAAGTTGCCGCCCATCAGCTTGCCGTGATAAATATTCGCGCCCTTGAGGTTGGCCTTGGTCAGGTCGGCGCGCGACAAATCCCCTTCAAGAAGCTGCGCCTCCTGCAAATTCGCCTGCACCATGCTCTTGCCGGAAAACTCCGCATGCGGGCATTGCAAATTAGGCATGGCTGAACATCCTGCCCAGCTTGAATTTGCGCCCAGTAAAGCCAATAAAAACGAGAAGCTTAATAAAATTCTCTTCAAGATAATCTCCGGAAAAATTTAGGGGAATAGTGGAAGCTCATAAAAACGCCTCGCAATCCACGAGGCGAAAGTATGACTAGACATCCGGCCGGATGTTCAAAAATAATTGTTTCCAAATGTTAAGGAAGCGCGCTCAAAAACCGATCCAACACCTTGGAGAGGGTAAGGTGTTGGAATGTGGATTTTGAGAGGCTTCCTTATTCCAATTCTAAATTAACAGTGCATTTTCGTAGGGCGGGCTCTGCCCGCCAAATAAAGCTGTCGGGCGTAGCCCGACCTACGGATTATTGTATTTGTAAAATGGAAATGGAATTACAACTGCGGGTGGGCGCGCTCCAGCTTGCTGTGCAACTTGTTGAGCGCATTCAGGTAAGCCTTGGCGGAGGCCACGACGATGTCGGTATCCGCGCCCTGCCCGTTGACGATCCGCCCGCCTTTGGCGAGGCGCACCGTCACTTCGCCCTGTGCATCGGTGCCGCTGGTGATGTTGTTCACCGAATACAATTGAAGCTCGGTGCCGCTATGCACGATTTTCTCGATGGCCTGGAAGGTCGCATCCACCGGCCCACCGCATTGCGCCTCGGCTTCGCGTTGCTCGCCATCGATGCTGATTGCCACCTTCGCCATCGGCAATATCCCGGTTTCGCTATGGGCGCGCATGAAGACCAAACGGTAATGCTCGCTGACATGCGCCACCGCCTCGTCGCTCACCAGCGCCTGCAAGTCCTCGACGAAAATTTCGTGCTTGCGATCCGCCAACTCCTTGAAGCGCTGAAACGCGGCATTGAACGCCTCATCCGAATCGAACTCGATGTTCAGTTCGGTGAAACGCTGGCGCAACGCATTGCGCCCGGAGAGCTTACCGAGGGTCAGCTTGTTGGCGTTCCAGCCCACATCCTCGGCACGCATGATCTCGTAGGTCTCACGGTGCTTGAGCACGCCATCCTGATGGATGCCGGATTCGTGCGCGAAGGCGTTCGCGCCGACGATGGCCTTGTTCGGCTGCACCGGGTAACCGGTGATGCTGGATACCAGCTTGGAAGTCGGCACGATCTGCGTGGTGTCGATGCGCGTATCGAGGTTGAATATGTCGCGGCGCGTCTTCACCGCCATCACGATTTCTTCCAGCGAAGCGTTGCCGGCACGTTCGCCCAGGCCGTTGATGGTGCACTCCACCTGGCGCGCGCCGTTCATCACGGCGGACAAGGAGTTCGCCACCGCCAGCCCGAGGTCATTGTGGCAATGCGTTGACCAGATCACCTTGTCCGAATCAGGTACGCGCGCGATCAATTCCCGGATGCGCTCACCCCACGCGGCGGGAATCGAATAACCCACCGTGTCCGGCACGTTCATGGTTTTTGCCCCGGCCTTGATCACCGCATCGAACACGCGCACCAGAAAATCCATTTCCGAACGCACCGCGTCCTCGGCGGAAAACTCCACGTCGTCGGTGTATTCCAGTGCCCACTTCACCGCGCTGACCGCGCGCTCAACCACCTGATCCTCTGTCATCCTCAACTTGTGCTGCATATGGATCGGGCTGGTGGCGATGAAGGTGTGGATGCGCCCGGATTTGGCTGGCTTAATCGCCTCGCCAGCGCGGCGCACGTCATTCTCGCTGGCGCGTGCCAGCGAACACACCGTGGAATTTTTCACGGTCTCGGCGACTGCCTTCACCGCCTCGAAATCGCCCGGACTCGCGGCGGCAAAGCCCGCCTCGATCACGTCCACGCCAAGCTTCTCCAACTGGCGCGCGATGCGGACTTTCATTTCCCGCGTCATCGCCGCACCCGGGCTCTGCTCGCCGTCGCGCAACGTGGTGTCAAAAATAATCAATTTGTCTGTCGTTTTATTTGGCATTTTATTTGGCATTTTATTCGGCATGCTGTACTCCTATATAGATAGGTCAAACCTGCGCAACCGATGGTCGGTTGGCGCGCTCACTTCTAATGATGTGGGTGTAATTAGCGCGCGCCGCGCAGCAGCAGCGCAGCCAGCAGGCTGAACGTGGATTGAAGTGTTGCGATGTGCGTGGAGAA